>JAMORG010000096.1 GCA_027063745.1 Sulfurimonas sp.
AAATGGGCTCGTCTTGCATTAGAGAGAATGTTAGCCTTATGATAGAAGCATTTGTAAAAGAGGCACTTGCTGAGGATGTCGGAAGAGGTGATCTTTATGCTCTTGTAGAACCTGCTGTGCCATCAAGTGCAAAGATCATTGCAAAGAGTGATGGCGTTGTTGCCGGAGTAGAGTACATTGATCTCCTTTGCAAGTTAGAAGACATCCAAGTTACGTGGCTAAAAAATGATGGCGAGCGATTTGTAAAAGGAGATATTTTAGCTACTTTTGAGGCTGATTCTCACGCAATGCTTCGCTGTGAGAGAACCATTCTTGATATGCTTTTGCATGCAAGCTCCATTGCAACGCTCACGCGAAAGTATGTTGACATTATAGAGCCTTATGGTGTAAAGCTGCTCGATACAAGAAAGACCCGTCCACTGCTTAGACGCTTTGAGAAGTATGCCACGCGAACAGGTGGTGCGGTTAATCACAGAATGGGTCTGGATGATTCGTTGATGATAAAAGATACACACCTCAAAACGATCGAAGATCTCTCAGCGTATATTCAAAAAGCCAGAAAAGTGATTCCTTTTACTGCAAAGATAGAGATAGAGGCAGAGACTCTTTGGATAGCACAAGATGCTATGAAGGCAGCATGTGACATTGTTATGTGTGACAATATGACACCAGAACAGGTGCGTGAGGTCGTTGCCTACAGAAATGAGAACTATCCGCATATTTTACTCGAAGCAAGTGGTAATATCTCACTTGAGACGATTGAAGCCTATGCAAAAACCGGAGTAGATGCGATAAGTTCTGGCTCACTTATTCATCAGGCAAACTGGATCGATCTTTCAATGAAGATGGATTAAAGCACTAAAGGCTACAAACTATGGCTGATGATGCTGAAAAAACAGAAGAACACTTTTTTTTAAACAAAAAAGGAACAAATCCCTTTTTTTACGCTTGCCGCTGTGGCACTAAAGAGAAGTTTAGAGTAAACTTCTGTGAGTTCTTCTAGGAGATTTAAATGGCTGATGATGCTGAAAAAACAGAAGAACCCACCCCCAAGAAGATAGAGGATGCCCGAAAAGAGGGAAATGTTCCAAAATCTCAAGATGCCTCTGGTGTGGTTACCCTTTTTGTAGCTATTTTAGCACTCTTGATGCTCTTTCCTTTTATGGCAAAACATATGTTTTTGCTTTTTTCATATTACTTTTCTCTTATTGGAATGGAGCTGACAAAAGTTGATATGCTCGATATTGCACTGGTGACTATCAGAGAGTTTTTGTTGATGGTTTTGCCATTGGCTTTGGCCGTTGCGGTTGCCGGTGTAATTGCTGCTTTTTCACAGTTTGGTTTTTTATTTACTACAAAAGCGATTATGCCAGACTTTAAAAAGATTGACCCTATTAAAGGGATGAAAAATCTTTTTTCACTTAAAAAGCTCATAGAAGGTATAAAGATCACTTTTAAATCTTTTACTACCTTGGGTGTCGGGTTTATCTTCTTTTTTTACTTTATTACAGAACTACCTACCGTTGCTCTTTTTGGACTTCATGACCAGCTAATCTGGCTAAAAGACAAAGCAATTATCATCTCTTTGGTTATGTTGCTTATTATTTTTGTCTTTGCTGTTATTGATATTATTATTGTTAGAAAACAATATTTTGACGGGCTAAAGATGTCCAAACAAGAGATAAAAGATGAAATGAAAAATATGGAGGGAGACCCTCTTGTAAAGTCTCGCATACGACAATTACAGATGGAGGCCTCACGCAAGCGTATGATGGCTGAAGTTCCCAATGCAGATGTCGTCATTACAAATCCAACACACTATGCCGTGGCCATTAAGTATGACCAGCAGAAGGCTAGTGCACCTATAGTTGTGGCAAAGGGTGCAGATAATATTGCGCAACAGATTAAAAAAATAGCGCGTGAACATCATGTTCACATTGTCCAAAACCCTCCACTTGCGCGCTCACTCTATAACGAAGTAGAGATAGATAAAACTATTCCTGAGAGTCTTTTTGCAGCAGTTGCTGAAGTTCTTGCCTACGTTTACAAGATGAATAAAAAATAGTATATAATTTTCTAAATTTTAGCAAAAGTAGATAGTTTGATACCTGATATAAGTGAAAGAAAGCATATTGTTCTACAGTGTGATGGCAACTCTTTTGCAGTTGCTTCTGCACTCTATACATATATGCTGATGCAGCATAAAAAAGTATCACTGGTAGGAGAAGTTGAAAAAAAGTTTGCTTTTTTACCATGGTATGATGCACTTCGCGCTAACACACCAGCCTCAGCTGATGAGTTTATAGATACAAGAGAGATAGATGCTCATGCACTGTTTTTGTATTTTGAACAAGAGGGTATTAAAGTAAATGCAAAAATGGCAACTGCACTCTATTGTGCCTACTTTGTGAAGTACAAACACTTTACAAGCCCTACTTGTGATGGTATGGTTTTTGCTGCTGTAAGTCAAATAATAAATTATGGTGCAGCATATAAAAGTGTACAAAATGCGCTCTTAAAGCAAGAACCACTAAAGCTGTTTCGTCTGCGAGCATATCTTTTTAAAGAGATGTGTTTGACGGAAAATGCAAGGGTTGCATCTGTCTATTTTGATGAGTCGATGCTTGAAAAAAGTGGAGCAGTGCAAGAAGATCTCTATACTTTGCTTGAAGAGTTTTTAAGTATTGCTCATGTACAAGAGGTACATCTGCTAAAGCGTGATGAGAAGAACAAAACAGTTACAATTATAAAGGATGAAAACATTGAAAAATAGAAGAAACAACTCTTCAATTATGAGTATGATAATATTTGTAGGTCTAATAGCCGGAGCACTTTATGTGTACTTTTCTGATACATTTGAGCGTGAGGCTCCCCAAGTTAGTATTACTGAACAGAGCCGTTACTGGAATCTAAAAAAACCTCTGCATCTGACACTTGAAGATACAAGTGGTATAAAGTCTTACAGAGTTGTACTTAAAACTAGCAAGGGTGAGACGACACTTATTCATGAGCAGCCTTTGGCAGTAGAGAATAAAGTTGAGTTGGAGATAGCACCGCCAAGAGGTTCAACAACAATTAAAGACAAAAGTATCACTATCATCGTTCAGGCACAAGATGCAAGTAAATGGAACCTTTTTAATGGTAATGAGGTGATTAAATCATATAAGTTTACTATCGATAAAAAACGCCCACAAGTAGCTATTATCAACAACTCATACAAAATTCAGCGTGGTGGATCTGCACTGGTTATCTTTAAAGTAGATGATGAAAACCTTGATGATATCTACATTCTTTCAAATCATAACAAACATTTTAAGGCAGAACCGTTTTATCAAGAGGGGTATTATATTGCACTTTTGGCATGGCCTGTAAAAGACAGTGGCTTTAAAGCAACAGTCGTTGCTACGGACTTGGCAGGTAATGTTACAAAACGCTATGTTCCGCTTTATCTTAAAAATAAAAAATACCGTGTCTCAAAAATCACACTCTCAGATAGATTTTTAAAAGGCAAAATTTATGATCTTGCTGATGAGTTTGAAGAGACGCAGGGTATTGAAGACAAGCTTGAACAGTTTAAAATCATAAATGAAGATGTACGTGCGAAAAATGAGGAGCTTATTCATAAGATAACTTCTGTTGTTCCACAGGATATGATCAGTGATTTTAAAATCAAAAGAATGTATCCACTGAAAAATGCAGCAGTTGTAGCTCATTTTGGAGATCATAGAAAATATTATTATAACGGACGCTTTGTCAGTGAAGCATATCATCTTGGACTTGATTTGGCTTCTCACGCAATGGCTCCAATAAAGACACAAAACGGTGGAAGAGTTGTTTTTGCCGACTATAATGGTTTATATGGAAATATGCCAATCATCTCTCATGGATTAGGCCTCTATACACTTTATGGTCACTGCTCGTCTGTTGAGGTAAGTGAGGGAGAAGAAGTTCCACCAAACTCAGTTATTGCTAAAACAGGTAAAAGTGGATATGCAATGGGAGACCACCTTCATTTCGGTGTTTTAGTACAGGGAATTGAAGTTCGTCCGCAAGAGTGGATGGATAAACAGTGGATAAAACTCAATATTGATGATATAATTAAGAGTGCTAAAAAAGTCATCGATCAACAATAGGGAAAGAAAATGTATCAAACTACAATAAAAAAGAGTGTTGAACTCGTTGGAATTGGACTGCATAAAGGTTCACCGGTAAAGCTAAAACTTGAACCACTTGAAGCAAACAGTGGTATTGTTTTTTACAGATGTGATGTAGATGTCTCGATTCCACTCCTTCCTGAAAATGTAGTTGATACCCGTATGGCAACAGTAATAGGTAAAGGGGAGTATGTCATCTCTACTATTGAGCATCTGCTCTCTGCTGTCTATGCGTATGGAATAGACAATCTCAAAATAACAGTTGATGCGGATGAAGTTCCTGTAATGGATGGAAGCAGTGCCAGCTACTGTATGCTTTTAGATGAAGCAGAGGTTATTGAACTTGCTGCTCCAAAGAAGATTATGCGCATAAAAAAAGAGATAGAGGTAAAAGAGGGTGAGAAGTATGTAAAACTCTCACCTTCAAAAGATCTTAACTATGACTTTACTATCAAGTTTCCACATCCTGTCATTCAAGAGCAGGCTTATGTCCTTCATTTTACAAAAGAGAGCTACAAGCGTGAGATCTCACGCGCAAGAACTTTTGGTTTTTTACATGAGGTGCAGTATCTGCGCTCAAAAGGTTTGGCACTTGGCGGTTCACTTGAAAATGCTATCGTTTTAGATGAGAAGAAGATCTTAAATCCAGAAGGGCTTCGTTTTCCTGATGAATTTGTACGTCATAAAATCTTGGATGCCATTGGAGATATGAGTCTGATAGGGATGAACTTTATAGGAAACTACGAAGCATTTGCAGGCAGTCATGATCTTAACCATAAGCTTACTTTGGCACTTTTGGCAGATGCTGAGAACTATGAAGTTATCGAAGTTGTTGGTGAAGCGATGCCGGAGTTAGAAAAAGCATATGCTTAAAAAAGAAGTGGATGTAGTGCTTATTGCACTCAACTCACCTATACGATTAGGTATCTATGAGAATCAAAAGCTCATAGAGGAGGTAGAGTCTTATGAGAAGAGTTCAGATGTTTTGCCGCTGCTTTTTAAAGACATCTTGGAGAAGTATGAACTAAAACAGCTCTTTTATGCCAACGGACCTGGAAGTTTTATGGCTATAAAAGTTGCCTATATCTTTTTAGAATCACTCTCAATCTTAAAAAAGATACCACTCTTTGCAAGAGATGCTTTTTATTTTAATGATAACAAACCTATAAAAGCGATAGGAAAGTTATGTTTTGTTAAAATAGCAGATAATATTCAAACGCAAAAGTTTGAAACGGTTCCGGAAGTAGATTTTAAACTTCCAAAAGAACTCAACTATAATGAATTTAGCAAAGATACAGCGCCACTTTACAAAATAGGTGCTGTAGGATAGGACAGAATCAGTGACAATCAGTGTACCAGCAACTTCAGCAAACTTAGGACCGGGTTTTGATACTCTGGGGCTTGCTGTTGACTTGCGTAACCGCGTAGAGTTTCACCCATCAAAGTTTTTTAGTGTCAGTATCAAAGGAGAGGGCGAGGATAATCCGCGTTTAAAAGGGAATAACCTCTTTATCTCCATTTTTAATGAACACTACTCACGCCTGACAAAAAAGAAACAGAACTTTAAGTTTACTTTTTATAATCAGATTCCGATGTCAAGAGGTCTTGGGAGCTCTTCTGCTGTAATAGTCTCTGCTATAGCATCTGCACATGAAGCAGCAGGTATTCGCGTGAGCAAAAGAAGAATACTCAACCATGCCTTGGTTTATGAACCACATCCAGATAACATTACACCGGCTGTTATGGGTGGCTTTAATGTTGCTACTATTGAGAAGAACAAAGTATTTTCTCAAAAAAAACATCTGCCAAACTATCTCAAAGCTGTTGTTGTCATTCCAAACAAGCAGATGAACACGGCAAAGTCTCGCACAGTACTGCCAAAATCATACTCAAAAGAGAATGCCATCTACAATCTCTCTCACGCAGCACTGACAGTGGCTGCTTTTTTTAATGAAGATTGGGAGATGCTCAAACTGGCCGCACAGGATCGTTTTCATCAAAAAGCAAGAATGAAAACACTGCCTGAACTCTTTTCGGTACAAAAAGTTGCCTATGAGAGCGGAGCATTGATGAGTACATTATCAGGAAGTGGATCTACATTTTTCTCTTTGGTTTATGATGATGACTCGGCTATGATAGCTAACAGATTAAAGCAGAAATTTCCAGATTTTATAGTAAAAACACTTGATTTGGACAATGACGGATTAATAATAGAGCGTTAAGCCTATTAAAAAAAGCAAGATTTAGATATAATGGCAAAAAAATTTCATCAACCAACAAGAATGTGTGTCTCTTGCAGACAAAAAGATGCACAGTTTAATCTTTTAAGGCTACGATGTAGTGATGGAGAACTTACTCCATTTATGGGAGTTGGGCGAAGTTTTTATTTATGTCATGATTGTCTATCTGATGAAAAAAAGCTTGTACGCGCTCTTATGCGGCAGTGTAGAGGCGGAGATAGAGACAAACATATGAACACACTAAAGGAGATCATCACTGATGACAGAAAAAGTTAGAGTACACGAAATTGCAAAAGAGCTCGGAATCGCTTCGAAAGATGTATTGGAAAAAGCAAAAAAAATGGGGCTTGAAGTAAAATCAGCTCAGAGCGTTGTTACAATGGAACAAGCAGAGAAAATTGCAAACTATATCATCAATGGCGAACCTGCCAAAGAAGAAAAACCAAAGCCAAAAGTTGTAAAAACAACAAAAGCAAAAGAGTCTAGTGATACTCCTAAAGAAGAGGTTTCTCAAGAAGAGAAGTCAACTGCAACTACGGCAGAGGCTAAAAAAGAAGAAACTCCTTTAGAAGAAGAAAAAGCAGAGAAAAAAGAAGTTGAAGCTAAAGAAGAGACAACTTCTAAAAAAGAAGAAAAAGAAGAGCCTCTTAAAGAAGTGAAGAAGAAAAAAGAGTCTACTTTACGTGTTGTTCAACCATCTGCAAAACCAGGTATTAAAAAGTCTGGTCTTAAAATCGTTAAAAAGAAAAAACCAAAAGAGACAGAAAACTACTCTATGCCTAAACGTGATGCAGCATCTGTATCATCTTACGGTAAGATGTCTCAAGAGGCACTTGAAGAGCTTGCACGCAAGAAAAAGAACAAAGACAAGTCTGCTCCGGCACCGAAAAAAGATCAAGGTACAAAACTAGATATCTTTGGTGGTAGTTTGGCTGATGTCTCTATGGATATAGAAGACCAAGTAGTTCTTCTTGACCTAAACTCTACTGAGCGTGCTAAAATTATTGCTGAAGAGCCAAGAAAACCAAGAGCTCCAAAACCAATAGGTAGAAATGCAAACAAAAAGCAAGCACCACGTGGTAGAAAAGTTTCTCGTGACAAACGTAAAAAGTATACAAAAGAGAAGCACACTGATGAGCCTGTAACGCATGTTGAGATCCCTGAAGATATTCGTGTATACGAGTTTGCTGAAAAACTCAAACGCCCAATGTCTGATATTATCAAAGTTCTTTTTGACCTTGGCATGATGATGACAAAAAATGACTTTTTAGGTGCTGATGAGATCGAGATTCTTTCAGAAGAGTTTGGTGTTGAAGTAACAATTATTGACCCTAAAGATGAGTTTAACTATGTAGAAGAGTCAAAACCACAAGAGGATCCAGATGCAGTTGAACGTCCACCGGTAATTACTATTATGGGTCACGTTGACCACGGTAAGACATCACTTCTGGATGCTATTCGTAAAGCTAAAGTCGCTGATGGTGAAGCAGGTGGAATTACACAGCATATTGGTGCATATACAATTTCACAAAATGGTAAAGATATCACATTTATCGATACTCCGGGTCACGCAGCGTTTTCTAACATGCGTCAACGTGGTACAGATATTACAGATATTATTATTATTGTTGTTGCTGCTGATGATGGTGTAAAACCACAAACACTTGAAGTTATCAAACTTGCAAAAGAGTCTGGAAAACCTATCATTGTTGCGATGAATAAAATGGATAAAGAGACTGCAAACCCTGATCTTGTTAAAGGTCAAATGGCAGAGCATGGTATTACTCCGATTGACTGGGGTGGAGATATCGAGTTTGTTCCTGTTTCTGCGAAAAGCAGAATGGGTATTGATGACCTTTTAGAGAACATCCTTCTTACAGCAGAAGTTCTTGAACTTAAGGCAAACCCAAAAGCACCTGCAAAAGCAGCAGTTGTTGAGTCTTCACTTGAAAAAGGTCGTGGACCGGTTGCTACTGTAATCGTTCAAAACGGTACACTTAAAGTTGGTGACAATGTTGTGTGTGGTGCAGCTTATGGTCGTGTTAAAGCGCTTATCAATGATATGGGTAAAAACATTAAAGAGGTTCCGCCTTCATATACTGCTGTTACAGTTGGTTTGAATGAGGTTCCACCGGCTGGTGAGATTCTTATGGCAATGGAGAGTGATAAAGAGGCCAAAGAGTATGCCCTCAAACGTAAAGAGTATGAACGTCATAAAGAGCTTTCTAAATCTACGAAGTCATCTCTAGAAGATATGACTGCAATGATTGCAGAAGGGAAACTCAAATCACTTAAAGTTGTACTCAAAACTGATGTTCACGGTTCACTTGAAGCGATCAAGTCAAGTCTTGAAGAGCTTAGAAATGATGAAGTTAAGATTGACATTATCTCAAGTGGTGTTGGTGGAATTACAGAGAGTGATGTAGAATTGGTCTCTAGCTCTGAAAACTGTGTACTTCTTGGATTTAATGTTCGCCCAACTGGTTCAGTAAAAGCACTTGCAAAACAAAAAGGTGTAGATATCAGAACATACTCTGTAATCTATCAACTTCTTGATGATATGACGATGATGTTAACAGGTATGATGGCACCAAAATGGACAGAAGAACAGACTGGTCAGGCAGAAGTACGTGATGTATTTAAATCACCTGCTGGTATGGTTGCCGGATGTATCGTTGTCGATGGTAAACTTATTCGTGGTGGTCTTGTTCGTGTCATTCGTGAGGGTGTTGTTGCGTTTGAGGGTGAACTTGTATCACTTCGTCGTTTCAAAGATGATGTGGCTGAGATTGGTAACGGTTATGAGTGTGGTGTTATCATCTCTAACTATGATGATGTTCAAGTTGGTGATGTTATTGAAACATTCAAAAAAGTTGAACAAAAAGTTTCATTGTAAGGTTGCGTGAGCGTGAATGAAGCACAGATAAAACTTAAGCGTACAGAGTCGATTTTAGCGGAGCTTATCCCTGAGGCACTCTCACAGCTTAACGATGCACGCCTGCATGAACTGAGTGTTATTGAAGTAAAGTGCTCACGTGGACGCAGTGATGCAAAGGTCTATCTAGATCCTACAGGGTTTATGGAGAGTGAGAAGGGCTTGTATCTAAAGCAGCTTCGTAAAGCTCGTCCTATCATTGAAGACTACTGTATGAAAGATCAAGGTTGGTTTCGTTGTCCAAAACTTGCTTTTGAGTTTGATGAGCAGCTTAAAAAATCACAAAACATAGAAGAACTATTTAAAAAAATTGCAAAAGAGAGAAAAGATGAGCCTTCAGAGTGATATAGAATCTGTTATCAAGTCAGTTGGGTTAGAACTCTATGACAGTGTGATAGTCAATGAAAATGGAGAGACTATCTTTCGCATCAGCGTAATTTCTCCTGAATTTGAAGATGGAAAACGCAAAGGTGTAACACTTGATACTTTTGTAGAACTCACGCATCTTATCTCACCACTTTTAGATGTTACTTCTCCTGTTAGTGGAGAGTATCGTCTTGAAGTAGGTGGTCCTGGTATTGAGCGTAAACTTACATCACTTGATCATTTTAAAAAGTCAATTGGTGAAAATGTAAGTATCGTTCATGGTGAAAAAGAGAAGATTCGTGGAAAACTCACAGCAGTAGAGGGTGAAAATCTTCATATCCAAAATGATGAAACATCAGCGACGATTCCTTACAGCGATGTTAAAAAAGCGCGTACTTACTTTGAATGGTAATAGACGATAGTTTTTATATGCGCCTCGCACTCAAAGAGGCGTGGAAATATCAGGGTTTAACTTTTCCAAATCCTGCCGTAGGTTGTACTGTAGTTGGCGGACATGGCGAGATTTTAGCTGTTGAAGCACACCACAAAGCAGGTGGACCTCACGCAGAGGTAAATGCCCTCAAACAAGCCTACTACAAACTTACAGATGACAGCTACATTTTAGCGCTAACAGACTCCGCAGATATACATACCCACCTCCTAAGTAATCATAACGGTATATTTGAAGATGCAAAACTCTACACTACACTTGAGCCTTGTTCTCATTACGGAAAAACTCCCTCATGTGCCAGTCTCATTGCAGAGCTTGGCATCAAAGAGGTCTATGTAGGCTCAAACGATACAAATAAAAAAGCAGCTAACGGCAGTATGCTGCTCTCTATGAATAACTGTATGGTTTATTCTGAGATTTTAAAAGATGAATGTGATGCACTGCTCTATCCATTTCAAAAAACATTGGAGAGTCATTTTGTCTATTTTAAGTGGGCACAACGACTCAATGGCACAACTGATGGTGGCATTATCAGCTCACAAGAGTCTCGCAGACATGTTCATGCTCTGCGTGATGTGTGTGATTTACTTGTTATTGGTGGGGGAACTGTACGTGAAGACAGACCAACACTTGATGCGAGACTTGTTAACGGAAAAGCTCCTGACATCTTGATACTCTCACGCAAGAAGGATTTTGACAGAACTATCCCTCTTTTTAATGTTGCAGGGCGTAAGGTATTCATTGAAGATAACCTAGAGAGAATCAAAGAGTATAAAAACATTATGATAGAGGGTGCAGATATGATGTATGCACTTACTCGTAATGTTGTAGATTACTATCTCTGTTACATCGCACCATCACTCGGTGGGAGCCAATCAATACACTTTTGTGAAGATAATTTTGAATTTTTAAATCTGAGTAAAGAGAGCGAAGATATAATAGCGTGGATGAAAAGGATGGAGAGATGAGCATTTTAGAACAAGAGGGTGATGTAAAACAGGAGAAGATTGTCTCTATGTTTGATGACATCGCACCGACATATGATACCGCAAATCGTGTAATGAGCATGGGTGTTGATATCTCATGGCGTAAAAAAGCGTGTGATTTGTCATTTAACTACTATGGTAAAAAAGAGATAGCAAGAGTTGTGGATGTTGCCTGTGGTACGGGTGATATGATGGGGTACTGGCAAAAGCAGGCAGATAAAGCCGGTGTAACTATCAAAGAGTTCGTTGGTGTTGATCCATCAAACGGTATGGTTGATGTTGCTCGCAAGAAGTTTCCAGATTTTCATTACCACATAGCAAAAGCGACAGAGATCCCCCTTGAAGATACAAGTGCTGATATGCTTAGCATTACATACGGGATTAGAAATGTAGTAGAGCGTCAAGAGGCATTTTATGAGTTTAATCGTGTGCTTAAACAAGGTGGACTTGTAGTTATTTTAGAGTTTATGAAAGATGAAAACAAAAACATCCTCAAAAAGATTCGTGATTTTTATATGCATAAAATCCTACCATATGTAGGTGGAGCAATCTCTAAAAATCTTGAAGCATACACATACTTACCAGATTCGATTGAGAACTTTGTAACGATTCAAGGGATGCAAGCAGAGCTTGAGCGTGCCGGTTTTGAGATGCTTCACACACAAAGCTTCTCCATGGATATCTCTACTTTAATGATCGCGCGTAAAAAGTAAGGGAGTGTAGGTGCACACACTCTCCGTCTCCGCACTCAACGAACAGATAAAACATCTTCTGGAAGAGACCTTTACACGGGTCTTTGTAGAGGGTGAACTCTCACGCATCACTTTTCATAACTCCGGACATATCTATTTTACTTTAAAAGACAGTGGCTCGGCCATCAGCTGTGTAATGTTTCGAGGTAATGCCTCTAAGCTGAAATTTCGCCTTGAAGATGGACAAAAAGTTATTATCGACGGTGCTATCACACTCTATAAACCTCGTGGAAGCTATCAGATAAACTGTTTTTCTATTGAGCCATCAGGGCAGGGTGCACTAGCCCTTGCATATGAGCAGCTCAAACAAAAGCTCTCTGCTCAAGGCTATTTTGATCCAGAGATAAAAAAGCCTCTGCCAAAATTTCCACAAAGAGTAGCACTTATTACCTCTGCAACAGGAGCTGCTTTGCAGGATATGCTGCGTGTGGCAAATGCTCGTTATAGGCTCTTGGAGATTGATATCTATGATGTATTGGTACAGGGTGAGAGTGCCGCGGCTTCTATAGCTCACGCAATCAAAAGAGCAGACCAAGAGGGTTATGATGTCATCGTTGTTGGTCGTGGTGGTGGAAGTATAGAAGATCTTTGGGCATTTAATGAAGAGATAGTTGCAAATGCCATCTTTGAAGCCAAAACACCCATAGTATCTGCTGTCGGGCATGAGATAGATTGGCTTATCAGTGACTTTGTAGCGGATCTGCGTGCTCCAACGCCAAGTGCTGCTATGGAGATGATACTTCCAGATACAAATGAACTGCTCATGACACTTGATGCTATGAGTGAGCAGCTCACGCAGCTTGTTATGCAGAAGATCTATAACAAAAAGCAAGAACTTGAACACCTAAAAAATGCCTATGAGCAACATTCTGTAGAGAAAAAGCTCAAACAACGCCATGATGCCATAACACAGTTGCGTGAGGCTTTTGAGCAAAATATGGCTCTCAAACTTCGAAGCTACTCAAATGAGGTTTTAAACCTTAAAGAGCGTCTGCCTCAAGCGATGGCTTCAAAACTCTCACTTGCGCAAAATCAACTTTTACAGTTACAAAAGATGCTAGAATCCAACCATCCAAAATACAAAACAAAAAAGGGCTTTGCACAGATTGCTAAAGATGGTCGTGTTATAGAGCTTGAGAGTCTGCAAAAGGGTGATACCTTTGAGGCACAGAGTGACCATGTTGTAGTGAGTGCACAAGTCCTTGAGACAAGGAAAATATAGATGAATTATCCAGATTTTTTTGATACAGTAGAAGCTATTAAACTCCAAGATCCTTTAGCAGATATTTTAGGAGTATTTGATGATGGTCTTTATGAGATCAGCTACATAGAAGTCGTAAAAGCAGCAGGGCACTCTTGTCCTACAGTTGCCGGAGCATATCTTATGAGTGATGCAGCTCTTAAGGCACTCTTTGGTGAGAGAGCTGTTCGAGGTATGGTAGAGGTCTCTTTTAAAGAGGGTCTTGAAGATGGTGTTGCCGGAGTTGTCGGTAATGTTGTTGCACATATTACGGGTGCAACTGACAAGAGTGGTTTTAAAGGTTTAGGCGGCAAGTTCGCTCGTCACTCTTTGATGCATTTTAATGCCGACATCAATGCAAGTGCTCGATTTAAGCGACTAGATACGGGTAAGAGTGTTGATGTTATCTATGATCCAAGCTCAGTACCTGCTTCACCGGATATGATGCCTTTGATGCAAAAGATAATGGCTGGAGCTGCATCTGCAGATGAGAAAAAGATGTTTGGTGTTCTTTGGCAAGAGAGAGTCAAAAGAGTCTTTGAGAACAAAGCAAATGTTATAGAAGTAAAAGAGCTCTAAAAAAGCTCTTTTATCTTAGCGTGAGGCTTGGAAAGTAGGTGTGCAGTACAACTGCACTCGATGCTGCAAGTTTTTTCATGAGTTTGTCAAAGTCACTCTCTTTGTTCCATACAGGATTGCTCACTTTTGCAAGCGTCTCAAGCTCTTTTTTTGCATCATACTCTACACCGACACTGTCAACTAAACCTACATCTTTTGCCTGTGCAGCAGTAAAAATATGTGCATTTGCATAAAAGTCTCTCTTTTTATACTCAAGTCCTCTTGCATCTGCTACATCTTTTGTAAACATATCATAAGTACCATAGATGACTTTGTTAAGTTCATTTTTCTCATAAGGTGTCCATGGTCTATCTGCTGTTCCGACTTGCTTATATTTACCGGCTTTGACTACTTGTGTTTTTATACCGATTTTTTGCATAATGCCACTAAGATCAGCTCCCTGCATAATAACACCGATACTCCCAACCATACTTCCTGGATTTGCGATGATTTTATCTGCCCAGATACTTGCATAGTAGCTTCCACTCGCCATTGTTCCTTTTGCATAGGCAACAACCGGTTTTTGCTCACGTAAGCGCTTAATGGCATAGGCAATCTCTACTGATGGTGCAACTGCACCTCCTGGTGAGTCAACTGCCAGTAAAACTCCTTTTACATTTTTATTCTCTGCTGCTTTGTTTATCTTCTCAATAACTTCACTTGCATCCATAATAGGGCCAACGAGCATAATCTTTTCAAGATTGTGTGGTGTAAGTTCCTGTCCGGATTTTGGTGCAAAGATAAGTACCAGAATAAGTATAAAAAGCAGTGCTTTAAAATGGTTTTGAATAAAATTAAGCGCAGCACCAATAGGTGCAAAAAACTTTTTAAAGCCTTCCATTACAGTTCTCCTACTTCAAGAGTACCATTGACAAAGACTTTTGAGATATTGTAACGGTGCAGTATAAGATGCAAGGCTAGATCTTTTGTCGGTTCACTCTCAAGATCTACTACAAGCATATCTGCATTTTTACCCTCTTCAATAACTCCGGTATTAAGACCCAGTGCTTCTGCAGCACGAACAGTCACTCCTTCTAAAAGTGACTGGGCAAGAGTACTTAGTGGTGCTTTGTCATGCATAAAGAGTGAAATCTTCATCTCTTCAAAAAGGTCAAGGTCATAGTTGGAACTCAGCCCATCAGTTGCTACAATCCATGTAATATCTTTCTCATCCAGTGCTTCTAGATCAAGAGTAGGGTTTCCTAAAAGACGGTTTGAGATAGGACAGTGGATAATTTTTAACTTGTTTTTTGCAATGAAGTCAAGCTCACTTTCACTAGCATTTGTAACATGCGTCAGCAGTGCGTTTGTTCCTTCAAAGTAGCTCAAAAACTCCTCT
This sequence comes from Sulfurimonas sp., assembly GCA_027063745.1. GTDB lineage: Bacteria > Campylobacterota > Campylobacteria > Campylobacterales > Sulfurimonadaceae > Sulfurimonas. The sequence goes on from JAMORG010000096.1 coordinate 15,082, forward strand.
GCAGAGCTTACACGTTTATCTTGTTTGAGGAGTTCTTTAAAGAAAGGCTTAAAGTCACCACGACTCTCATCAAGCCACTCTCTCTCAGCAATACTCTCCATAAAATG
>JAMORG010000097.1 GCA_027063745.1 Sulfurimonas sp.
CATAATATAGTGAGGTGTAATGATTTTCATAAAATATTCTCTGTTTTTTATGCGTATTATACCTGCAAAAAAATAATTTAATAACTTTTGCTTTCATTGCAACTCTATTTAATATTTTTTAGGATAAAATAAGTACCTAAAAATGAAACATTACAAAAGGTAAAAGATGAAAATAGTCGTTATTCAAGGTCCAAACTTAAATATGCTCGGTGTTCGTGAACAACAGATTTACGGTCCGATGAAATTAGAGCAGATTCATGCACAGATGAAAGAGGTAGCAGCACAAAACGGTGTTGAGATTGAGTTCTTTCAAAGCAATCTTGAAGGTGAGATTGTAGATAAGATTCAAGAGTGTTACGGTGAAGCACACGGTATCATTATCAATGCTGCTGCATATACACATACATCTATCGCTATTCGTGATGCGATTGCAGCGGTTTCGATTCCTACGATTGAAGTACATATCAGTAATATTTACCGCCGTGAAGATTTCCGTCAGAAAAATATGATCGCTCCTGTATGTGCATCATCTATTATCGGTTTTGGTCCGTTTGGATATCACTTGGCTATGATGGGTATGTTACAGATTTTAAGTGAGATCAAAGCAGCACAGGAAGCACAGGCTGCAGCACAAAAGCAGGCGTAGTTTTTTAATGTATCGCTCACGCAGACTCTCAAAAGAGCTTCTCTCTTTTTATGGTTTGCACTTTCCTTATGCCAATAAAAAAAAGAGTCTAAAAAGACACTCTGTGACTGTTGGCATAGGTGGGAACACAGGTGATGTTCGCAGACGTTTTGAACATCTTTTTTTCTATCTGCAACGTGATAGACGTGTAGATATTAAGCAGACATCGTTGATTTTAAAAAATCCTCCTTTTGGTTATAAAGAACAGGATGATTTTTTTAACTCAATTATGATTTTACAAACTTCCATGACACCTCAAAAGTTTTTAGATTACCTTTTGAGAGTTGAGAAAAAGTTTGGTAGAAAACGCAGCTTTGCAAATGCACCAAGGACATTAGATTTGGATATACTATTTTTTGACAATCGTGTTATTAAGACAAAAAAACTCACTGTTCCACACCCTTCATGGCATATGCGTGAGAGTGTTGTGATTCCATTGGCAGGAGTGAGAGGATGAAGATACTTACCTTTACAGGAAAAACACCTTCAGAAGCTCTCAAAAAAGCAAAGATGGAGATCGGTGATGAGGGCATGCTTATCGAGACACGGGAAGTGCAAAAAAAAGCACTGGGACGTGATGCACTCTATGAAATAGTTATCGGAATAGAAGAGAGTGATATCCCTGCTACATTTTCTCAAAAACAGAAGCCTCTTTCAGAGCAAAAGTCACTCAAAAAAGAGTCGGCTGATGTTTTGTTTGATATCTCTAACGCTGCGAAGCAGATATCGGAGATCAGCAAGGTTGTAGATGATCCTTTAGAAAAATATATGCAGCCATCATCAGCGAAAAGAGAGAGCTTTTCAGATACAAAAGCGGTAGTAGAACCTAAAGAGCTCAAAGAGATAAAGTCTGAGATAAACAAACTTGCAGATAAGGTAAAGATTATCCAAAATATGTTTTGGGATGAAAAGTCACCTGATCTTGAGAGTCAGATTCCACCAGAATTTGCAGAAATTTATCGTCTTGCATCTCAAAGCGGAATGAATAGAGAGCATCTTGATATGCTGATGAAAATCACTCTAGAACATATGCCTCTAAAGATGCGTGAGAACTCTGCAACAGTGAAGCGCTATTTTCAAACGATTTTACGTAAGATGGTACCCATACGAAGAGAAACACAGCTATCACCAGGTACAAAAAAGGTTATGATGCTTGTCGGTCCAACAGGGGTTGGGAAAACAACATCTATTGCAAAGCTTGCAGCGCGTTACTCTTTTTTGATGGAAAAGAAGTACAAAGTCGGACTGGTTGTGCTTGATACTTACCGTATTGGTGCAGTTGAACAGCTTATGCAGTATGCTCGCATGATGAAACTAGGCATTGAGACGGTAGTAGATCCTCCTGAGTTCTCATCAGCATTAGAGTCACTGCGTTATTGTGACTATATCTTGATAGATACAATGGGATCTAGTCCTTATGATAAAAACAAAATAGAGAAGATCTATGAGTGTTTGGAAGCAAACAATACAAGCTATCAGATTGATGTAGTTTTAGTAATGCCAAGTTCCATTAAATATGAAGACTTAAAAGTTACCTATGAAAACTTTTCATCTTTGGGAGTTGATACCTTGATGTTTACCAAGTTGGATGAGACAAGAGGTTTTGGAAATATCTTCTCACTTGCATATGAGACAAAAAAACCTATCAGTTACTTCTCTGTTGGGCAAGAGGTTCCAGAAGATCTGGTACCGGCTTCAAGTGACTTTTTGGTTGAGTGTCTGTTGCATGGATTTAACAGGAGTAAAGTATGATGGATCATCAAGCTAAAAAACTTGAAGAGTTAGTTGCATCAAATGAAAAAACTCCTAAAAAGTCTAAAAAGACACGCTTTGTTGCCATTACAAGTGGAAAGGGCGGTGTAGGCAAGAGTACTATCAGCTCAAACCTGGCTTATACTTTGGCGCAAAAGGGACTTAATGTCGGTATATTTGATGCAGATATCGGGCTTGCCAATCTTGATGTGATGTTTAATGTCAAGATCAAAAAAAATATCTTGCATGTACTTAAAGGTGAAGCGACCGTAAAAGATATTTTAATCCCAATTACCCGTAATCTTATTCTTATTCCTGGTGAGAGTGGTGATGAGATACTCAAGTACTCTGATATGGCTCTTTTTGAGCGTTTTATGCAAGAGGCACAGGTTTTAGATAAGCTTGATATAATGATAATTGATACGGGTGCAGGTATTGGTGAGCATATTCAGATGTTCTTAAATGCTGCCGATGATGTTGTGGTTGTGACTGTTCCCGATCCTGCAGCTATTACAGATGCCTATGCAACTATTAAAACAATTGCAACACTGCGTGATGATATTGGTATGATTATGAACCAGGTTAAAAATGAGCGTGAGGCAGTTGCTGTTTTTGAAAAGATTAAAAAAGTAGCAGATGCAAATATTGGCGGTGGATTGGACTTAAAACTTTTAGGAAAGATAAACAGTGATGTAAAAGTTGCCAACTCAATTAAACAAAGAGCACTCTTTAGTGCCCTTTACCCATCTTCAATTGCAACAAAAGATATAGAACAAATTGCAGCTAAAATTGCTGCTAAGCTGGAACGCAACGTGCTAGTTACATCAAACGAGAGTGGACTCTCAGGCCTTTTTAGGCGTTTAATGGAACATTTTTGATAAACTGGGGTAGTGATGTTGGGTGAGAATTTTGTCTATTTTTTTACAGTGCTTGGTTTTTTTGTCGGTATTATTTTTGGCATATTAAAATCATTTGATGCTGATGGACTCTTTACCTATACATTTTTAATTACGACATTTTTTTACCTGTTTTCTCATGTTATCATTGCTATGTATTACCGTACTATCACGGCAAAGGCGTATAACTTTCCAAAAGAGATTCATGAAGCAGAACTTGATCTTTTTGTAAAAGAGATAAACAAGCGTGAAAAACTTATTGACTCTGCGTGTAAGCTGACAGATATGGCTATAAAAATGAACCAAAATGATATTGCTGGACAGAAGTTATGATAAGTGCATATACTGAAGACTTAAAACATAAAGAAGATGAACTGGCTATTCAGTATCTTCCTGCAGTAAAAGCAATGGCATATAGACTCAAAGAACGACTCCCAAGTTCTGTAGACTTTTCAGACCTCTCTGCAATAGGTACAGAAGAGTTAATCAAACTTGCACGCCGTTATGATGAGAGCATTAATGACTCTTTTTGGGGTTATGCAAAAACTCGTGTATATGGTGCAATGCTTGACTATTTAAGAAGCTTAGATATTGTTAGTCGCGCCAATCGTAAACTTATCAAAGCTATTGATTATGCAGTAGAAGAGTATCGGCTCACGCATGATGATGAACCGAGTGATGAAGAATTAGCAGAGATTTTGGATGAAGATATTCAAAAAGTACATGATGCTCGAATTGCTTCTACAATTTATACAGTGATGCCTCTTCATGACCAACTCCAAGTTGGTGATGAGGGTGCAGCACTTGCACAGATAGAGAGAGAAGAGCTTATTGAAGTTATTAAAAAAGTGCTCTCTACATACAAAGAGCGAGAGCAGATGGTAATACAGTTGTATTATTTTGAAGAGTTGACACTCAAAGAAATTAGTGAGATTTTAGGCATTACGGAGTCGAGAATTTCACAGATTCACAAGTCTGTTATTAAAAAAATACGAGATGGGATAGGAGCATAATATGGCAGATATACTTTCCCAAGAAGAGATTGATGCGCTACTGGATGTTGTTGAAGATGAAGGTGATGAGGTACTAGAGAGTGCCGAAGACAACCTTCTTCCACAACGACAGGTAACACTGTATGACTTTAAAAGACCAAACAGAGTATCAAAAGAACAGCTACGTGCTTTTCGTGGTGTGCATGATAAAATGGCAAGAAGTCTGGCATCACAGATCTCTTCAATTATGCGTTCTATTGTAGAGATACAACTTCACTCAGTAGATCAGATGACGTATGGCGAATTCTTAATGTCGTTACCAAATCCAACAAGTTTTAATGTTTTTTCAATGAAACCTTTAGAAGGCAGTGGTGTTATTGAGATCAACCCTTCTATCGCTTTTCCTATGTTAGATAGATTGCTGGGAGGAAAAGGGGAACCTTTTGATGCCTCACGCGAGTTTTCAGACATCGAACTCTCTTTGTTTGAGACTATTTTACGTGTAATGATGAGTACACTTAAAGAGGCTTGGGGTCCTGTTATGGAGATATACCCTACAGTAGAGTCTAAAGAATCCTCTCCAAATGTTGTACAGATTGTTGCACAAAATGAGATTGTTGTAATGGTAGTAATGGAGATTATCATAGGGCACAGCTCAGGTATGATGAATATTTGTTATCCGGTAATCTCTTTAGAGCCGATTTTACCAAAACTTGCCTCACGCGACTTGATGCTCAATGAAACAAGTTCCAAAAAGAGTAGAAATACAGAACTTAAAGTACTCCTTGGTGGAGCGAAGGTAAATGTAGAGGCAAATCTTGGCGATGCGGATTTATCTATGGGAGAGATATTAGATCTAAAAGTTGGAGATGTATTGCGTCTCTCAACTGCAGCAGATGATATAGTGACTGTTTCAGTAGATGGTAAAGAACGTTTTAAAGGGGAGATAGGTTTACGTCGCTTTAGAAAGTCTATTCAAATTACTGAAATAATTGAAACAGAAAAAGATGCTGTAAAACGTGCTTTGGAAAAACTGGAAAAACAGAGACATGAAAAAATCTCAGGTGTTAAAGATATAATACATGAAGATGATGATTTATTTAAAGATGAGGAAGAGTAAATGAGTGATTTTTTAAAGCTTTTTGAAGAAGAGACACAAGGAACGATAGAAGCACTTGTTGGAGTTGCTCCCTCATTAGAGTTAAAAGAGGAACAAGAGTTAAGTATTATCTCAAATATCGTACCACCTATTGTACTTGTAAAAATAAAAGTAAGTGGAGATGTTGATGGTACAGCGATGATTGCTGTGCCACCGAATCTTGCTGCATCACTCTCCGATATGATGATGGGAGAAGAGGCAAGTGACAGAGAAGATGTCAATGATGATGATCTAGATGCAACAAAAGAGATAGTTTCAAATATCTTTGGTGCCATAGCAAACTCACTTCCTGCTCAGCAAGGGCTTCCTTCTCTTTCATTTTCTGTTGAGAGTATAGAACTGATCTCTGATGGAGATGAAGTAAGTTTAGAATCTTTTAGCAGAATGTATGTGTATAAGTTCTCTCTTGAATCGATTAATTCTCTTTTAATGTTTATTATTGATGATGGAGTCTATCAATCTTTGTATGGAGAAAGTGATTCAGAGAGTGCCGTATCTGCTGAAGAGGAATCCTCTTTATCTATTGCAAGTAACAATGATTGCTCTGATGATGTAAAACTTAGTTCTGAAGAGATGAAAAATATTGCACTTATTATGGATGTAAAGTTACCTGTTAAAGTGCGTATCGGTACAAAAAAGATGCTTTTAAAAGATGTTCTAAATATGGATATAGGCTCAGTTATAGAGTTGAATCAATTGGCAAATGATCCTTTGGATATTTTAGTAGATAATCATGTTATAGCGCAGGGTGAAGTTGTAATAGTAGATGGAAACTTTGGGGTACAGATTACAACAATAGGTACAAAAAAAGAACGTCTGCAGCAACTTAAGGGTTAAATTGATGAAGAAAAAAGTATTGGTTGGTATGAGTGGAGGTGTTGATTCCACAATTACTACACTTTTATTAAAAGAAGAGGGCTATGAGGTAGAAGGTTTGTATATGAAACTTCATGCGAAACCTGGATACCATGAAATACATTTGGCTCGTGCTCAAAAAGCTGCAGATTTTACAGGAGTGAAGCTACATGTACTTGACCTGCAAGAAGAGTTTAACAAAAATGTATTTAAACCTTTTATAGATACATATGCAAAAGGTGAGACACCAAATCCATGTGCACTCTGCAACAGAACAATGAAATTTGGTGAAATGATTCGTTATGCAGATAAGATTGGAGCTGATTATTTAGCAACGGGCCACTATATTAAAACAGATGGAAAATTTTTATATCAGGCAGAAGATGACACAAAAGATCAAAGTTATTTTCTTTTTTATATAGAAAAAGAGATTCTTCCAAGATTAAAGTTCCCTCTTGGTGAGAGACAGAAAAAAGATATTAAAGAGATAGCTGCTTCTATTGATGGACTAGAGTCATTTGCATCTCAAGAAGAATCGAGTGAAATATGTTTTGTTGAAACTACATATACAGATGTATTAAAAGATTATGTTGAAGTAGATAAAGTTGGTGAAGTACTTGATAGTGAAGGGAATGTTGTAGGTGAGCATAAGGGTTATATGCACTATACAATAGGAAAGCGTCGTGGTTTTACAGTTAAAGGTGC
>JAMORG010000098.1 GCA_027063745.1 Sulfurimonas sp.
TCTCTTTTAAACTCATCTGTATATCTTGGTGGCATACTCTTACCTCATTAATCTTATAAAAATACCTCTTGGTATTTTAGCAAAATCAACCAGCTAAAAATATGTCTATTTTATTGGGGACATTCCAGTTCACTCTCAAAACCCTGTAGGTAAAAAAATATACTAACCCTTTTAGATAACTACTTAAAATTCAAGGAGAGTTAGTATCTTTTCTGTAGCGACAAAAAGATTATTTTTGAAAATCTTTCTTTGCTACTTGCCATGCAGAGTAGAAATCCATTATCTTTCCACCATGTTTTTTCTGAAATGCCTTTGCATCATCTAGATTTTTAAAAGCATATTTACTTACCATGCTCATAGTTCCACGAACATCACTGCCTACAACATAAAAAGCTTCTGTCACAGGAATAAACTTCAGTGTTGTCACATCTACAACCATAGGGTTTTCTAACTCGGCACCCTCTTTTATATGATCTGTTAAACAATGAATAGAACAGTACTGAACTTTATGATCCCCAAGTGTAGCTGCATGATTTGTTTTATAAAACTTCACAAGGTTCATACCGCAAATAGCACAGTGTTCTTTGTTAGGACCTTTTTGTAATAAAATTGCATCTTTGGCATCTACTGTTTGAAACATTTTCATCTTTTTATGCTGCATTGGCATCTTCATTTTTTTAGTTTGTGATGTAACCGTTTTTTTTACTTTTTGTTTCTCTTGTGTAACTGTTTTAGTTACTTTTGTTTCTGTTTTTGCATCTACTTTTTTAGCTGGCTGCACATCTTTTGTTGTTGATACACAACCACTTAACAAAAATACAGCACTTAATGAGATAAAAAGACCTTTTTTCATCAGATATCCTTAGTTTTTTGTTATTTTATCAGTTTATTATTACAATATCGTTAAGCTATCCTTATGAAACTCTCAAAAGAAAAAATAAAATACTGGATAAAAGACCTTATTATTATGCTTCTTGTCATGACAGTAGTCGCAAATGTCATGAGTATCTATCGTTCACAATCTCTTAATGATGCACCCCTTACTATAAAAGAGTTCAGACTTATTGACAACACACTCTATCATGTAGATAGTACAAAACCGATTCTTATACACTTTTGGGCAACATGGTGTCCTACCTGTAAAGTTGAAGCTTCAAATATTGACTTCTTATCCAAACACTTCCAAGTTCTTACCATTGCAGTAAAATCAGGTAGTGACTATGAACTTCATAACTACCTCAAAGAACACAATTACAGTTTTGCAGTTGTCAATGACAAAGATGCCTCTCTCTCACGCAAGTTCAATATTGCCGGTTATCCTACAACATTTATCTATGATAAAAATGCCAAACTGCGCTTTAGTGAAGTAGGATACACATCAACACTCGGACTCTACTTAAGGCTGCTCTGGGCGGAGTTTTAAAAGCGATGTTTACACACTTGAGTTTCGAGTACCCTTATGCATTTGTCCTTCTCTTACTCATTGTCTGTATCTATAAATGCCCTTTGAGTGTCAAAGAGATTATTTTTCCACATACACATCTTTTTACACAAAAAGTACAATTTATTCAATATGAAAAGCTCCTCTACTCTCTTATATTATCTCTTTTGGTTACTTCTTTAGCTTCGCCTATAAGTTATGACTCAAAAGCCGCCTCCAAACGAAAAGGACGAGACCTGGTTTTTACTCTTGATGCCAGTGGTTCTATGGCTGAGAGTGGTTTTAACCCTGAAAAACCCTCCCAAAAAAAGTTCGATGTCGTTAGCAATCTTTTAAAACAGTTTATACGCAAGCGCTATGATGATAATGTTGGTGTTGCCATCTTTGGAAGCTATGCCTACAGCGCCCTGCCACTAAGCTATGATATGAAAAGCATTGCTTTTTTGCTGGACTTTTTTGATGTCGGTATTGCAGGAGAGAGTACTGCTATTGGAGAAGGAATTGCTAGAGCATTAGAGATTCTTAAAAAAGGAGAAGCCAAATCAAAAGTTATTGTACTGCTAAGTGACGGAAAACAAAACAGCGGTGCAGTCTCTGTCAAACAGGCAGTAGAAGATGCTAAAAAAGAGGGTGTTAAAATCTACACCTTAGGGATTGGAAAAGAATATGATAAAAATCTGCTTCAAAAGATTGCTCACGATACAGATGCAAAGATGTTTGAAGCAAAAGATGCAGCAATGCTTGAGAGTATTTACAACGAGCTTAATCGTTTAGAACCAAGTAAGATCCGCTCCAAACATTACCTTAACAAAAAGATGCTTTTCATATACCCTCTTGCATTTGCTGTACTGCTTATATCTTATCTGCTCTATAGTTCAAAAGAGGAGCAGGCATTATGAGTTTTGTTTATCCTTTTTTGGCTTTTTTATTCATTCCACTCTACCTTCTTTACAGAAGTGATACACTGGTACAAAGCAACAAAAAAAGAAAACTGCTCTATCTGAGCCTCTTATTTGCCATTCTTGCACTTATGCGTCCTGTCATACAAAACAGACCAACAGAACAAAAAGTCGATGCCAGTGAGTTCATTGTAGCACTTGATGCCTCTTTTTCTATGCAGGCCGATGATATCAAACCTAACAGATTTGAAGCTGCTAAAGCCTCGGCAAAAGAGTTGATGCAGCAAAAGAACAAAGATCGTTTTACTCTCTTTGTATTTACATCAAACGCTCTGCTTATCTCTCCGCCAACAACCGATACGCAGATATCTCTTATGGCGCTTGATGCCATAGAACCAAAAAACATCCTGAGTAAATCCACCTCTTTAAAAGAGCTTTTTCAAACAGTTGCAAAACTCTCTTTTGAGGAGAAAAATCTCATTCTCTATACAGATGGCGGAGAGGAGTATGACCTACAAGTGCTCACGCAGCTCTGTAAAGAGAATACAATTCACCCCTATATCATAGCAACGGCATCATCCAAAGGTGCTCTACTCAAAAAAGGCAACAAGACTTTAGTAGATGAAAATGACAATATAGTCATCTCAAGAATCAATCCCATCTTAAAACCATTGGCAGATGCATGCCAGGGAGAGTACTTTGAGATAACACAGAGTGCCTTAGCAAGCAAGCTAAGCAGTGCTATAAAGCAGCAAAAAGAAGATAAAAAACTCTCAATAAGCATACACTCCTACAAAGAGCTCTTTTACTTCCCTCTTCTTATCTCTCTATTTCTCTTTATTGCAGCAGTGACAAAGATACAAAACGTGCTACCCCTGCTACTCTTTGCAACTCCTTTTACAGCGCAAACAACGCATGCCGATTCTCTTTTTGATTTTTACCACATCAAAGAGGCAAAGAGAGCTTACAAGAACAAAGACTATCCTGTGGCCTATGCTCACTTTCAAAAGCTCTCACCTTCACCACAGAGTGCTTATAACAAAGCCCTGAGCTTGTACCAGCTACACAAGTACCGCAAGGCTGCCGAAGTTCTGGCAAGCATCAGAACAAAAGATGCCACACTCAAACAAAACATCTTCTATACGCTGGGTATCTGTGCAACAAAACTCAAAAAATATGACAAAGCAAAGATCTATTATCAAAAAGCACTTGCGTTGGGATATGACAAAGCAAGCTATGAAAACCTTTTAGAGCTTTACAGAAAGAGACTTGTTGAGAAAAAAGAGATATATGACTCACTTAAAAAAGCCAAGGTCAATCAAAAAAGCGGTGCAGGCTCTAAAAAGAAGAGTAACAAATCTTCAAAGAAGAAATCCTCATCCAATAATGCATCCTCTTCAAAAGCCAGTGCGGGAACAAAAAAAGCACAACAGCAGTATCAAAAAAAAGATGCAAAAATAACAAAGTCACAACAAAAATACAAGTTCAGCTATAAAGCATATGAACTTATCAACAAAGGATATACAAATGAAAAACATCCATGGTAGATTACTTCTGCTTTTGTTCATCCTAAGCGGACTCCATGCAAATGAGCTTGTTGACTTTAGCCTAAGGGCTAATAAAGAGCATCCTTACGTCAAAGAGGCCGTGGAGCTTACCTTTACAGCAGAACAAAAAGAGAGATCTGATGTAATGTTTTTCTTTTTAGAAGCTAAAAAGAGTCCGGACTATAAAATCACACTCTTGAAAAAAGAGGCTAAAGAACTCGCCTATCATCATAAAAAAACCACTTTTCATTACCTCCTTTTTCCACTTAAAAGCGGTAAAATCACCATAGACTTCGACTTTACTGTAAAAGTTGCAAGTGATGAGGCAATTGCACAGGTATATGAGGGCAGCAGAGACAATGTAAAGTGGATTGAAACAGATAATACACATATTCCTCTTACCCCTCTTATATTAGAAGTAAAATCACTCGCTGACAATGTAGATTTAGTCGGAGAATTCAGTATCACATCTCAAATTGACAAAACAACAACAGATGCTTATGAGGGCATTCATTTAAAATATTTTTTAAAAGGGTTGGGGTTTGATGAATTTAATCTAGAACTCATTCCTCAAAACAGTTCGCTTAATATCTTTAAAGATATCATCAAACACTACAACAAAGCGACTCCAAATGGTTATGAAATACAACAGGAATATAGTTATGCTATCGTAGCAAGCCAGGACTTCACCCTTCCCTCTCAAAGCATACACTGCTTCTCTCCACAAAAAAACAGATACTACACCCTAAAGACAAAAGAGTACAAAATTCATGTAAATCCAATGAATAAAGAGATACTTCTTGATAAAGACGAGTACCCATCTGAGCCTCTTTTCTATGAAAAAGTACAAAACTTCTTTCTTTATGTTTTAATTTTTCTAGCAGGTTTTATAAGTGCAAAAATTCTCCATAGAGAAAAGAAAAAAACTACAAAGAGTGCCTTTGAAGATATTGACAATACAACAGATGCAAAAGAGTTACTCTTTTTACTTACCAACAAGTATCAAGACCAAAAAGAGTTCTATCCTCTTCATCACAAACTTGAAGATATCGTCTATAATACAAAGAGTACTTATAAATTTCAACAGATAAAAAAAGAGCTTGCAAAGATTATAAAGGGATTAAAAAGATAGAAGTGATGTAAAAAGTCTTAGCAAGAAGCAGATACTTCAGCTAAGTATCTTTTCTTGCAAAAACTATTTAAAATTAAGTAAAGAACTCTGTATAAACTTTATCAAGATAACGTTTTGCGGAATCTGCTTTTTTGATCTTTTCATCAAAGATAGGCTTTGAAGAAGGATATCTCTTACTGTAGTCACGATAGAGATCACACTTCATATCGATATGCTCTTTAAAAACACGTATAACCTCCTGCATATCCTCTGGAGTTCCTACCCACTGCATAAACTTCTTGAACATACGCTCACGCACATCTAAAGCAAACGATTCACCCAGTGTAGAAGCAAGTGTTTTTAAATCCCAGCGTGAGAGGTAGATACCACTCTTAACCGGTGGCATAATCTCAGTATAGATTGCAGCTAAGTAGTCTGGATACTCTTCACGTGACTCCTCATCAAGCTCACACCCCTCGGCACACTCTTCAAGGAGCATATTTCTTTTTTGCAGCGCTTCAAACTCATTTCGTAAATCATTTAAATCATTGATATCCATTATTTACTCCCTGCCAGATAGTCATAGTCTCTCTTTTTAAGCTCACTAAGGTATTCAAAATCACTCAAGATAAACTCTAAAGCAAAGTCAGCCAGATCATAATAAAATGCCGTACCTGCTTCATTTTTCATATTAAGTAAAAACATCGGAGCCCACTCTAAAATATGATCTTTTAAAAAGCCATACTCTATCTGCGCTATCTCTTTTGCTATCTGCATATTGCCATCTTCCATGGCTTTGAGCTCGGCTTTTGCAAGCTCATACATAAACTCAAGCTCTATAGCAATATGATCAGCCGCCATTACACGCGCCTTATCAAGGGCTACATTAAATTCAAAAGCATTAAATATCGCCTGAACCGGGTTGTCTCCACCTGTCTCCATCATCTGATCTTCCCGTGTATAAAAAGACTCATACGGAATAAGATGCAGTAACAGCAGGTTTGTAAAGTCAACATTGAGATATTTCTCAATCAAATCTTTATTACTATATTGTTCTCTTTTTTCCCATGATTCAAATGTTGGGAAAAAAGACAACATATTTTCATCTTTGAGTATCAACTCTAGCATCTCTTCATCAACTTCACTCATTAAAAGTCGTGAGAGTAGCGCATAGATATTTATACGAGCAATCTGCTGCGTGAGGATATTTTCTTGCATTTACAATGTACCTTTTGGATTATCTTTTGTATGTAGTATATTAAAGCCACACTTGAAGTGGGCTTTAATAAAGAACTTACGCTTTAATATGAACTTCGTAAGCTTTTTTAGAGAGAGGAACCGCTGGACGTTTGATAAACCATGGACGTCTCTCTGTATCGTTGTGATCAAGTGGGCGAGTCAGTTGATCTCTCCACGCTTGATAAACTTTAAAGTTGTTTGCATAATTAACAACAATATCACCAATCTTATCATCTGCCTGCGCTTTTTCGATGATAACTTTTAGGTGCCATGCATGGTTACCTGCAATAGGGTCTGGATGTGAAGGAGCCACAGCATTTTGCCATGAACCACTTAGTCCATCCCACCAGATATTGTCAAGGTCTTTGTTGTACTCTTTGAACTGCCATACATCATGACGAGCATGAAGTCCGCCAGTAGGCTTAAGTGTACCAACTTTGCCATCATTTGTCATCTCATATGTCGGAGCACCAACACCCATAATAGTTAACGGATGCTCAAATCCTGGAATATCTACAGACTCTTTAAGTCTCCAACGACCAGCATGGTGTGAACAAGCAAGAACACCAGGACGAGTTGCTTCAGTTGGAACCGCCATTGCAACAAAGTATCCGCTGTCAAGTCCAGAAACTGTATCTGTAACTTTTACACGAATAGGATCACCACGTTTAATCCCAAGTTTCTCTGCATCTTTTGTGTAGATCCAAACCGGGTTATGGTTTTGAGAGATCTCCATAAGATGTTTCGAGTTCACTGAACGAGTGTGAATGTTATACGGTAGTCTAAATACCGTATTTAATGCAAATTCATTATCAGCTTTCATAAAACTATGGTGTACCTGCGTTACAAGGTGCTCCATTTTTTTGTATTCGCCCTCATTACGTGGGTAAACAGGAATAGCGTACTCTGGCCATTTCCACTCAGCAAACCACTCAGAGAAGAACTCAAGTTTTTTACTTCTTGTATGGAAACCTGCAAGAATCTTATCATCTTTTACAAGACCTATAGAGTGCTCACGACCATCATGTTCTATCCATAAAGCTCCAAACTTATCTTTTTTCACTTCATTTTTAGGATACTTCTTACCATGTGCATAAACATATTCAGAATCAACTTTAAGTTCCTCTTCTTGTGGTTTGTACACATTAGTCTTCTCTGTCCATGCACCATGATCTCTCATATATGCATATACCGGGAACTCTTCATTTTTATACATCTTCGTTGCAGTCTCTTTAAGACGTGGAAGAAGACTCATAGCCGCATCAAAGTACTCAGGTACAGTCACTGCACGAGATGGATCTTTTTTACTTGCCCAGTACTTTCTAATGCCAAGGCTACCATCAGGATCAACATGGTGAACCATGATATTTGGCCAGAATTCACTCTCTTCCCAAATCTCACCAAGACCAAACTTCATATGTGCTTCAAGTGTTGCACGAGATGGGTCTTTTGCTTTCCAACCAGCTTTTTCAGCTGCTACACGCAGAACTGCCTGACGGAACTCAATACGCTGTTCTGGTTTAGATGGCGTTGACTGTTGATCATTTCTCTCACCTGCCAGACCTACCGGAAGTACATAATCACAGTACCAGTTTGTCTCAGACCATGTTGGAGAGAGGTTAAATGATAACTCAATCTTATCTTCACGTTTAAGCGCTTCGATCCATCTAAAACCATCCGGGTTAATCCAAACAGGGTTATACATACGAGGCATATAAACTGCGATGCTCTTAGGAATTTTAAGCCCTTTTTTCGTCCACTTCTCATGCCATGCATCATCCATTAAGAGGTGAGGCATAATGTGACTCATCTCATATGAAGAGAGTGGATACTCAGGTGGCCATGGAATCTCATTCCATACATCAACTTTAGCAGGTCTCTCACCGGCTACAGTAGACTTATCACCTTTACCAGCAACACTTATCTCATGCCAGTGATGAAAAGATGTTCCACCAATGTCACCACGAAGTGCACCACGAAGCGCTAATGTTAAGAAACCAGCACGTGTAATCATCCAACCACCACGGTGAGCGATCGGACCTGCACGCCAAAGATATGTAGCGATCTTATCACCAGCATCGATATACATCTCCCATAGAGCATCAAGCTTATGATCCATACCTTCAAGTTTACACTCTTTGATTACAAACTCTTTTGTATATGGAGAGTATAACTCTTTCATCATCTCAATAAAAGACTCATAGCTGTCATCTTTTGGCATCTTAGAGATATAACCGTTACCAAGCATATGTTTTTCAATATACTCACGATTAGCCATAAGGCGATCCCAGTTAACCCACTCTTTAAAGAACTCATGATTTACAAGGTCTGTACCATTGATATCTTTTTCATGAAGTACACGGTTTGCAAGATAAAGGTAAAGTGCCGTCTCAGTACCTGGCCAGCAAGGAATCCATAAGTCCGCCATACCTGCAGAGTTAGACATTCTAGGATCAAGTACAACCATCTTCGCACCGCGTTTACGTGCATCTGCAATAAGTCCTGCAGATTGTTGGAAGTAGTGCCCTGCATCTGCTGCGTGAGACGATTGTAGGAAAATAAGTCTTGCATTTGCCCAATCCGGAGAGTTTCTGTCATCATTTGCCCACTGGATAGTACCCTGACGCGCACCTGCAGAACAGATGTTTGTATGTGAGTTGTATCCATCTACACCCATAGAGTGTGGAACACGGTGACCAAAACCGTTCTCATTTGGACGACCAACATGGTAGATGATCTGTTTTTTAGAGATCTCATCACCTTTTTTGAGCGTATCGTGCATTTTCTTACCGATCTCAGCCATTGCATCATCCCATGTTGTACGAACCCATTTACCTTCACCACGTTTAGAACCAGGAGCTCTTTTTAACGGAAACGGAATACGATCTGGATCGTACATTTGCGAAGTTACCGCATACCCTTTTGCACAGTTTCTACCACGGCTCCCTGTATGGAGTGGATTACCCATATACTTTCTTACAGTCATAGTATCTTTATTAACCCATGCAGTAAGACCACAACCAGCTTCACAGTTTGAACAAACCGTAGGAACGATAGTATAGTTATTAACCTGAATACCATCTGGGTTCTCTTCACTTCTTACACCATGACGTTCAATACCACCACGCTTCCAATCTGCTCCATCGAGCTCTTGGAAATTATCCCACTCAGACTGAGGAGGATAGAATGAGAGCGTATCAGGAGTATTTGTAAACTTAGAGTTCGTAACAGACTCAGCCGCTGCATCTGTTGCAAATACACCCTTTGCTATAGCAACACCAGCAACGCTAAATGCAGCACCTTTTAAAAATGTTCTTCTACTTTGTAAATACATTTATACTTTCTCCTTAACTCAGTGGTAATAATTGTGGAATAACAAGCCAAACATGTTTAACTACCCACAGACCTACGATTGCTAAAATAGCCGCCAGGTTTAACATTGCACTGCTTCTACTAACTCTGTAGAGTGCTACTAAAATCATAGGTAAGATATATGCTACCCATTGACCTATCCAGAACATTGTTGCATATTCACCCTCACCTTTTACATAGTGAAGGATTGCTGCTACCTCTTCTGCTTTCATCGCACCAAAGATATACTCTGACATATAGATGATAAATGCCATTAAAGCACTTAGACCTAAGATATTTGCAAAGAAAGATTTTGTCTCATCACTAAGCTTGTTTCCACCTAGTAAGATCATTGCCGCTGAACCTGAAAGTGTCGCAGCTAAGATCATTTGTACAGCTTCTGTCGGCATTTGCCATAGCTCACGCGCTGTTGCTTCTGCCATAATACCTGCAGTATAAAGTGTTACAGGAATAGCTAAAAGTGTTGTCCAAAAAAGAAGCTTGTCATATGTAACTGTATCTTTTTTGAAAAGCATCACTACTATCATTAAAGATTCTAAACCAACAAAGATAGATGCCATCCATGCACCTACAGTAATAGCAGATGTCAAGTGTGGATAGAAAAAGATATGCCACATTCTAAACGGTTGGTGTAGATCTGCCAGTGTAAAGAGCAAGAAAACGTTCATCATCACAAACGATACAATCATTGCAGATGTACGTAGACCTTTCATCTCTTCAGGATTACGTCTTAGTAATAAGAAAAGCATAAATACCAAACCAGTACCAATACTTTTCGCCCACATATTCATAGTAACATACCAGCCCCAAAAGACCTCCGGCAGTGCTACATCCAAAGTTACGACTGCATTTGTAGCAGCTAAAGTTTCATGTACCATTAGTGATGCCCTCCTAGTGGAAGATGTGTGATGTTATTAAAAAGGCTATAACCTTCTTCACGTTTCGATGCAAGTGGATTAAGATGTACTTGAGACGCACCAACATAGAAGTGGTGAGGATTCGTACCTTTTTCCGGCTTACGTACTTGAACATCACGATGCTGTTGAATATACTTCGAGATATTTGAAGTAGGATCTTCAAGGTCACCAAAGATATTCGCTTCAACAGGACATGCTACAACACACGCAGGCATCATTGATGAAGCGATACGGTGTGCACAGTATGTACACTTATCAGCAGTTTGTGTTTCAGGATCAATATAGATTGCACCATATGGACAAGCCATAACACACCCAGCACACCCGATACATCTCTCTTTATCGATATTTACAATTCCATTTTCAATATAATGAAGAGCAGATACCGGACAGATTCTCTCACACGGAGCATTTTCACAGTGATTACAACGAAGTGGTGTAAATGTTCTTTTTGTCTCTGGGAATGTTCCCACGTCTACATATTTGACACGAAGTCTCCATGTACTGAGTGGAACTTCATTCTCCACTTTACATGCGATCTCACAACCTTTACATCCCATACACAGATGTAAATCAACTAGGAAACCTAATTGCATATATTCTCCTTTTGCCAAAAACGGCTAGTTTAAGATTTATAACTACGACTTATTAACTTTAAAAGAAGCCCTTATGCACGGCATTTCGAGCTTTTTTACTGTATCTAGTGTAGCTAATAAAGCTTAAAGAAAATATAAAAATGTGATTATTTTGTAATAGATTTTTTTATATGTGTATATTCAAAAAAATTATATTTGAAGGGGTTATACTAGTTATAAACTGAAGTTTTATAACTAGTATTTTAAGATAAAGATTACTTTAATCTTACACGAACAGATTGTTCATGAGCAGTAAGACCTTCTGTGTTGGCAATAAGTGCACACTCCTCTCCTATCTCATTAATAGCAGCAGAACTAAAAGAGATGATCGAGCTTTTTTTCATAAAATCCTCTACACTCAGTGGTGAGTAGAATTTTGCAGTTCCACCTGTCGGGAGCGTATGGTTTGGTCCTGCTACATAGTCACCTATTGCTTCAGGAGTGTTATGCCCTAAAAAGATTGCTCCTGCATGTTTAATGTATGGCAGCAGTTCAAATGGGCTCATAGTAGCCACTTCTAAGTGTTCCGGTGCTATCTCATTCATCAGCTTAATCGCTTCATCCATATCTTGTGTTACTATAATAGCACCACGTTCTTCTATAGATTTACGAGCTATTGCCTCACGCGGAAGTTTTTGTAACCAGTTTTCAATCTCTACTTTTACAGCATCTGCAAGCTTTTGTGATGGTGTGATTAAAATAGAGCTTGCCATCTCATCATGCTCAGCCTGAGAGAGAAGGTCAATCGCCATATGGTTAGGATTTGCACTGTCATCTGCAAGTATCCCTATCTCACTAGGACCTGCAATCATATCAATGTTCACATCACCAAAGACCATCTTTTTAGCTGTTGCTACAAAGATATTCCCCGGACCTGTAATAACATCAACTTTAGGAATATTTTCAGTTCCATATGCCATAGCAGCAATTGCCGAAGCACCACCTACTTTATAGACCTGTGTCACACCACAGAGATGACACGCAGCAAGTAAAAGTTCATTTGGTTCGTTATCCGGAGTAGGCGTACAAACAACTATATTTTCAACGCCTGCAACCTGTGCAGGAATAACATTCATTAAAAGTGACGATGGATAGGCCGCTTTTCCTCCTGGAATGTAAAGACCTGCAGAATCGACCGGAGTTACTTTTTGACCCAAAATAGTCCCGTTTGCTTCTGTATCGAACCATGATTGTGGTTTTTGCTTTTCGTGATAGACTTTGATTCTCTCATATGCCATATGAAGCGCTGACTTTAACTTTTCATCAAGATTTTCATACGCTTGTTGCATTGATTCTTGTGATATCTGTAGGTCATCATCACACTTTGGAGTCCAGTTGTCAAATTTCGCGATATGTTCAAAAAGAGCTCTATTTTTATCTTTTTGTATCTCTGAAATAATACCGCCAACGATACCTGTTACGTGAGCGATATCCATCTTCCCTCGCCCTAAGAGCTCTTCAAACTCAGCCTTAAAACTACTGCTTTGTGTTGTTGTAAATATCATTTATCTTTGCCTTTTACTTTTTGAAACTCTGCTTCAACAGTTTTGAGAGCACCATAAAAATTTTCTTTCTTCACATATCCCAAAAGGGGTTGAAAAAGTGGTTCACCATCTGAGTCTAAAAACCAGATACCAGGCAATCCCGGTGTATTTTGACCCAATACATATGGAATATAGTCACCTTCATTTGTCCATGAACGGATTGCTATGAAATTTTTATTAAGTTCATCAACTACTTTTGGATCTTTGAGTGTTGTATTATCAAGTAAAATACAATACTTACATGTATCGCGTGAGATGATAAAAAGCACTGGCTTGTGCTCTTTTTGTGCTTTTGCAATACCGCTTTTATAATCTTTTGCCCAATGCACCTCTGCACCAAATGCACCCATTGCTATCAGCAATGTTAATACTATTTTTTTAACCATGTTTTTTTACCTTTTTTAAAAGTTCTTTAGCACACTCTTTTGCGCTTTTATCTGTTACATCTATGACAATATCTGCAAGTTTCAAATACTCGGGTCGTCTCTCGTCATAGAGCTTTTTTGCAGCTTCAAGGTCAGACAGAAGCGGTCTTTTTTTCAATTTTTTTGCAGCATTCGGATGTGCTTTTATGCGTTTGATTATAGCATCAAAAGGAGAATCAAGTAAAATAATCAATCCTATCTTTTTAAGATTTTCCTGCTTGTAAAATCCTCCACCGGTTGAAATAAGCGTATTCTGTACACTTTTTTCAAGCCATTTTGCCACTTTTTTCTCAAGTTTACGGAAATATTTTTCACCTTCAGATTCAAAGATCTCTTTGACTTTTCTGTTCTCCATGCTCTCAATAAGATCATCTGTATCAATCGCTACATAATCAGAATGTTTTATAACTTCACGGGCGACACTTCCTTTGCCAACACCCATAAAACCTATAAGTACTATGTTTTTCATTATTGTCCTAAATATTTGCTTTGCAGGCAGAATTCTTGTGTAATTATAGACTATTAATCTAAATTTGTTATTTAACTTGCTTATTATGTTTAACAAGAGTTGCTATAATAGCCTCAAAATTAGACCAAAATAGGCTGAAAATGAACAACAAAAAATTTATAACACTGGGTTTTACATCGGTTGCACTAACCTTTTCTCTGCTTTTTGCTTCAACACTTTTTGCAAAAGAAGAGACAAAAAAAGAGTCAACGCAAGAGTCACGTCTTGAAGCACTCTCAAAGTTTACAAAAGTACTCTCTATCGTAGAAGAGTATGATGTTGATGAAGTCACAATCGAAGAACTTATAAACAAAGCACTCAAAGGTATGATGGAAAACCTCGATGCTCACTCCAACTACTTAACAGAAAAAGACTACAAACGCCTACAGGTTCAAACAAATGGCGAGTTTGGAGGACTTGGAATCACTGTAGGAATGAAAGACGGAGCACTAACTGTAATCTCTCCAATTGATGATACACCAGCAGACAAAGCAGGTCTTAAAGCCGGAGATATCATCTTAAAAATCAATGACAAACCAACACTTGGAATGACTATTGATGAAGCGGTATCACTTATGCGTGGAAAAGTCGGTGATCCTATTGACTTAACGATTGTGCGTGAGGGCGAAAGCAAGCCGATTGTTGTGCATATTGTTCGTGATATCATTAAAATCGAATCAGTTCATACAAAACGTGTCGGTGACGACATTCTCTACATCAGAGTTTCTAGCTTTGATAAAAAAGTTGTAGAAGATGTGAAAAAAGCTATTTTAAAACGTAAAGCTTCTATAAAAGGTATTATTCTCGATCTTAGAAATAATCCTGGTGGTCTTTTGGACCAAGCGGTAGGTTTAGTTGATTTGTTTGTTGATGATGGACTTGTTGTTTCTCAAAAAGGACGTAAAGAGGCTGAAACAAAAGAGTACAAAGCACACGCAAGTAACACAATTACAAAAGTTCCGCTTGTAGTACTGGTAAACGGCGGAAGTGCGAGTGCAAGTGAGATCGTAAGTGGTGCACTCCAAGATCATAAACGTGCGGTTCTAGTCGGAGAGAAGACTTTTGGAAAAGGGAGTGTACAGGTTGTACTTCCTATTACTAAAAAAGAGGCTATCAAGCTTACTATTGCTCGCTACTATCTCCCAAGTGGCAGAACGATTCAGGCTGTTGGTGTAACTCCGGATATCAAAGTGCTTCCAGGTGAGTTAAAGACATTTAAAAATGAGTTTGCCATCAAAGAAGCAGACCTAAAACAGCATCTTCAAAGCGAACTTGAAAAAATTGATGGAAAAAAATCAAAAGATAAAGCTGAGAAAAAAGATAAAAAAGATATAATTACGCCAAAAATGTTACAAAAAGATGTACAACTTAAAGAAGCTGTTGATATTGTCAAAGCTTTGATCATCACAAAAGGATAAGCGTACTATGGAAAAAAGAGAGCTACTCTACGAAGGTAAAGCCAAAAAAATCTGGTCTACAGATGATGAGAACTTAGTAATTTCTGAGTTCAAAGATGACCTGACAGCTTTTAATGGAGAGAAAAAATCTTCTGAAGCAGGAAAAGGTGCACTAAACAATAAAATCTCAACTGAGCTTTTTAAACTCTTGCAGGAAAACGGCATCCCTACACACTTTGTAAAGATGCTAGATGACAAGCATATGCTTCATAAAAAAGCAGATGTAATTCTTATTGAAGTAATTGTAAGAAATATTGCAACAGGTTCGCTCTCACGCAACCTTGGCATTGAAGATGGCAAAGTGCTTCCGTTTACTCTTGTAGAGTTCGACTACAAAAATGATGAACTTGGAGATCCTAAACTTAACGATCAGCATGCGCTTATCTTAGGTCTTGTAGATTTTCAAGATGAGTTAGACAAACTTCGTAGAATGGCTCGTCAGGTAAATGACATCTTGAAACCTTACTTTGCAGCAAAAGGTCTTAATCTTGTAGACTTCAAACTTGAGTTTGGTAAAGACAAAGATGGCAACATTATCCTTATTGATGAGATCTCTCCTGATAACTGTCGTTTTTGGGACATAGAGAGTGGTGAGAAGATGGATAAAGACAGATTCCGTCAGGGTTTAGGTGGACTTAAAGTTGCCTATGAAGAAGTTTTAAATAGAATTTTAGGAAAGTAATAATGAAAGCAATTGTAAATGTATTTTTAAAGCCAGGTGTTTTAGACTCTCAGGGAAAAGCTGTGCATCACGCACTTGATTCTCTTCACTTTGATGCAGTTAAAGATGTTCGTGTTGGTAAGCAGATAGTTTTAGAGCTTGATGAGACAGACAAAGAAAAAGCGATGGCAGATGTAACTAAAATGTGTGAAGAGCTTTTAGCAAATACTGTAATCGAAGACTATACTATAGAGCTTGTATAATGAAAGTTTCCATCTTACAATTTCCTGGTACAAACTGTGAGTATGACACAGAGTATGCCTTTAAAAAGCTTGGCTGTGATACAGAAATAGTATGGCATAAAGCTAAGTCACTCCCAAATGATACTGACCTTTTGGTTGTAGCTGGAGGCTTTTCATATGGTGACTACCTTCGAAGTGGTGCTATTGCTAAATTTTCTCCTGTTATGAAAGCAGTAGCTGCATATGCAGACAAAGGCGGAAAAGTTCTTGGAATCTGTAACGGGTTTCAGGTACTGACAGAAGCGAGACTTCTTCCTGGTGCACTCAAGCGCAACGAAGGTCTTCACTTCATCTCAAAGCACCATCACCTTAAAGTAGAGAACAACGACAACATCTTTTTAGAAAAGCTAAATAAAGGTGATGTTGTAAACATTCCAATCGCTCACCACGATGGAAACTACTACATCGATGAAGCTGGTCTTGCTGAACTTGAAGCAAATGGTCAGATTCTTCTACGCTACTCGGATGAAAACGGTAACATTAAAAACCCGAATGGTTCAGTTGAATCAATCGCAGGTGTTTGTAACAAAAACAAAAATATTTTTGGTCTGATGCCTCACCCAGAGCGTGCTATGGAAGCGGTTTTAGGTAGTGATGACGGTGTTGCAATGCTTCAAGGATTCGTTGAGTCGTGCTAAAGCTACTTTTACTTACTCTTCTTTTTGTATCTTCACTCTTTGCATCAAAAGTTCTATATGTACAATATGCGGAGGTACCAAAGAGAGTAATAAAAGGTGAGATCGTTCCCATAACACTCAAAACACTCTCTGTTGTCAAAAAATTTCGTGATATTCGCTACTCTTTTACAAACAAAAAAGGCATTAAAGTACTCGATGGTTCACCTCACCGTGTAAAAAAAGGAAAGTTCTACTATGATACTTTTCGTATGCTCATCACTGGTTCAAACGCTGTTTTACCAAATGTCAAAGTCACTTTAGTACCACACTCTGAAAATTATGATCCTAGTTATGTCCAAGGACAAAAACTCAATGTCATCACCCTTAATCCACCTAAAGATTTTTCAAATATTTTAGCAGATTCTCTAATTTTAAAAGAGTATAAAACAACTTCATACGATACTATGCATAACATTGTTGTTTTTGTTCTTGAAGCAAAAAACAGCAATCTGCGTAATATTCATTTCAACAATGTCTATAAACAGGGAGTTGAGTCTCTCTCAGCTGGTTACTACCATCCAAAAGTAACTTACTATGTAGTTATAGAAAAAAACATAGACTTTTTCAAGTTTAGCTACTTCAACCTAAAACAAAATAAGTATGAACAGATCACCATACCAATAGTAGTCGATGATGACAGTGTAGCAACGCAAACAGATCTAAAGCCCCGTAACCAGTCACACGAACAGCTAAAGATGTACATTGCGCTTGGTGTAGCACTGTTTGCTCTCTTGCTCTTTGTTTTGAAAAAGAAGCTGGTATTTATAGTGCTCTTTATAATACCGATGATCTATATTGCTTACTTGAACATTCCTCAAAAAAAGGTCTGTGTAAAAGCAGGAGCAAAAATCTACTTACTTCCTGTTCATAATGGAACAGTCTTTGAAACCACACAGATGCAGCAGGAGTTTACAAAAGAAGGAAGTGTCGATAAGTTTGTCAAAGTACAACTCCAAAATGACAAAATCGGATGGGTGAAAAATGAAGATACTTGCTCATATTAGTTGGCTCTATGCCACAACCATAATCTTCTCATCTTTAGTGTTGATGATTGTTCTTTATCCTATTTTACCACGCCCCTATGCACGTAAGATCGCAGCATGGTATGTAAGATTACTTACTTTTTTTAGAACTGATGTAAAAGGAAGTGAAGACCCAGCGACACAGATGTTTCTTATAAACCATCAAAGTGATTTAGATATCGGAGTTATGGAGACAGTCAGTAAAAAAGATCTGGCGTGGGTTGCAAAAAAAGAGCTCTTTGATGTGCCTTTCTTTGGTTTGGCGATGAGTATGCCAGAAGACATTCCCATAGAGAGAAAAAGCAAAACCTCTTTAATAAAACTACTCAAAAATGCAAAAGACCGTCTTAACAAAGGGCGTGTTATTACTATGTTTCCAGAGGGTACCCGCTCACGCAACGGACGAATGTTACCATTTAAGAGTGGTGCAAAAGTCGTAGCGGACAAGTATCAGCTGCGTGTGCAACCTGTCGTGCTTATTGAGACTGCAAAGTATTATGATATTAAGCGCTTCTATTACAAACCTGGAACTATTCGTGTTATCTTTATGGAGAGCTTTATAGCAGATAAAAATGATCCAAACTGGTTAAATGATCTGCGAGATAAAATGCAAAAGGTGTATGATGATGAGTTGGCAAACAATCCTAGCAATAGGTAGCGGTGGTTTTATAGGTGCTGTTTTAAGAGCATACCTAAACGGTCTTATCTCACACAAACTCCCGCATGAGCTTCCTTTTGGAACTCTAGGGGTCAATCTTCTTGGTAGCTTTATCATGGGTGTTTTGGTAGCTTACTTTATGTACTCATCCCTGCCTGTACAGCTAAAATCTTTCCTATCAACAGGAATACTCGGAGCACTTACAACCTACTCTACTTTTGCAATAGAGAGCTTTTTACTCTTTGAAGGTGGCAGTATCACTCTAGCACTGACAAATATGATGCTCAATGTCTTTGGGACAGTTATTATGGCAGGAAGTGGATACTATCTTGTCAACTCTTTTTTTAAATCGCAATAACCTCATCAGCACACCACTTTGCCAAATCCATATCATGTGTGATTAAGAGCATTCCCATGTGTGGCAGATGAGATACAAGCATCTTCATGACATCTAACTGTACTACATTGTCCAGTGCTGATGTCGGTTCATCAAGAAGTAAAATTTCAGGTTTCATAAGCATAGCTCTAAGTATTGAAGCACGTTGAAGCTGTCCTCCTGAGAGTTCATGAGGCAGTTTGTCAAGCAGAGCTCTATCAAGATTTATCTTTTGTATATAGTTTGTAAGCTCATTAAGTGGTGCAACATCCGCTATCTGATTTAAGAGTGTATAAGAGGGATGAAAAGAGCTGTAGGGGTCTTGAAAGACCTCACTGCATCTACTTACTTTGATTTTCCCCTCTTTTGGTTTTAAGTTACCTAAGATAAGCTCAAAAATAGTACTCTTTCCGGCACCACTGGGTCCTACTATGGCTTTAAGTTCTCCTTTGTTTAAAGAGAGTGAGAAGTTTTCAAAGAGCAACTTCTCTTTTGTATAGCCAAAAGTAAGATTTTCTATTTCTAAAACCTTTTGCAACTAGAGACTCTTATTGAGAGAGAAGTAGGCCTTTGCCAGCTCTTTGTAGAGCTCATCGGGTTTTAAGCTCTTATGCTCTTCCCAGATACGCTTCATAACTACATTATCTTCATCACCATCCCATATCTTGATGTAGCTGCCATCTTTGTAGCCATTATCTTGACGAAATTGGTTTAAGATATTTTTACCGACATAAAGACGATAGAGTGTATCAAGATTAAGTCCACTCATAGCGGTAAGCTCGAAAAAGTCATTAACAAGCCCTTCTTTATCCAGTTTCTCTTTTGAGAGAGCATGTCGCATAAGATCTTCGATCTTTTGCATGACCACTTCCTCTGAAGTAAAACCATTGTCTACATTTTCAATCAAAGAGAGTGCTGAAGACTCAGAGATGTCAGAAGCTATATCTTCTATCCCACCTTGCATATCTCTATAGTACTCTTCTATCAAAAGACTCATAATGAAGTGCCAAACATCGACAACTTCTATCTGTAGATTATCCCAGTCCGGTTCTTGTTCTATATTTTTCCAGTGTTTCCAGCCAAAGCTGTCTATCATCTCGGCACACTCCATATAGATACAGCGACGCCAGTTTATCTTTTTGTTGTTCTTTGTAACACCCTTTACCCACTCTTCACCGTTTGTTGCATTGTTGAGTTGGTTTTGGAGTTGCAACATCAGTAATATTTGACTATTCATCTCTTTTTGCCTTTTTTATTTATATTGGTATTTTATCCAAATATGTTAAACTTCCGCTATGAAAAGAATCAACTGCAGACGATGTAAATATTATTATGTGACATGGGAGAAGAGTCAGCCGCATGGCTGTAAGGCATATGGCTTTAAATCAGCACAAATACCTTCCATGGTAGTCTTTAAAAGCAGTGGAAGTGATTGTGCCCTCTTTAAAGAGAAGGCAGCTGCCAAGTAAGTTTTTTACCAAAACCCAGACGATTATCTGTAAGTTTAAAAGAGTGCACTTTGATCTCCCAGAGTGTTGGAGCAAGTGCCAGTGCATAGGGAAATGCTTTAAAGTAGAGCAGTTTTTGTCTATGCTCACGCAACTGACAAAACTCCCCCTTAAACTGCAACCCCTGAATCTTTCCAACTTCCTTGGTCTCTAACAAAATATTACCGGCAACCTTTGGATTTTGTAAAATATTTTGTATATGCTCTGTATCTTGTGCGCTTGCAACAATAAAGCTCGGTGACTCTTTATCGTAAGCATAAAACAAAGAGCAGGCACTCACATCATTCTCTATTGTAGTTGCAAGGGTTAAGACATGGTGTTCATCTATAAAATCTTCTATTTTTTGTAAATTTGTATCCATTAGAGTTTAAAGAGATAGTTCTCCAATCCTTCCGCATCGCTAATATTGCGTTTTTTGAGCATCATAGAAGCTATCTCGTCTTCTACAAAGATATTAAACATCTCAGCAGGTGAGTGTATGTTGTAAAAGCTTTTCATAAACTCCATCAAGGTCTCAAAATTATCTTTACGATGACTGTACTTTTTATGCTCTTTATACTCATCCCAATTAATCTTTATCATACTTCTCTAAAGCCCTTTGTAATCTATCTATAATCTCTCGCATTGTATCCAATGGCACGGCAAAATTCAAGCGCATATAGCCACTTCCTTCTCTTCCAAAGCTAAGTCCGGCATTGAGCCCAAGCTTTGCCTCTTTGACAAACCACTCTCTAAGTTCACTGTCTCGCAGTCCCATACCCTGACAATCAAGCCAGGCAAGATAGGTTCCCTCAATAGGAGTTAGCCTTATAAGCTCACTGTGCTCACGCAGCATCTCTTCAAGCATTTGGTAATTAGCTTGCAGATGCTCTTTTAGCTCACGCAGCCACTCCTCTCCATCTCTATACGCCGCTTCAAATGCCACATGAGAAAGAACCGAGCCTTGCGCAAAATGTACTCTCACATAAGCCTTGGCAAATCGCTCACGCAGCTTGGCATCTGGCACAGCGACACTGCTCATAGCAAAACCTGCCATGTTAAATGTCTTGCCAACCCCTATAGCAGTCAGTGAAATTTCGCGTGCTCTATCATTTAGTGATGCAAAAGGGATATGCCTGTTTGGTGCATAGACCAAGTCAGAGTGGATCTCATCGGCAAAGACAATAACTCCTCTCTCATAACAAAGCGTGGCAATCGCTTCAAGCTCCTCACGCTTCCAAACACGTCCAACCGGATTATGCGGTGAGCAAAGCAGCAATAGTTTTGTATCTTCATCTATCTTTTTTTTCAAATCTTCTATATCAAAAGTGTAACTTCCATCCTCACGCAGTGCTAAAGGGTTTTTGACAACTCTGCGACCAAGCTTTTTCACAGTATAAAAAAAAGGTGAATATACCGGAGTTTGCACTATCACCCCCTCACCCTCTTGAGTAAAGGCTTCAATAGCCACAGCCATTGAGGCAACTACAGAGTGTGAATAGAAGATATCATCAAGTGCAAAC
>JAMORG010000099.1 GCA_027063745.1 Sulfurimonas sp.
AGAGTTGTTCAAATGCTACTATGGCATCAAGACGGTTTCTAAACTCTGGTGTAAAGAAAGATTTGAGCTCTTCATTGGCACTAAGGGAGTCATCTTTGTTAAAGCCCATTACATTACGAGCTGTTGCGCCTATATTTGATGTCATTATGAGTATAACATTTTGAAAGTCTGCTTTATAGCCATTATTATCTGTAAGGGTTGCACTGTCCATAATCTGTAACAAGATATTAATAAGGTCTGGGTGTGCTTTTTCTATCTCATCTAAAAGTAGAACAGTATAGGGATGTCTTTTTATCGCTTCTGTCAGCAGTCCACCCTGCTCATAGCCTACATAGCCTGGCGGTGCACCAACTAAGCGTGAAAGTGCATGTTTTTCCATGTACTCACTCATATCTATTTTCTCAAAATGAATGCCTAGAATATCACTCAGTGCAATAGCCAGCTCAGTCTTACCAACACCAGTTGGCCCTGAAAATAAAAATGATGCTATTGGCTTGTTTGGAGGTGTTAGTCCTGCTTTTGATATCTTAATAGCCTGTGCAACCACTTCAGTAGCTCTCTCTTGTCCAATAACACGTTCTTTGAGTTTCGCCTCAAGCTCTTTGAGCCCTTGGGTTTCATCACTCTTCATCGTTGTTGTTGATATCCCTACAATGCGAGCGATTGTCTTTTCTATATCTTTTGCTCCGACTTTTGTCGGTTTGGACTTTTTGAGATGAAATGAAGCTGCTGTCTCATCGATAAGATCTATCGCTTTATCTGGTAAAAATCTGTCTGTAATATAGCGCTTTGAGAGCTCAACTGCAGAGCGGAGTGCTTTGTTTGTGTATTTTACTGAGTGATGTTTTTCATACTTCTTTTGCAGCCCTTTGAGAATCTTGTAGCTAATATCTTCTGATGGCTCATGAATATCTACTTTTGAGAATCTTCTACTGAGTGCTTTGTCTTTTTCAAAACCGTTTCTATACTCTGCAAAGGTTGTCGCACCCATACATTTTATCTCACCAGATGCCAAAGCAGGTTTTAGCTGATTTGCTGCATCCATACTACCACTAGTACTTCCGGCACCTATCAGGGTGTGAATCTCATCGATAAATAAAATGGCATTTGGAATCTTTTTAATTTCATCCATCACACCTTTGAGACGTTTTTCAAAATCACCACGGTACTTTGTTCCAGCTAGTAGTGCACCAAGATCAAGGGCATAGAGCTCAGAGTTTTGGATGATGGCAGGTACCTCTTTGGCTACTATTTTAAGAGCTAATCCTTCTGCAATGGCAGTTTTACCAACACCCGGTTCCCCAACCAAGATAGGGTTGTTCTTTTTTCTACGACAAAGAATCTGAATAACTCTTTTTATTTCATTATCTCTTCCAATTACAGGGTCAATTGAGCCATCTTTTGCTTTTTGAAGCAGGTTGATTGAGTATTTTGAAAGGTAACTCTCTTTTTCCTCTGTTAAGCTCTCCTCTTTTGGATGATGAGAGATATATTCTAAGACATCAAGTCGTTCTATGTTATACATTTGTAGCAGTTTATA
This sequence comes from Sulfurimonas sp., assembly GCA_027063745.1. Taxonomy (GTDB): domain Bacteria; phylum Campylobacterota; class Campylobacteria; order Campylobacterales; family Sulfurimonadaceae; genus Sulfurimonas. The sequence goes on from JAMORG010000099.1 coordinate 1,541, forward strand.
TGAGAATGTCTCTTTCTCTTCAAAGAGCGCTGCAAGCAGATCACCTACATCGGCACTGCTTTGACCTGCTGATTGGATGTGGTGTACCATACTGTCAATAAGGCGTGAGAGGGCAACACTCTCATATGGTTCAATCTCTATATCTGCAGGAAGAGTTTCAATGTTTTCTTTGATATATGTCGCAAGTAGCTCTTTCATCTTTTCAACATCACCACCACAGGCAGTGATAATTTCAGCTCCCTCTTTTGAGCTAAGGAGTAAGAAAAATACATGCTCGATTGTCAAGTATTCATGGCGAAGCTGTTTAGCAAAGAGGATTGATTTTTGAAAAATATCATTGAGTGTTGTGCTTATCATGTTTTATTCCTCTTCCATTGTTGCTTTGAGTGGAAAACCGCTCTCTTTTGCTCGGCGAGTCACCTGCATCACCTTTGTCTCTGCTATCTCATGAGGATAGACACCACAAAGTCCTTTGTCTTTTTTGTGAACTTCAAGCATAATAGCCTCTGCCTCTTCGTAACTTTTATGAAAGATACTCATTAATATATTGACAACAAAATCCATCGATGTATAGTCATCATTTAAGAGGTAAACTTTATATTTTTTTGGATACTCAAGTTTTATATCATCTAAAAGTTCATGTTCTGTATGTGTAGCCATGGTTACTCTGCCGCCTTTAAAAAGTCATTTATTATATCTTGTGGATTCTCAAGTCCAATAGAGATTCTGATAAGTCCAGGAGTTATACCTAAAAACTCTTTTGTCTTTTCATCAAAGTCTCTGTAAATTGTTGATGCCATATGTAACGCCAGTGTACGACTGTCACCTATGTTGGCAGTAAGCGTTGCAAGTTCTGTTTTGTTTAAAAATGCAAATGCTTTTTCTTTTGAACCCGTATCTATGGTAAAGAGTGTACCACATCCTTTTGTAAATAGCTCTTTATAACGAGTATAATGTGGATGTGAAGCTAAAGAAGGATGATTTATCTTTAGACCCTCTTTCTCTAGTGCTTTTACTATAGTCTCTATACTTTGTACAATTCTCTCCATTCTTAGAGGCAGAGTCTCAAGACCGAGCATTGTCTGGTAACTTGCATGGGCATTTGCACTCATACCAAAGTCACGTAGTGCTCTTTTTTTCGCATTTACAACAAGTGCCATTGCTTTTGTGTTTTTGATAAACTTTTCTAAAAATGTATATCGTTTGGAGAGAAATTTATCATTTTTTTCATTAACAGCTCGAAAAATAGCACAACCACCAAGTGCTGAAGCATTGCCCGTTATAACTTTTGTGGTTGAATAGACAACTATGTCTGCCCCAAGTTTAAGAGGTGATATGCTCATAGGTGTAATTGTATTATCTACAATAAGTGCAATGTCGTGTCTATCTGCAATTGATGCAATGGCTTTAATATCTGGTAAGCGCATATTAGGATTGCCAACACTTTCTAAAAAGATGATCTTTGTTTTATCTGTAATAGATTCTTCAATCTTTTCAAGCTCATCAACATCAAAAAATGAAGTAGTGATACCAAAACGGGAGAGTGTTTCACTAAAGAGTGAATATGTTCCACCAAAAAGCCCTCCTATTGAGATGATATTGTCACCGGCTTCTAAAAGAGACATTACAGCAAGTGTAGTAGCACCCATTCCAGAACTCGTTGCAATAGCACCAATTCCACCATCCATTTTTGCCATGATAGACTCAAGCTTTGCTGTTGTTGGATTACCCATGCGTGAGTAGAGAGGTTTTTTTACACTGCCGTCAAAAATACCTTCTGCAATCTCAGGTGATCCATATGCAAAAGATGCAGACGTGGTAATTGAAGGAGAAATCGCTCCCTCTTTGTTTCCCACTAATTGGACAAACTGTGTGCTAAATTCCTCAAAATTATTCATAATATATACTTACCTTGCTTCATATAGTATTTTATTATAACAAATTTGTGCTAATAATTTTTCTATGATACTTAATTATGCTAGAATTATAAAGAATATATTTATTAATTAATATGAGGACTAAAATTGATGCAAGAGATAAGTGCGCTAGATAGATTAAACGAAAAAGTATCACAACTATTACAGAAGTGTGAAGAGTTACAAGAACAAAATGAAGTATTGAAAGGTGAACTAGTATCACTAAAGGCAGAACGAGAGCTTAAAGATGTAGAGATTGAGAGACTAGTAGAAGAAAATAGCAAAAAAGATATAGAAATAGAAGAGATCGTTGCTAAAATTGAAAGTATCTTAGGTTAGTATAAATGAGTAAAAAGATAGGTCTTCACATTGGTGGTCGAAGGTTCGATGTTGATGTTGAAGAACAGTTTGCTCATTTTTTAGAAGCAGAGATGTCAAAAGACTTTAATACCGAAGGTAATAATGATATTAAAGTACTTTTGCAGGGATATGTTCGAAAAACATACGAAATTTATAAACAAAAAGAAAAAATTGAAGAAATTAGTCAAAAAATTGAAGAAAAGCTTTGAATTTTTAGATTCATCTAAGTTAAGAGTGCTATAATTTCA
>JAMORG010000100.1 GCA_027063745.1 Sulfurimonas sp.
CCTCAGCGACAAGAGAGTTATTTTAATCCCGCAAGATCAATAGAAGCCGTACAGAAGATTCTACAGGCGCAAATCAAAAACAATAATATCAGATGTAAGTTAGATATGGAGCAGGATGTAGTGCTTTATGGTGTGGAAAATGAATTTAAGCAGGTGATAATTATTCTTTTAAACAATGCTATGGATGCAATTAAAACGAAAAAGCACAAAGATACACAAAAGCTTGGTGTGGTCAATATCTCGCTAAGCAGTTCTGCAAAGAGTGCCATTTTGAAGATATGTGATAATGGAGATGGAATAGCAGATGATATTATAGATAAGATTTTTGATGCCTATTTCAGTACCAAGTCAAAAGTATCGGGAACGGGTATTGGTTTGTATATGGTCAAGAACATTATAGAGTCACGGATGGGAGGTTTAATTATGGTAGAGAGCAAGCCTGGTTTGTGCTGTTTTATTTTAAAATTAAAAAATCATCAAGGTATGCAGGAATGATTAGAAAAATATTTTTACTTATGATCTGGGTTCAAATCTTTGCAAATGATATAGATACCCTTCGCTTAGAAGAAGATCTTCAGGAAGTTTCAACCATTGCAACCAAAAGTAAACTCAATGTTGCACAAACTCCTGCTGTGGTCTCTGTACTGCACTCAAGTGAGCTAAAAAAGCTGGGTATAACAACTCTTTATGAGGCTTTGAGCGTGGTTCCCGGAGTTGAGCTCTCTATGGGAACAGCAGGAGCAAAACAGCTGAATATGCGAGGCAGTGTATCTTTTATTCGCGATAGATTGAAGTTGATGATTGATGGCGTGAGCATTAACAGTGAACTTATTGGCGGAGGCTATTTCTATCTTGATATGCCATTGGATCTTATAGAACGCATAGAGGTTATTCGTGGACCGGCCTCTGTACTGTATGGCTCAATGGCACATGTCGGTGTTATCAATGTCATTACAAAAAATTCTCTCCATAAAGAGAGACTGCTCTCTTATACACAAAGCTCAGAAGGATTCAAAAGTGGCAGTTTTGTACAAAATCTTCAGTTAAATGAGCTTGATATCGGCATAGATGGGTATTTTAACAAAAATGATAAGAGTCGCTCTTATCACAACTACTCGACTCTTAATGCGATACAAAGGGATTTTACATCTTATGAGGATTATACAGACAAGTCATTAGGCTTAAATCTTCGCTATAAAGAGCTCTCTTTTAAATCACGTTTTTTAGAACATAGGACACAAAATTTTTATGGTTACGGAGATTGGCCTATTGTACAAGATCCAAAAAAAATCAAAATAAACTCTTTTTTTGGTGAGCTTGAGTATAAGCCCAAGATTACAGCAACAACTTCACTTGATATGAAAGTAGGTATGAAGCAATATAATTATAGAGGCACGGCACGTTATGTTCCCTACTCTGTTATGCCTGCGACATATCCTTACGATCTGCTTGGAAAAGGGATGTATAAAGAGAGAGTTTTATACAGTGATATCTCACTGCTACACAAAACTGCGCACAATGAATTGTTAATGGGTGTTTATGGTGCAAGAGCTGATGAGATAAAGACAGATTACAAAGTAAACAATCCGGCTCAATCAGAGGCAATCACCATTGCAAAAACAAATATAAAAAAAGATATTGCAAGAGAGCAGTATGCATTTTATCTCAATGATATATATGCCTTTTCTCAGAGCATAAGTTTTGACTTTGGAGTACGCTATGACTACTACAGTGATACTGATGCTGCAATAGCTCCAAAGATAGGTGTTATGTATGCCTATGATGATAAGCAAAACTACAAACTACTCTATCAGCGTTCCTTTCGTGCGCCCTCATTTTTGGAGATGTATGGTCGTGCCGCACCCTATTTCGGAAAAGAAGATTTACAGTCCGAAACCATAGATACGATAGAGTTTGTTTATCATCGTCAAAGTGGATTTAACAGTTGGTTAAACCTGAATCTGTACTACTCAAAGATGTCTGACTTTATTGATCGTGACAACAACTTTCATTTTTTCAATGCAGATGATATCTACTCTTATGGAATGGAGATTGAACTCAAGTATCCTCTTGATGCAACAACAACACTGCAGGCAAATTACTCCTATGTCGATACAGAAGACTCATATGGAGAGACGAAACCTTTGATATCAAAAGAGTTGGCGAATTTGATGCTCTTTAAACAGTTTACAGCAAACTTTGAAAGTGGGACACGCCTGCAGTATATCGGCTCAAAAAAGAGAGAAAGTGCTGATATACGGGATGAAATAGGCAGTAAGGTACTGCTTGATCAAACGTTCACATATCGCTATAAGTCATTTACACTTACAGCTGCCATCAAAGATATATTGAACCAAAAAGTTGTTTATCCATCCAAGCTTGGAGTAGCACCGACTACAGGAACATACGAAGATGATTTTGTAAGAGATGGTCGAACATTTTGGTTTAACCTGATATGGAAAATGCCTTGAAAAAGATTCTGTTTATATTTTTGATTACTGTTGCTTCGCTTTTTTCATATGAGTACGATGATACCATTATGAGTATAGAGGCAAAACTGTTTCCAAAGATTGCTCTTATGGAGCAGCATATTCGACAAAAACCCAAAAGCTCTTTAGATATTTTTATTCTCTATAAAGAGATAGATGAAGATGTTGCCAAAAAGTTTGCTGCAAAGATAAAACAGCGATACAGAGAGGCACTTTTAGGTAAAAAGATATGTGTAGATAGACTTTTACTTACAGAAATTGACAAAGTACAAAAAATACCGGATGTAATCATTGTGCTTTCATATGATGCAAAAGAGATGCGTTCTGTTGCTGCGTGGTCAAATAAAAACGGAGTTGTCAGTTTTGTATATGAGCCAAAAGATCTGGAGTATGGGTTTGTAGGCTCTGTTTATATAGGAAAAACTGTAAAACCTTACTTGAATAAACAAACGATAAAAGAGCACGGTTTTGTTTTTACACCTTACTTATTGCAGTTGAGTAAGTTTAAGTAAGTTCTGAATTATAATAAGCATTGTATAATATACTTACTAAATCAGAAGGAAGTATAGCTATGCGATTTGCCGCTCCTCTTAAATCAAACTCAAAAAAAATCATGTTGCTCGGCTCAGGTGAGCTTGGTAAAGAAGTCATCATAGAAGCACAACGCTTAGGACTGGAGACTATTGCCGTCGATAAGTATGAAAATGCACCGGCACATCAGGTTGCACACAGAAGTCATGTTGTTGATATGCAGAACAAAGATGCTCTTTTAGAGATCATCTACCGTGAAAAGCCCGACTATATCTTGCCAGAGATCGAAGCTATCAGTATCGATGCGCTCTTTGAAGCAGAAGACAAGGGTTACAATGTCATCCCAAATGCAAATGCCGTAAGTAAAACGATGAACAGAAAAAACATCCGTACTTTCGCTGCTGAGGTTTTGGATCTTAAAACAGGACCGTATAAGTTCGTAACGACCAAAGAGGGTCTCCTTGAAGCTGCGCGTGAGCTTGGGTTCCCGTGTGTTATCAAACCGGTGATGAGCTCCAGCGGACATGGTCAGTCTATTGCACGAAGTGAAGATGATATTGACGCTTCATGGGAGATGGCAAAAGAGGCTCGTGGTGATGCGAGTGAGCTTATCGTTGAAGCATTTGTAGATTTTGACTATGAGATCACGATGCTTACTGCTCGTAATGGAAAAGAGACGGTATTTTGTGAACCTATCGGGCATGAGCAGCGTGATGGAGACTACGTCTTTTCTTGGCAGCCCGCACAGATGAGCGAAGTAGCAAAACAGAAGTCTCAAGAGATGGCAAAAGCAATCACTGATGGTCTTGGCGGCCAGGGTCTTTTTGGTGTTGAGCTCTTTATCAAAGGAGATGAGGTTTACTTCTCAGAAGTGAGTCCTCGTCCACACGACACGGGAATGGTCACACTCATCACTCAAAGTCAAAGTGAATTTGCACTGCACTTAAGAGCGGTTCTTGGGCTTCCTTTAGGCTTTACTTTCTATGGTGACGGTGCTTCTGCAGCATTTAAGTCTGAAG
>JAMORG010000101.1 GCA_027063745.1 Sulfurimonas sp.
GCTTGAAGTTACTCATAAGCTCCATAATCACATACTGGCGAATCATATCATCCTGCGTGAGCATTACACCTCTCTCAAACGGTAACTTCCCTGCCTCAATAGCGGCCTCATACTCTTTCATATCTTTGAAATTCTGAGCATAATAATCCACGCCCTCGCCAATGGAAGTAAGACCAACACCTATAAGGTCAGCTCCACCCTTAGTCGTATAGCCTTGGAAATTTCTATGAAGTTCCCCTTTTTCAATCGCTTGGAAAAGCTCATCCTCAGGTTTTGCAAAGTGATCCATTCCTATCATCTTATAGCCATGCTCGGTTAAGAAGTCTATGGTGTACTGCATAATGGCAAGCTTCTCATCAGGCAGAGGCAGCGTAGTCTCATCAATCTTACGCATCGTCTTTTTCAGCCATGGAACATGCGCATAGTTAAAGACTGCAAATCTATCCGGATCAAGTGTAAGTGCGAGTGCAAGTGTCTCTTTAAAAGTCTCCAGTGTCTGGTACGGAAGCCCATAAATGAGGTCAACATTTACTGAGTCCATATTGTACTTGCGTGCCAAATCCATCGCATCTTTTGTGATGTTGTATGGCTGAACACGGTGTACTGCAACTTGTACTTTTTCGTTAAAATCCTGAATACCAAAGCTCACGCGGTTAAAACCATGTTCGCTCATTACACGCATCTGATCTTCATTGATATGACGCGGATCTATCTCACAACTGATCTCTGCACCTTTTGCAAAATTTGGGAAATAGGACTTTATCTCTTTAATGATCTCATCAAGCTGCGCAGCTGTAAAAAATGTAGGTGTTCCCCCACCAAAGTGCATCTGAATCACTTCGCGTGAGCAGTCAAGATGCTCTGAAAGGATTTTCAACTCACGCTTGAGATACTCAATATAGCGCAGCATCTTGTCCTCTTTAGAGGTAAAGACAACATTACAACCACAGAAGTAGCAGGCATTTTTACAAAACGGCAGGTGAAAGTAAAGACTCAAAGGACGAGAAGAGTCTTGAGACTCCAACTTTTTGATGTAGTCTTCATATTTAAACTCATCTTTAAACTCCAAAGCTGTAGGGTACGATGTATATCTCGGTCCCGGTTTTGAGTATTTTGTAAATTTTGCGAAATCTAGTTCCATGGTTATGTGTCCTTTGCTTGCGTACATAGTAGTCTATTATAGCTGTGTATATTTTAGACTCAGACCATAGGGAGGATTTGCTCTGAAATATATACAGCTATAATAGACGGATAATAGTTTTTGTGATTATCTCTAAAAAGTGTTGAAGAATTGATAAAGTTTGCACTCTACCCTACTTCTTCAACTCTCCTGCAAGTCTTTGGTAAACGTTTGAGCACTCTAAAAGCTCTTTGTGCGTTCCACTTGCAACGATACTTCCTTTTTGAAGTACTAAAATCTTATCTGCATGTTCTATCGTTGAGAGACGGTGTGCGATGGTGATAGTTATCTTGTCTTTTGTATAGTTATCTAAAGCTGCCTGTATGCGCTTTTCACTCTCATTATCCAACGCACTTGTCGCTTCATCAAACAAAAGAAGTGAAGCATGTTTATAAATAGCACGAGCAATCGCTATACGCTGACGCTGTCCACCGGAGAGATTTGCTCCGGCTTCATTCATCATAGTATGAATACCATCCTCAAGCTGCATTACAAAATCATAAGCATCAGCAAGTTTGAGTGCTTCTACAACTTTTTCTTCATCTATTTCTTCTTCTCCATAGGCAACATTTGCAGCCAAAGTATCTTGAAAGATGTAAATACGCTGGGTCACAAGTGCTATGTGATGTTTGAGCGATTTCTGCGTGAACTCTTTAATATTTGTACCATTAATGCAAACTGCACCCTCATCCGGGTCATAAAAACGCAAGAGCATATTCATAAAGGTTGACTTTCCGCCACCACTGTCCCCAACAAGAGCAATATGCTCACCTTGCTTAATCTTTAAGCTCACACCATCTAAGATATTGTAGTTCTCATAACGAAGCACTACATTTTTGTATTCAACTTCTTTGATATCTTCATTTAGCTCTTTTGAACCATCTATTACGCGATTTTCTCTGTCGATGATATCAAAAACACGCTCACTAGCAGCAAGTGCATCTTGAATCTTAGAGTAAATTCCACCAAGTTTTCTTATTGGCTCAAAAACAAGTCCGACAGCTGTTATGAAAGCTGTAAACTCACCAACTGTCATATTCCCATCAAAAACTTCTTTTCCGCCAACATAAACTACCATTGCAAGTCCAGACACTGCTACGATCTCCATAATAGGAGAGACTAAAGCACCTACATAGATAGCTTTCATATTAATTTTAAAGAAGTTCCAGTTCTCTATACTAAAACGCTTTATCTCAAACTTTTCAGTTGCATTTGCCTTAATAATCTCTGAGTTGTTAAAAACCTCTGTAAGGCGAGAAACAAGATCAGCATTTTTTGCCTGAGATCTATGAGAATATTTTTTTAACTTTTTAGCAATAAGCATAATAGGGTAAATAATTAATGGTACAACAATCAAAGTATAAAATGAGAGCAAAGGATTAAGATAAATAATATACCCAACAAGAGCAATAACTGTAAGTAAATCACGAAACATATCAGGCAACATATTGGATACAAAATACTGAATACGCCCAATATCATTTGTTACACGGGAAATAAGTTCTCCACTTCTGTTTTGATACAAAAATCCCATGTCAAGATTTATCATCTTCTCTAAAAGTATCTCACGAAAACGTGTTACGATACTTTGACCAATATATTCCATAAAAACTGTCTGAATATACTTTCCAAATGCCTTTGTTACATAAATAGAAATAAGACCAAATGGAATAAGCGTAAGCATACTCTCATCACGTTTGATAAACATCTCATCCATCATCGGCTTCATAATCTGTGCAGTACCGACAGTAGATATTAAGATCAACAGTCCACCGAAAATCACCAACATATAGTAAAGCTTATACTCTTTTATATAGGGCCAAAATCTTTTAATAATCTCTTTCAAAATCTCTCCAGTAAGTAATTGCTATATTTTAGCAAATTAGAGGTTAATTCTTAATTTGCTATAATTACACTAAAAACAAAGAGTCTTATGAAATACCCACTTCACGTGATTATCAGAAAAAAAATATCCAAACTTATAAACAGCCTTCTTGGTCTTTTTAGAAAAAAATCTGCATTTAAAACTACACTTAACAAAGAAGATATAAAAACAATTGTCCTTATACGTCCAAACTATAGAATAGGAAACATCCTCTTTCTTACACCACTTATCAATGAACTTCATAAACATCTGCCAGAAGCGCAGATAGATATTATTGTCGGTATGAAATTAGCAGGCAATATTTTAGAACCAATGCCAAATGTCAACAAGATTATAGATATTCCAAGAAAATTGCTCTTACAGCCCCTTGATCTTTTAAGATATATAAAAGAGAGTAGAAAAAAGAAGTATGATTTAGCAATTAATGTTGCAGGCAGTTCTACCAGTGCACAAATAGTTATGAGTCTAATCAAAGCGCAATACAAGGCAAGCTTTTCTAGTAAAAAACTCTGGGCACACTTTACACACATGCAAGAAAGAGGAGAAAAAAGATTTTCACATATGGGTTTGGAATCATTGGAGTTTTTACGTTTTTTTGACATTGAACTTCCAAAACAAGCACCTTCACTTGATATCAAACTTACAGAGCAAGAGATTGATTCTGCCAAAAACAAGCTCAACAAACTTCTCAATGAGAATCATATAACAAGAGAAGATCATAAAGTTGTAGCTCTTTTTAGAAATGCCAGATTTGATAAAAAAATTCAAGATGAGTGGTGGAGAGAACTTATTGAGGCTATGAAAAAAGAGGATGACAGCTTTATATTTGTTGATATTTTATCCCCTGACATACCAACAAAACTTGATGACAATCTCTTAGAATATGCAACAAAAGATCTGCGTGAGCTTGGTGCTTTCTTTCGTGTTTGTGATCTTTTTATCAGTGCAGATACCGGTCCTCT
>JAMORG010000102.1 GCA_027063745.1 Sulfurimonas sp.
AAGTCTGTGCAGACCGATATAAGCCAAAATAATAGCATCATACTGCCCTTCTGCAAGTTTTCTCAGACGTGTGTTTACATTACCGCGTAAGTCTTTAAGTACCAAATCAGGACGCACTTTTAAAAGCTGCATACGGCGACGCAGGCTTGTCGTTCCAACTACTGCACCTTGTGGCAAATCTTCAAGTGAAGTGTACTTATGTGACAAAAAGACATCACTCTGGTCCTGACGCTCAGTAATGGCAGCAAGCTCCAAACCTTCTGGAATATATGTCGGTACATCTTTGAGTGAGTGCACTGCCATGTCCGCTTCACCTGCAAGCATCGCATCTTCAAGCTCTTTTGTAAAGTGACCTTTACCACCTATGAGTGCAAGTGGTTTGTCTAAAACCTTGTCACCGTTGCTGACAATCTTGTTTAACTCCACTTCTATCTCTGGATATGCCGCCTCAACTCTGGCTTTTACATGATATGCCTGCCAAAGAGCAAGATCTGATACGCGTGTTGCAATTCTTAGTTTTTTCATTTAATCTACTTCTACTTTAAGATATTTTTTCTTTGTATGATCTACTTTACCGTCAAAATAGACAGTCGGCGTACCACCAACCATTACTTTATCAGCAATATCATAGTCATGGTTAACTTGCTTTAACACTGCTTTTGTATTAATATCAGCTTCGCTGATGTTTGTTCCAACTGCTTTGTTAAATGCTGCTAGAATCTTTTTAATATCTTTTTCTCTGGAATTTACATTTACATTGTAAAGCTTTAAAACAACATCTTTAACACCTTTTTGCTCAGCAGCAACTGCCATCTTTACAAGATGTACCGATGCAGGGTGCAGTCTCTCAAGTGGAAAATGATAGTAATAAACAGCAAAGGTATCAGGATACTTTTTAAGATATTTTAATGCTCCTGGAACATAGCTCTTACAAAACGGACAGAGTGGATCTGAAAAGATTGCAACTTTATGCTTTGCATTGGCATTTCCATAAATAAGATTCTCTTTGGTATAGTACTCAGGTTTGAACTTTGGTTTGACAAGCTCTGTAATGTTTGAGCCGTCTTTCATATCTGTGAGCTCTTTTGTAATAACACGGCCATCAGAAAACCAGATCATCTTTTGTTTTATTTTTTTATTTCCACGCTTTATAATCGCATGTACATCAACAATATAAGCCTTCCAATCTTTTATCTGCGTGAGAGGAACAACATCTACCACAGAGACATCCACACTTTTAAGACGTGGATTCTCCATAAATTTATCTTCTAAAAAATCGACTATTTTTTCACTGTTTGTATCAGCATAGGCAAGACTACTTAATAGTAGGCTTATGCTCAATAATTTCAACATCAATGACATCTGCGTCTCCTTGATTATTTTCATCCTCAAATGAGGTTTTACACTTGTTTGATTTTACATTATAACGGTTAACAATCATGCTCGTAATGGCACTAAACTGCAAAAGTGCTCCTAAAATATCTGTCAAAAATCCAGGTATAATAAGTAAAATAGCACCAATGAGTGTAAAAAGATTAAGTCGCTGAAACTCCTCCAGATCGATGCAGTTGTAAGATACTGCAGTCATATTTTCCATCAATGTAGAGCGAAAGTTTATCAAGATAGAGATACCGATAAAGGCAGTAAGAAGAATTTCAAAAAAAGTTGCAAGACCGCCTATGGCAGAAGATATCTGGACAGAGACAAGTACCTCTAAGAAGAGGTAGATTAAAAAGTAGATCATTTTACTTTTTCCATAATCGCATTTAAAATATCATCTGCTGCGACAGTCGTTTTCACTGTACTTGCACGATCATATATCTGCACAGCTCCGTTTGCAAGCTCTTTTCCGATGATAACTGTATATGGAAAACCAATAAGCTCTGCATCTTTCATCTTAAAGCCAAAGCGCTCTTTTCTATCATCTAGCATCACTTCAACACCAAGCTCTTGGAGCTCTCTGTAGAGTTTCTCACCCAGTTCTACCTGCGCTTCATCTTTAATGTTACTTATCATAATGTTTACCATATATGGTGCTGTTGCTTTTGTCCACTTACAGCCATTGTCATCGTGGTGCTGCTCAATCACTGCTGCAACCAAACGACTCACCCCCATTCCGTATGTCCCCATGATAAATGGCTGTGCTTTGCCATTTTCATCTAAAAACTCTGCTTTGAGTGCTGCTGAGTAGGTCGTTCCCAGTTTAAAGATATGCCCTACTTCGATCCCTTTTGTAAATGAAAGCTCACCTTCACCGCACACCGGACAGATATCACCCTCATTTACTTCTGCAATATCCTCAAAGTATGCCACATCACTAATGATTCCAAGATCAACACCCACAAAATGGTAATCCTGTTCATTTGCTCCACAGATTAAGTTCTGTGCATTTTTCAAATCAACATCAATGACATGTTTTGCTTTATCTTGGTCAAGTGGTCCGATAAATCCAGGTTCAAGTCCTATCTCACGCAACTCCTCTTCCGTTACATCAACAATGTCAAGTGCATCTGTGGCATTGAGTGCTTTTACCTCTTGGAGATTATCGCATCCGCGTACAAAGAAGAGAACGATCTCACTCTCATCTTCATATATAACTCTTTTTGCAACACATTTTACAGTATAGTAAGGGTCAACTTTAAAAAACTCACCAAGCTCATCAATTGTCTTTACATCTGGCGTTTGAAACTTGTTAAAGTTTGCCTCCGGAGCCTCTGGAATATTTTTGCGTGCTTTTCTCTTTGCTGCTTCGATGTTGGCACCATACTCACACTTTGAACATACCGCTATCGTATCTTCACCACTATCTGCAAGAACCATAAGCTCTTTTGAACCACTTCCACCAATAGCTCCACTGTCAGCCTCAACCACACGATAGTCAAGTCCCAGGCGCGTAAGTATTCTTTTATATGCCGCTTCCATTGCATCAAACTCACGGTCAAGATCCTCTGTAGTTGCATGAAAGCTGTAACCGTCTTTCATAATAAACTCACGCCCACGCATTAGACCAAATCTAGGACGCGCTTCATCACGGAACTTTGTCTTTATCTGGTAAAGATTGAGTGGCAGATTTTTGTACGATGTAACACGATTGCGAACTAAATCAACCATCATCTCCTCATGAGTAGGTCCAAGTACAAAAAGGTTTCCTTTTCTATCTTTAAAACGAAGAAGCTCTTTTCCAAACTTTTCTATCCTTCCACTCTCAGCCCAAAGGTCAGCAGGTGTAACAAAAGAGAGTTCAACCTCTTGTGCTCCTACTTTTGTCATCTCTTCATTAATGACATTCTCTATTTTTTTAATAACACGCTTTGCCAAAGGAAGATAGTTATAAAGCCCAGCTGCAACTTGAGTAATAAAACCTGCACGCGCTAAAAACACATGGCTTGGAAGTGCTGCATCACTTGGTGCCTCTTTACTTGTTGGTATAAAAGCTCTACTTCTTCTCATTGTCATCCTTTTGAATATAGTGTTTGTACTGATCAGGAATATTATCCTGTGAATCATTTAAAATATACTGCATAGCACCTGTTAGCGTATCACTTTTTGCCTCATGCGATGCCTCACGCATCTTTTTTGTCATATCATGCAAGAAACGTTTAAGTGCCTGATTTGCCATCTTATTAGCCGCTTCCTCATACTCTTTTGGAAGGAAACCTTTTTTAATGGCACGCTTGGTCTCCTCATCTGCCGCCTCTTTGGCTTTGAGATATATCTCTTTTATCATCGGTTCAACATTGAGCGCATCAAGCCACTCAAAGAACTCAACAACACTACGCCCAACTATGCCGTGAGCTTTACGAACATACTTCTCACGCTCAGCTCTATTTTTTTCTACTATTCCCTTAATATCATCAACAACAAAAAGATAGATATCATCACGTTGAATTGTCTCTATATCACGCGGTATTGCCATGTCAAACCAGAAACGATCAAAATCAACATCTTCAATAAGCTCTTGTGTAATAATAGGATACTGTGCGCTTGTAGCAGTAAAAA
>JAMORG010000103.1 GCA_027063745.1 Sulfurimonas sp.
AAAATATCAGATGTAACTCCGCTTGAACTTTTAAACACGGCAGTAGGCTTGACCCCTTCATTTTTAAAACTGCTTCAAGAGGGAACACTCGATCTTGATCTTCCCGATATCAAACCCTATGCAGACCATCTTGAGTACCTGCAAGACCAGTTCTTTCGAATAGAGCTCTATCAAAAGATGAGTGTTATCCGCCAAAACGTACATGAACACTCTTTGGGTATTGACAGATTACAAAACAAGCTGCAACTTCTAGAGAAACGTATAGAAGAGCGTATTGCACAAACTTCAGAGAAACTAGTTCTTGATAAATTCTTTAAACAAAAAAAGATGAACAATTATGAACAGGTTATCTTCTTGGCTCTTTTGCGTGAGGAGTACAGTGCAACGGATGCTTCACTGCGTGAGATGAATTCTTTAATCGATCTTATCTCTGTAGATGAGTATGAGCGTATCAAAAACCGCTCTCTTTTAGAAGAGGGTTCTCATCTTTTAAGCAGTGGAATCATTGATTATGAAGAGATGCTCAATCCTTTTGGTGGCATATCACGCTCTTTTTATATTGTCGATGAGGTTCTGCAAAGTATCATTCATCCAAACAAGACGAAAAAGGTGACACGTCTTAAACTTGGAGCACTTATAGAGGAGCAGGATATCTTTGAGCTTGTTGAGAGCGATACCTCTTTAGAAGATGTAGTGTTAAACACAAAGACAAGAGAGACACTTGAAAATCTGATGAAACAGGTAGATAAAGATGTGGTTAATCGTCTTGTGGAGTGGGGTATAAAAGATAAAAAAAGCGGGATTGATGCGCGCATCATCTTCTATGGGGCTGCAGGAACGGGTAAAACTATGACGGCATACTCTTTGGCAAAATCACTCAAGCGTCAGGTTTTGGCATTTGACTGCTCAAAAATCCTCTCTATGTATGTAGGAGAGAGTGAGAAGAATGTTCGTAAGATCTTTGATACCTTTTATGAACTGAGTCAAAAGACAAAGACAGAGCCTATCTTGCTCCTTAATGAAGCAGACCAGTTCTTAGGTGCAAGAAGTTCGGGTAATATCACAGGCTCAGATCAGATGCACAACCAGATGCAAAATATCTTCTTAGAGCAGATTGAGAACTTCCGTGGGATGCTCATAGCAACAACAAACTTGCTTGAAAATATTGACAAGGCTTTTTCTCGTAGATTTAACTATAAGATAGAGTTTAAAAAACCAAACAAAGAGCAGCGTCTTGAACTATGGCAAAAGATGTTACCAAAAGAAGCACCGTATGAAGATGGTTTTTCAGCTGAAAAATTAGCAGAGTATGCTTTAACCGGTGGACAGATAAATCTTATTGTTAAAAATACGGCCTATAAAGTAGCCGTAAGAGAAGAGCCGATTTTTACTCTAAATGACTTTATCGATGAGATTAAGCGAGAAAAAGACGCCAACTTTGACAGTGAGAAATCTATGGGATTCTTAAACAAATAAAATTTTAAAGCTTGTATAAAGTTTTAAATCATAAATATCTACTTTTCTATATTGTAGCTGGGACAATGTTGCGATAAGTGACATTTCTCACTACTTCCTTTCGATAAAACTTTTTTTTAATCTTCATTTTGATATAGTGCAGTAACTGTTTTTTCTAATCGTAAATGTAAGATAGCTGTTAACAATAGCTGTTTTTGCGCGTTAGAAGACAAATATAAAATGAAGTCATGGTTATTATATACAAATGACTTTTAATTATTAAAGGTAGGTTATATGGAGCATATTAGTACTGCAAATCCGTATTTTGGGGTATTTGTACTTTTTGTTATAACATTTGGAGCATTCATTGCAACAACTGTAATCGCTCGTCTTGCAAGTCGTGCACTAGCAGCAAAAGACAGTGAGAAGATCAAACTTTCAGTCTATGAATGTGGACCTGAAGTTACAAAACAACCAAACAGAGTGTCACCGCAGTTTTATCTGTTCGCACTGCTTTTTTTACTGTTTGATGTTGAAATCGTATTTATGTTCCCATGGGCAGTAGATTTTAAAGTTCTTGGTTGGTTCGGATTTGCTGAGATGATTATGTTCATCATCTTACTTGCAATCGGTTTTGTATATGCATGGAAAAAAGGAGCGCTTGAATGGCACAACATAAAGTAAATTATACGCAAGATGGAGGGCTACCGGTAGCTCTTACTTCTATTGACAAGATTGTTAACTGGGGGCGTTCAAACTCACTATGGGCAATGACATATGGTCTTGCTTGTTGTGGTATTGAGATGATGGCAGCTGGTGCTTCAAGATATGACTTTGACCGTTTTGGTACTATCTTTAGAGCATCTCCACGTCAGTCTGATGTTATGATTGTTGCGGGAACGCTTACAAAGAAACACGCAGAGTTCATTAAACGTCTTTATGACCAAATGACAGAGCCAAGATGGGTTATTTCAATGGGTTCATGTGCAAATACTGGTGGTATGTTTAACACATATGCAACAGTGCAGGGTGTTGACAGAATTATTCCAGTTGATTTGTATCTTCCTGGTTGTGCTCCTCGTCCAGAGACACTTCAGTATGGTGTAATGCTACTACAGAAAAAGATCCGTGCAAACAAAGCCGGACGTGCACAAAAAGCTAAAAGGTTAATGTAATGAGAGCGTATAAACCTAAAGACAATGTACAGGCAAAAGCTTATTATACTGACAGATACTATGTAGCACCACAGGTACCTAAAACTCCTGTTGATGAAGATGAAGTATTTGCAGCAGATTTAGCAGCTATCAAAGAGAAGTTTGAAGTACATGACGCCTACATTCAAGTAGAGCAGATGGTAGTGTATATCAATGCTAATGATATTTACGGTGTACTTGAACTAATGAGAGATGAGCTTGAATATACGCAGCTTTCAGAGATGAGTGCTATTGACTGGATCGCAAAAAGCAATCAGTTTGAGATCTTTTACCAAATGCTCTCAATGACAAAACGTAAACGTATCCGTATAAAATACTTTATCAATAACGGTGATGCAGTTCAGAGTGTTGAGAAACTTTTTCGCTCAGCTGACTGGGCAGAGCGTGAGATGTACGATATGTTCGGTATCGAAGCAAAAGGACATCCGTTTATGAAACGTATCCTTATGCCGTATGACTGGCAAGGACATCCACTTCTTAAAACATATCCATTAGAGGGTGATGAGTTTGCTGCATGGTATGAAGTAGATAAGATCTACGGAAAAGAAGCACGTGATATCATCGGACCAGAACTTCGTGATACTGCTCGTGTTGATAGATATGATTCTGAGCGTTTTGCTCGTCTTGGACATGAAGTTCCACGCGGTGCAGAAGTGAGTGATGATGATCCAGAAGTAACACAAAACTATCAAGAAGAGGGTGGAGTGTTCTTAGTGAAAAAATTAGATAAAGAGTCATCAAAAGTTATTGATGATCCTCAAAGATAGGGTGGTATAGATATGGCACAAGTAACAAACAGATTAACGCCGTTTTTTGAAAATATTACATTTGATAGAGATGACAATGAGTTAATTCTTAACTTCGGTCCACAGCACCCTTCTGCTCACGGACAGTTAAGATTGATGCTACACCTGCAACAAGAGCAGATAGTAAAAGCACATCCGGATGTTGGGTACCTTCACCGTGGTATGGAAAAGATGGCTGAGAATATGATATACAATGAGTTCATGCCGACAACTGACCGTATGGACTACATCGCATCATCTTCAAACAACTACGGTTTTGCACTTGCAGTTGAGAAGCTCATTGGATTAGAAGTACCACGTCGTGCGAAAGTTATTCGTATGCTTCTTTTAGAGATCAACAGACTTATGTCTCACCTCTTCTGGCTGGCTACAACAGCGCTTGATATTGGTGCGATGACAATCTTCTTATATGCTTTCCGTGAGAGAGAGTATCTTATGGA
>JAMORG010000104.1 GCA_027063745.1 Sulfurimonas sp.
TTTTGCTAGAGAGATTATCTACTTTTGCTTTTATCTGTGAAATTGCCACAGAAGCAACAGAGACCGGTTTTGAAGATATATCAGTAAAGTTACGAACTTTTGCAGCACATTTAAAAGCATAATTGACTGCGCGTGAGAGCTTTTTGTCTGCAAAGCCTGCATTTAAAGCAAACTTATATGCATCTTTGAGCTGTCCGGCAATCTGAGTCTCACCGACCACCATAGAATCAATAGAGCTTGCAACTGCAAAGAGATGATGAATAGCACTACTATCATCTAAAATCTCTGCTGTCTTTTCTATAAACTCGGCACTGAGACCGCTTTTATGTGTCAAGTAGTTTAAAATATATTTACGTGCCTCTTCAACATCACTGCAAGTAACATATATCTCCATACGGTTACATGTTGCAAGGAGCATCGCTTCACTGACAACAGGTGTATCTACAAGTCTTGCAAGACAGGCTTTTTTCTCTTCATCTGTATAGGTAAACTTCTCACGCAGTGTAATATCACTGTTTTTATGCGATAGACTGACTGTTAAATAGTGCATTAGTAACTTCTTTTTATCATGGTATCTAAAATGCCGACAAGTTCGACATCCTCTGCAACAGCTTCTTGTGCCTGAGCAGAGAGTTTTTGTGCAAGTGCAAAAGATTTCTCTATGGTTTTGTTCTCATCCATCTTTTGACGTATCCATGCACTCTCATCTGCATCTATCTTTTTACCGTGAGCAGCGACAAGACGCTCTTTTTCTGCGTCATTTAGGGCATGATAAAGATAGATATATGGCAGAGTACACTTTCCTTCCACAAAATCATTCATTGCAGGTTTTCCCAGTGTCGCCTCATCGGAAGTGATATCTAAAATATCATCAATAATCTGAAATGAAAGCCCAAGATTTCTTCCATAGAGCGCGTGAGCATCAGCATCTTTATCCACTAAAAGGGCAGCAGCACGTGCAGCAGCTTCTATGAGTGTTGCAGTTTTTAGGTAAAGCATATCAAGATATTTTTGCTCATCGGCATTAAAGTCCTCTGCCATCTTAACATCCATCATCTCACCTTTAGAGAGTGCCGTAACTGATGCAGCAATTGTCTGTGCTACGGCTTTGTCAAATCCAACAAGCTCTGTAAAGCCTTTTGAATAAAGAATATCTCCAAGCATAACAGCTGTTTTACTTCCCTCTGTTGCATTGACAGATGGCTTCCCTCGACGAGTATCAGCTTCATCGATCACATCATCATGTAGAAGTGAAGCAGCATGAATGAGCTCTACTATTGCAGCTAAAAGAGCAGCATCTTTGCTCTCTTGTGCTATCTTTAAAATAAGCTTCGCACGCAGACGCTTTCCACCGCTTAACATATTAAACAGACGCGTCACCTCATCATAGCCACACTCATCTACAAGTCTTTTTATCTCTGCTTCAACTCTTTGCATATTTCTCTTCTACTGTTTATTTTTTAAAAGTTTCAACCTTACCTCATTTAGCTTATCGTAGAGGTAGAGTTCAAACTTCGCTTCTTTTTTCTCAAAATCAAAATCTTTGAATTTTAAAAGAAAATAAGGAGGATGATAATGTACTTTACTATCATGCCGTAAAATTGTTCGAAAACTTTGGTTTTTATGGTTTAGGTATAGAATGTTTTGATAAACAACTCCATCATAGGAGTAAAAAAGTACTAAACCATCATTTTTATAGAGCGTCCATCTAAAAGTATAAAGACGCTCTGTATCATAGTTGTATTTTACAAGAATTTTCTTTGGCTCATCCTTTTTAAGAGAGATTTTAAACATTTCTTTAAAATCACTGCCAAAAAGTGCTCCTTTTAGTAAAACAAGAAGCAGAAAAAACCGTAAAAATGCTTGCACAGGCTCTATTCGCTTTGAGAGAGAATTTCACCCATTATTTCGATATAGAGACTTTTAAGGCGTGCATCAACCTCATCTTGGTGTTCAAGCTGATATTTTGCAATCTCACGATCAAGATTTTCACCATGTTGTTCTTCAAGCATCGCTTCCATTACAGCAGCTTTTTGAAAAAACTTCTCAAGCTCGGCACGAACTATATCATTGTTGGCATTAAATACCACATCCATAAACTTCGACTTTGGAGTACCTCCAAAGATATCACCTTCATCTTCAAACAGTGCTTCATACATCTATTTGTCCTTTATTTTAAAATTTTATGCTGCGATTATAGCACCAATTACTTAACTATTTGTGTGCCTACACCCTCTGATGTAAAAAGTTCAAGTAACATTGAGTGTTCCAAGCGTCCATCAATTATATGTGCTTTATGTACACCACCGTCTATTGCTTCAAGACAAGCATCGACTTTAGGAACCATACCGCCGTGAATCGTACCGTCGGCTTTTAAGTTTTCAACTTCATCTTTTGTAAGTGTTGAGAGGAGTTTTTTCTCTTTGTCTAAAACACCCGGTGTGTCTGTTAAGAAGATGATCTTATTTGCACCAATAGATTTAGCAACATACGAAGCACAAAGGTCTGCATTGATGTTATAGCCGGGATGTCCCATCTCTTCACCTGCTGCAATAGGAGCAATAACCGGGATAAAGCCCTCTTTTATAAGATTAAGGACCACCTCTTCTTTTACCTCCGTAATGTTTCCTGTAAAGCCCCATTTTCCAAAATCTTTTGGCTTGGCTTTGATGAAGTGCGCATCTTTTCCACTGATACCTATCGCTTTTGCCCCGTGAGAGTTTAGAAGAGATGCTATCTCTTTGTTTATCTCACCGCTGAGTATCATTTCAACGATACGCATCGTATCTTCGGTCGTCACACGCTGACCATCAATGAACTCTGTTGCGATTTTAAGTGCATCAAGCATATCGGTAATCTTTTTACCGCCGCCGTGAACGATAACAGGCTTTATACCTACAAGATACATAAGCAGTATATCTTCTGCGAACTTCTCTTTTAACTCAGGTGAGCTTTGCGCTGAGCCACCATACTTGATAACCACGATCTCTTTACGAAACTCTTTTATAAATGGTAAGGCATCAAGGAGTGTCTTTACTGTCTCTATTTTTGCTTGCAATTTTTGTATCCTTTGCAATTAATTGTGCTATTTTATCCAATCTTATCTTAACATTTTGCAAATATCTGCTAAAAGAGTCTTAAAGAAGTACTCTGCTAAATGTTATCAAAGTAACATTTCTTTTAGCTCTAAAGTTATATACTGTGTAAAATATAAATATATAAAGGAAAAATAATGCAAGATTTTATGGATGCTCTTATCTTTGCTTTTAAAGAGATTTTGCGACCCGTAACAACAAAATTTGCTATGAGCAGTGGTTTTATTATCACTGCCATATGGATTGTAATCGCCTATTTGATATGGGAGCCACTCACCACTCTCTCTTCTTCGGTTCTAACACTTTTACCATTTTCGATGATACGTTCAAACGGTGCATGGATGCTCTCATCATTTATTTGGTTGCAGGCAGTACTTGTTACTTTTTCACTTATCTTTGCCTTTTTGGGTAATTTCATAACACAAAAGATAGACAATAACCGTTATGGTGCTTTTGCTCTTATAGTCGCTCTTGGAAGTGCTCTTTTTTGGACATTGGTATGGGCAGGTGAAGGTGATATTATCTATACTCAGGCACTTAGACTTTTTACATGGCTTCCATTTGAAACCGTAGAAAAAAGTATGGCATATCTTATTGCTTTTTATCTTATCTATACAGCTATTATTATTACAATAGTATTTGTAACAAGTATGCTCTCAAGTTCATACTTCAACACTATCAAAGAGGAGCACTTCCCTTATGATTCTTTTTATGAGGACATTGAGCGTAAAACCATACTAAAAACACTCAAAGATACGGCTGTTTTCATAGGAGTCTCGATTGTTACACTGCCACTGCTTTT
>JAMORG010000105.1 GCA_027063745.1 Sulfurimonas sp.
AGATGAGTCATACAAAGTTAATTTTAATGCGACATGGTCAAAGTATTTATAATTTGCAAAACCGTTTTACAGGCTGGACGGATGTAGATCTGAGTGAGCAGGGGGTGCGTGAGGCAAAAGAGGCTGGAGCGCTTTTAAAAAAACATCAACTCTATCCTGATATCTGTTTTACCTCATGGCTCAAACGTGCTATTCACACAGCGAACCTTGCCCTCGAAGTTTTAGAGTGGGAACATATAGATATGATACGCTCATATAAGCTCAATGAGCGTCATTATGGTGCTTGGCAGGGTAGAGACAAAGATGAAGTGAAAAAAGAGGTTGGAGAGGATATGTTCTTAGCTGTTCGACGTGGCTATGATGTAGCACCTCCAGCGTTGCGTGAGGATGATGCAAGAGCTGTACAAAAAGATAAAAAGTATGCTTTACTGCCAAGTACAATACTCCCACGCAGCGAATCGCTAAAAGATACCAAAGAACGAGTAACTCCCTACTATGAAGATGTGATACGAAAAGAGTTGGAATTAGGTAAAGATGTTCTTATATCTGCTCACGGAAACTCTCTTAGAGCTTTAGTGATGTATCTTGAAAAGCTCAGTGCTGAAGATGTTGTAAGTTTGGAGATACCAACTGGTGAGATAATCGTTTATACTTTTGATGAAACGATAAAGATAGTAAAAAAAGAGATACTTTTAGGTTAAGAGAAACTTCACACAGCGTACAGCTGTGTGAGTTTTAGAAGTTATACATAAGTCCACAGTAGATAGAATCACCTCTAGGACCATCAATTGTTGAGTGTTCATACTCTCCTAAAATTTTCATATTGTGAGTGATTTCATACTCAGCACCAGCTCCGATAACAGCACCGTCTGAACCATTGTCTATAGCAAATTCATCAATTTTTTCAAGCTCATACTCATAACCGACTTTTGCAAATACTTCTAATCTTTCAATGAGTTTGTATCCGTAAACAAGATCAAAGGCATGTGTCATATATGTTGCATCAGCATCTCTTGGTGCTTCACCTTCAACGTGCTCTGTAACAGTGTTTGTAGAGTATGAGAAGTCATATTCAAGTGAAAAACCCTTCTCCAATCTGTATCCAAGGTCAATACCAAAACCATAACCATCTTTTCCGACAAGTTTGGCTTCACCGTGCTGTACTGTGTCACCTGCAATATAGAGTGCTTTTACAACTGCATAATATTTACTCTCTTTTTGCTCATCATGCATCTCATTTGCAAAGAGTTGAGAACTCATAAGAGTGAGCATAAGCGCTAATAGAACTTTTTTCATTATTTTCCTTTAGTGAAATTGTGTGAAAATACTATAACTTTCAAACTTAAGATAAAAGCAAATTAAAGATGAATTGCAGAAATTTTTTCAAGAGTGTTTTTGATAATTTATTTCTATTGTTATTTAAGTAAAACAATGCAATATAGTATAAAAAATCATATATATTGTCTAATGGGCATTTAAAGTTTCAATTGTTTTTGGATATAATCTCCTACTTAAATATTTTGCTTACAAAAGGATAATTATGGAATGTGAATTCCCGACTGTAAATTCTAATATGGATGAGATAAAAGAGATCTTTGAAACAGTAAAAACAATTGCAGTACTCGGACTCTCTCCTGATGAGTCAAAAGCAAGTCACAGAGTTGCAAAGTATCTGCAAGAGGCAGGTTATAAAATCGTTCCTGTATATCCAAAAGAGGAGACTATCCTTGGTGAGAAAGTTTATCGCTCTTTAGCGGAGATTCCTTTTGAAGTGGATATGGTTGACATCTTTAGAAAACCGGCTGCTTTTGATGCAGTGGCAGATGCCTGCATTGCACGTGGTGATGTAAAAGTGTTTTGGGGTCAAGTTGGGCTTGTAAACAATGCAGCAGCAGAGAAAGCAAGAGCAGCAGGTATGAAAGTAGTACAAAATCAGTGTGCTATGGTTGACCATAGAAATCTTTTTAGTTAGGTCGAACTTTTGTTGAATTTAGAAAAAATAAAAGAGGCGCAAAAACGTATAGAGGGTGTTGTTGTTCAAACACCATTGGCATATGCGCCTTATCTTTCAGAGATCAGTGGTATTAATATTTACTTGAAAAAAGAGAACCTTCAAGTGACCGGTGCTTTTAAGATACGTGGTGCATACAACAAGATAGCTTCGCTCACGCAAGAAGAGCGTGAGCATGGTGTTGTAGCTGCAAGTGCGGGTAATCATGCACAAGGTGTTGCACTTTCAGCTCAAAAGTTTGGCATTAAAGCTGTTATCGTTATGCCGGAATCTACACCGCTTACAAAGATAAACGGCGTAAAACATTATGGGGCTGAAGTTATATTGGCGGGTAGTAACTATGATGAAGCCTATGCTTATGCTGTTGAGTATGGCAAAAAAAACAAGCTTACCTTTGTACATCCTTTTGAAGATGAAGAGGTAATAGCAGGACAGGGCACTGTTGGGCTTGAGATCTTAGAGAAGTGTCATGAACTTGATGCTGTTATTGTTCCTATTGGTGGTGGTGGACTCATCGCCGGTGTTGCTACAGCTGTCAAAGAGTTAAATCCAGACATCAAAGTAATAGGTGTCAGTGCAAGTGGTGCACCAGCATTTAAAGAGTCGTATGAGCTTAAAAAACCGGTGGATTCTACAAGTGTTCGTACTATCGCTGATGGTATTGCAGTAAGAGATACATCTCCGGTAACTTTGGAGTATGCACTTAAAAATGTCGATGAAGTTTTAAGTGTAGATGATGAAGAGATAGCAAGTGCGATTCTTTACCTTTTAGAAAAGCAAAAGCTTGTTGTTGAGGGTGCTGGAGCTGTTGGTGTCGCTGCACTGCTTCACCATAAGCTAGATGAACTAAAAGGCAAAAATGTTGTCGTAGTTCTTAGTGGTGGGAACATGGATGTGACACTTCTTTCAGTTATTATTGAAAAAGGTCTTTTAAAGTCACATCGTAAGATGAAAGTAACCGTCACACTTGTTGACAAACCAGGTTCACTAATGCGTTTTACACAGATACTCCAAGAACTTAATGCCAACATTGTTCATATAGCTTATGACAGAACGGCTATATCACTTGACTATGGTGATGCCAATGTAACGGTGCATATGGAGACAAAAGGTAAAGAACATCAAGAAGAGATAAAAAAGGCGCTCATTGAAGAGGGTTATTTAAAAGAGTAAAGTAAGCTATGAAACCTATACAGAGTAAAAGTATTGCAAAACCTGTCATTTTAATGAAGATTCTTGATGATAAAAAGAGACTTGTTGTCATAGATAATGAGACAACAGTGCGTTTTTTTGATAAAGAAGATCTCTCATTGCAGAGCGGATTTAAAGCAGGTGTTGTGCATAAACACTACGCAACTCCTGTAGTTGCTTTTTCTAATGATGCCGAGTATTTTGCTCTTATAAGTGAAGATGAAAGAGAGTCCCGTCTTTTCAATGCAAAGAACAAAAAGCTTATAGCAAAGGTAGATCGTCATCATGGAGCCGTTTCTGCAGTTGCCATAGACCCTCTCTCACGCTATATGTTTTCAGGTGGTGATGATGGTAAAACCTTTGCCATTGATGTAGAGAGTGGTAAACTGATTTTTACTCTGCCTCCTCACGCAGACACTATTAACGATATTGCTTTTTCTGCAAATGGTAACTGGGTTGCTGTTGCTAGTTATGATAGAAAAATATCTGTCTTCAATATGGTCACAATGGTTCCCAAAGAGAAGTTTAAAGCTCACTCGGCACCGGTTATGAAGTTGAAGTTCTTTCAAAAAAACAGACTACTTAGTATTGATAAAAACTCTTCAGCTATTATATGGGATATATATGCATCAAAAGTTCTCAAACGTCTTGAAGGTATTCATGACGATGTCAGTGCAATAGCAGTCGGTATTGATGAAAATGTACTGTTTTTAGGTACAAAACTCGGTTATATTATTGTATATGATCTGCAAACATACGAACAAATCAGTCGAAGTTATATCAAAATAAGTTCGCCTATTACCTCTTTGGTATTTGATGAAGATAAAAAGAATCTTATCGTAGGTACTCAAGATGGCTTTTTAATGTACTATGATATTTTTGAAGGTATAGATAAATTACAAGAGTATCTACGTGCAAAAGAGTTCTCTTCTTTTCAAAAAGTGGTTAATGATAATCCTCTCTTAGCATATACAAAGGTATTTGACCTTCTTTCAAACTTCTGGGAAAATAGTCTAAAAAAAGCTAAAGAGCTCTTACAAAACGGAGAAAAAGACAAAGCACAAAAGATCCTCTCTCAGTTCTCTCATATACCATCGAAAAATAGAATAGCCCAAAAACTATTACGTGATTATGAAGAGTTTCCAAAGTTTTTACAATATATAAAAGATGGTAAATTAGCGCTTGCGTATGGACTTCTTAATAGGTACCCTGCTTATAAAGAAACAAAAGCATATAAAGCTTTAGAAGCACGATGGAAAAAGGCTCTTGCTGCTGCACAAAAGTATGCTTTAAATCAAAAAACAATGCAGATGGCAAAAGATATCCTTGCTCCATATCGAGGGATCAGCGAAAAAACGATGTTTGTGCAAGATGTTCTTACCAAATCAGAAATTTATAAACGTTTTAAAAATGCTATGGCAAAAAAAGAGTTCAAAGTCTGTTTTGATCTTGTAAAGAAAAATCCATTTTTACGTGAACTTCCAGAGTACACTACCTTGATGAACTTTGCTGATTCACTCTTTATTAAAGCCCAAAAGTATATGCAAGAGGGTGATATTCATTCAGCCATAAAAATTTTACGGGTACTGCAAGATTTTGAAGGCTTTGAAGATGAAGCTAAAAAGTATATGCTCTCTTTAGAACAAAAAGCGAAGTTTTATGCTGCATTGACGCAAAAAGATTATGATACGGCATATGAAATGATGGATAAAGAAGAAAGCCTTATTGAGACAAAAGAGGGCAGTGCACTGCAGCAACGATGGAACAACGATTTACAAAAAGCCAGACATTTTGCCGCGCAGGGCGATGTTTCTGGTGTACGATCGGTTTTGAAAAAATATGAAACAATTCCGTCTAAATTTATGGCTTTGGCGACAATATATGCTTTTACATATATTATGCAGTTGGAGCAAGCACTCGATCAGGGAGTTGAGAGAGCTCGCATAGAAAAAGGCATAAAAAACTACCTCTTAGACTTTGGTTTAACACAGCAAATAGAAGATTTTTTTGAAAAATTCAAGGCAAAATATCCAGATACAAAACTCAATCTGGAACTCTTAAAAAAAGGTTCTCTCTCAATGTGGAAACCACTAAAAATTGTAGAATCTATCTTAGATTAGCTTTTCATCTAAAAATTACCTCCTCTTTTAACCTCAAATATAGTTACACTTTACTATAATGAGAAAATTTTAAAAACTATACAAACTAGAGGAGACTTTTCATGCAAATTAGTGGCGCACAGATGGTCATTGAAGCACTTATTGCTGAGGGTGTAGACACAGTTTTTGGCTACCCTGGCGGAGCAATAATGAACGTCTATGATGAAATATACAAACAAGACAAATTCCAGCACATTTTAACTCGTCATGAGCAAGCAGCTGTCCATGCGGCAGAGGGATACTCAAAAGCAAGCGGAAAAGTCGGTGTTGCCATGATTACATCAGGACCTGGTTTTACAAATGCAGTAACAGGTCTTGCAGATGCATATATGGACTCTATTCCTCTAGTCGTCATCTCAGGTCAGGTTCCTATGAGCCTTATCGGTACAGATGCGTTTCAAGAGATTGATGCAGTAGGTATTTCACGCTCTTGTACAAAGCATAACTATCTCGTAACTGATGCGGCGGATCTTCCACGCATCCTTAAAGAGGCATTTTATATTGCAGCTTCTGGTCGTCCTGGTCCTGTTCATGTTGATATTCCTAAAGATGTTACTGCGCAGATTGCTGAGTTTGACTACTCAAAACCTGTACATCTTGAGACATACAAACCACATACAAAAGGGAATCCTCGTCAGATAAAAAAGGCAATAGAGGCTATTGCAAATGCAAAACGACCTCTCTTTTACCTTGGTGGTGGTGTTATCAATGCAAATGCAGCCTATGAGGTAAGAGATCTTGTTCACAAAACCGGAATCCCGGCAGTTGAGACATTTATGGCGCGTGGAACACTCTCTTATGATGATGATTTGCTTGTTGGTATGCTTGGTATGCACGGAAGTTATGCGGCAAATATGGCAGCAAGTGAGACAGACCTTATCATCTCTTTAGGGGCTCGTTTTGATGACCGTGTAACAGGAAAACTCTCAGAGTTTGCCAAAAATGCAGGTGTGGTTCATGTAGATATCGACCCTGCCTCTATCTCTAAACTAGTTCACGCAGATTACCCGATCGTTGGTGATGTGAAAAATGTTGTAAATGAGATGCTTGCGATGGTGGATAAGATTGATGCAGGTAAATATGAGTCATGGAGAGAGACTATCCATAACTTTAATGAACTCCATCCACTTACATACCATGAAGATAGTGATAGACTTAAGCCACAGTGGGTTATTGAGCGTGTTGGTCAGCTTATTGGTGATGATGCAAATATCTCTACAGATGTTGGACAGCACCAGATGTGGACAGCGCAGTTCTATCCGTTTACAAGACCTCGTCAGTTTATAAGTTCTGGCGGACTTGGAACTATGGGCTTTGGTTTTCCAGCAGCCATGGGTGTAAAAGCAGCAGATAAAGAGAGAGTCTCTGTCAACTTTACGGGGGATGGTTCTATCTTGATGAACTGTCAGGAGCTGATGACTGCAGTAGAGAAAAAACTGCCTGTAATCAACATCATCCTAAACAACAACTTCTTGGGAATGGTTCGTCAGTGGCAGACACTCTTTTATGACAAACGTCACTCAGAGACTGACCTCTCAGTACAGCCAGACTTTGTAAAACTTGCAGAAGCCTTTGGTGGAATAGGGTACAGAGTTCGTACAAAAGAGGAGTTTGATGCAGCGCTTAAAGATGCAGTAGAGAAAAATGTTGTTGCATTTATCGAAGTAATTGTTGAGCGTTTTGAAAACGTACTGCCAATGGTTCCAGCAGGTGGAAGTCTGTTTAATATGATGCTACTAGAGAAAAAGGAGAGTAAGTAATGAACAACGAAAATGCAAGAAGAGTTATCTCTGTTGTTGTAGTAAATGAAGCGAGTGTTTTATCTCGTGTTACTGACCTTTTCTCTGGCCGTGGTTACAACATCACATCACTGACTGTTGCACCGATTCCAGATACTGAGTACTCTCGTTTGACGATTGTTACATCAGGAAGTGTTCGTGTAATGGAGCAAATCACCAAACAGCTCAATAAATTGATTCCTGTGCTTCGTGTTTATGAGCATGAAGATATGGTTGAAAAAGAGATGGCAATGGTGAAGTTTCCTATTACTGAAAACCTTAGCGATATAAATGCTCTTTGTGAAGCATACAATGGGAAGATCGTCAATGTTGGTGACAATGTAGTTATTACCATGGTTGCAGATGAACCAAAAAGAATCGATAATTACCTCAATGCCATTAAACGATATAATCCAAAAGAGATTGTACGAAGTGGTGCTGTAGCACTTGAGAGATAAGCTATGAAGCTCAGTGAAATAGCAAAAATCATTGGTGCTGATTTTCGTGGAGAGGATTGTGAAATCCTCTCTATGAACACCCTCAAAGATGCATCAAATAATGAACTCTCTTTTATTGCAAATCCAAAATATGTAAAAGATATGGCAGACTCAAAAGCTGCGGCTATTATTGTCGATGAGCGTACTAAAGAGTATGTGCCTGCAAGTGCAGTTGCACTTGTTGTTGATGATGCTTACTGGCAGATGGCAACACTCTCTAAGTACTTTGCCGCACCACTTGAAGACAAAGATGCCCCTGAGGCAGTTGTAGGTGAGGGGAGTGTAGTGCATCCCAAAGCCACTGTTGCAAATGGTGCCCTCATAGGTAAGAACACGACTATCATGGCAGGGGCTTATATAGGCTCACAGGCTAAAATAGGGGACAATACCATCATCTATCCAAATGTTACAATCTACAGAGACTGTGTGGTTGGTAACAACTGCATCATCCATGCAGGCGCAGTTATCGGGAGTGACGGTTTTGGTTTTGCTTCAAACAAACTCGGAGAGCATAATAAGATCTACCATAATGGTAATGCCGTTGTAGAAGATGATGTAGAGATAGGAGCAAACACAACGATAGACAGAGCAGTATTTGGCTCAACCATCATCAAAAAAGGTGCACGCATTGATAACCTTGTACAGATGGGACACAACTGTGTCTTTGGAGAAGGTAGTGTAGCGGTAGCTCAAAGTGGTTTTGCAGGCTCAACGGTCATAGGACGTAACAATGTCTTTGGTGGCCAGGCAGCAACTGCCGGACACTTGGAAATTGCCCCGTTTAATACCTTTGCAGCTCGTAGTGGAATTACTAAGAGCATTAAAGAGAGTGGCAAGACATTTGCCGGTTTTCCTCTGATAGATCATAAGAGATGGCTTAAAATTCAGGGAAAAATTGCTAGACTTATCAAGTAACAACAAAATATAAGGAGTTATTATGAGTAAGACTATTGCACTAAGTGGAACAAAAAACGGCGTTATTTCTGTAACAAAACTAGAAAATCCATACGGAGAGGGAAGCGGTACAGTAGCGAGTATTGGTATCTCTTTAAATGGTGAAGCTTCTAATCCTGAGTGGAAAGTTCACATTCCACTTGATAACTTAGATGATGTTATTAAAGCTCTCCAAGAGCTTAAAAAGTAGGTTTAAAACCTACTTTGCTTTGAGTTCTTGAACGAACTCATCGATTCTTTTTATACCCTCACGGATACTTGCAATACCTGTTGCAAATGAAAATCTAAAATAACCTTCACTACCAAAACCAACACCTGGAACTACTGCAACACCTTTGCTTTTAAGAAGCTCTTGTGAAAAAGTAAGAGAATCATTGCTTACTTCTTTGATATTTACAAAAAGGTAAAATGCACCATCAGGTTTTAAGACACTCAGACCATCTACATTATTAAAAAGCTCTACAGCCTCATCACGACGTTTGATAAACTCAGTATGCATCATAGCGATATCTTCATCAGCACTGCCGTCAAGTCCTGCGATTGCAGCATACTGTGTGATAGAGTTGATGTTTGAAGTACTTTGAGACTGGAGTTTTTTTGTCGCTTTGATAAGTTCCGTATCGTACGCTGCCATATAGCCAAATCTCCATCCTGTCATTGCAACTGATTTTGAGAGACCATTGATAGTAATAGTACGCTTGTACATATCTTCGCTGATTGAAGCTGTTGAGACAAATTCACCGTCATATGTAAGCTTTTCATACATCTCATCACTTGCTACTAAGATATCTGTACCTTTGAGTACTTCTGCAAGTGCTTCAAGTTCAGCTTTTGAATAGACCGCACCTGTAGGGTTTGAAGGAGTAGTAAGTATGAGCATCTTTGTCTTTGATGTAATGGCATTTTTAAGTTGCTCTGGCGTGATCTTAAAACCACTTGCATCATCAGTATGGATGGTTACTGGTACACCTTGACAATACTTTACAAGCTCAGGATATGTAACCCAGTAAGGAGCCGGAATGATAACTTCATCACCTTCTTCAATAGTTGCAGAGAAGAGGTTAAAAAGAGAGTGTTTAGCACCATTGTTAACAATTACCTGATTTGGAGCGTACTCTAAGTTGTTATCACGTTTGAGCTTTTTAATGATAGCTTCTTTAAGAGCAGGAATCCCATCTACAGCAGTATATTTTGTAAAGCCACTGTTAATAGCAGCTATAGCAGCATCTTTAATGACCTGTGGTGTGTCAAAATCTGGTTCACCTGCTGAGAAGCTGATGATATCTTTGCCCTCTGCTTTTAACTCTTGAGCGAGTGTAGAGACGGCAATCGTGATTGATTCAGATAGTGTGTTAATGCGTTTTGTTAGCATAAAAACCCTTTAGGTGAAAATATTAGGGAAATTATACTAAATTATTGATAGATATAAGTTGAGAAAGGCTAATTTTTCATAGATTTTATAAAAGAATCGTATATTTGTTCCAGTTCCAAATCTTGTTCTAGCAGTTCTTTGTTGTCTTGTACTAAAATATGTTCTAATATTGCAACACGCTTGAGAAGATACTCAAACATCTCCTTGTTAATATCTGGAAGCATATTGTGCATAAACGGATCTTTACAGCGCCCTTTTTCAATTACGTGAGCAGGAATGCCCACAGCAGTTGAACACTCGGGTACCTCTTTTACTACTACAGAGTTTGCTCCGATCTTAGCATTTGCACCTACTGTGATGTTTCCAAGTACTTTTGCTCCTGCACCGATAACCACACCCTCTTTTATAGTAGGGTGACGTTTCCCGTGGTTGAGTGAAACACCGCCAAGTGTTACACCCTGATAGATAAGGACATTGTCTTCGATGATTGTTGTCTCACCGATAACTACTCCTGTACCGTGGTCGATGAAAACACGCTTACCAATCTCAGCAGCTGGATGAATGTCGATATTTGTAATGATCTGATTAATACCCATAATCATTTTAGCAAGGCGTTTGAAGTTGGCTTTGTAGAGTCTGTGAGCTACACGGTACCAGACAATGGCCCATACACCAGGATAGTTAAAAAGAAAATCTAATTTGGAAGAGTATGCCGGATCATTTTCAGAAACGTTTAAAAAATCTTCTTTTATCTCTTTCAAAAGTCCCATAAAATTCCTTAATTAGTTGTTCTTAGATAACCGTTTTGGCTCAGAAAGGTTTCTAGTTTTGTAAGTGTATCACTTTTTTCTTTTTTTGTAATAAAAGTACTTTTTTCTAAATCACTTTTAAGTTTGTTTACAATTTTTTGCGTGTCATAACCTATGGAGTTAAGTATCTCAAGAATGTTTTTAGACTCAACAGCATTTTTTATCTCATAGCCGGTATCACTTATCTCTACTGTATACTCATTTGGATGTGTAAAGAGATTATGGTTCATTCCAAGTGTCTCCTGATAGGCACCAACATTGAAAAATCCTAAAAAGTAGTCATCTTCATCGATATTTACATCATGTAAATAGAGTGGTTTTTCCGGGTTGAACCCAATCTCTCCGTCACTGTCGCAGGTTATATCCCAAAGAGATGCTGCACGCAAAGGGGTAGTGTTTAAGTGGTGAATCGGCATAACGGGAAAGTGCTGTCCAAGTCCCCAGTAATCAGGCAAAGACTGAAAGATAGAGGCATTTATAAGGTAGCGCTCTTGAAGTTGTGTTTGGAGCTGTTCGAGTTCATTTGTAGGATTGGCAGATTTTAAGTAAAGTGCTTTTTTGATGATGTTATGTACCAATATCTCTGCATTTGATCTGTCTTGAAGGTCGATGTAACCTAAATCAAAAAGAGTAAAGAGTGACTCCATATGGTCTAGTGCATCATGGAGGTACTCTATACAGTTGGCATTGTTTAACAGGCGATTTAGCTCACGTAACTCCTCAATAAGAGGTGGGTTTGTCTCTTTAAAGTTAAGCAGTTTTTCATGGTAGTCTTGTGAGAAGAGCTCTAGAACAGGGGTAATAAGTACTGCGTGAGAGGCAACGATAAAACGACCCGACTCTGTAAAGATATCAGGATGTTCAACACCCTTGGCATTCATGATCTCACCGAGTAAAAAGACAACAGAGCTTGAGAACTCATCTATGGAGTAGTTGCGTGCGTGAGCCTTTTC
The DNA here is from genome assembly GCA_027063745.1 of Sulfurimonas sp. Lineage (GTDB taxonomy): Bacteria > Campylobacterota > Campylobacteria > Campylobacterales > Sulfurimonadaceae > Sulfurimonas. Next base: position 11,725 of record JAMORG010000105.1, read on the forward strand.
GTGCTGGTCATACTCAACAGCCAATCCTCCGCCTATATTAATGCTTGAGAGTGAGTCCGCCCCCATCTTTTTAAGTTCAGCATAGATGTTTCCTGCCTCACGCAGCGCTTTTTTCAGTGGTGCAATATCTGCCATCTGTGAGCCGATATGAAAGTGGATCATACGGAGTTTATCTAAAAGATTAGCATCTTTTAGAAGTTTTACAGCTTCGATGATTTCTGTAGATGTAAGACCAAATTTCGCATCCATTCCTCCACTTTTTGCCCAGATACCACTGCCTGCACTGTGAAGCCGGACACGTATGCCGATGTTGGGAACTTTTAGACTGCACTTTGATGCAACATTGATGATGGTCTCAAGTTCATTAAGCCCCTCAATGGTTACAGTGATATTTTGTCCGCTTTGTGCAGCGATAAAGCTGAGCGTGAGCATCTCTTCATCTTTAAAGCCGTTTACTGTGATGTTTGTACCATCAGGTGTCTTTGCCATGGCTAGGATAAGTTCGGCTTTTGAGCCGGCTTCAAGACCATAGTTGTACTTGGCACCTTGAGAAGTGACAGCCTCTACGACAGCCGGGAACTGGTTGACTTTAAGTGGAAAGACAGCATTGAAACTGCCTTGGTAGTTGTTCTCTTCAATGGCTTTGTCAAAGTAGTTATAGAGTGTCTTTATCTGACGCTTGACAAGGTGTGGAAAACGTAAAATTATAGGACCTTTGACATCATTTGATCGAATCTTTGATGTGATCTCTAAAAGAGATGGCATCGACTTGTAGTTGAGTCGAACCTCGCCATCTTCAATGATAAAGTTTTTGTTTGCCCAAATATTTAAACCAAAGTTATTCAAAAGTTTTTTCCTTACAAATGAAGTTTTTGTTTAAAGTAGTCACTGATATTGAAGTAAATCTCACCTGAACGGTTTTTAAATGTAAGATACTCTTGTGAAACATTATGAATGTTTTTGATACCCATCACAGCTAAAATAACACGCATACTTTTGATGAGATTTTTATGGTAGTTTCCAATTTCACCTCCCTCTTTGACCACAAGGTATGAAGCACGCTTTTTCTCATCTTGTGTAGCCATACCGACAGGACATACATGTGAGCCATATCCTGAACACATACGTGCACGTATGCATCCTCCGCTCATCATAAATCCACGTGCAATTCCAATGGCATCAGCACCCATACACATGGTAATGATTACATCATCAGGCGTGAGGATCTTACCACTTGCAATGATTTTGATATCCTCACGCAGATTATATTTTTTAAGCATTGCATCTAAGATATACAGAGCGTTGTTTGTTGTAAGGCCTACAGACTCCATAAGCTCGAGTGGAGCTGTTGCACTGCCGCCTTCTCCGCTGTCAACAGTGATGAAATCAGGAATGCTCTGTGCATCTTTTTTTCTCTGCGCTATTGCTTTTGCAAGCTCTTCAACGGAAGCCGCATCAGAGATGACTATCTTAAAGCCAACAGGTTTTTGCGAGAGTTTTTGGAGTTTTGAGACGAAGTTTAGCAGATCTTCTGTGCTATCTGCATAGGGAAAACGGTTTGGGGCAAAGAGATCTTTTCCCTCTTCTACACCACGGTAGTAGGCGATGTCCGCTGTTACTTTCTTACCAGAGAGTTTTCCGCCTGTCTGTTTTGCACCCTGAGCGATCTTTATCTCTGTCATACGACAAAATTTCATCACTTTTTGGTATCTGAGTTCATCAAACTTGCCATCTTTGTCGCGTACACCATAAAGACCGGAACTTATCTGAAAGATCATATTTGGCAGCTCCTGCGGAACCTCTTGTGGAAAGTACTCTATATCTGCGTCCCAGTTTACACGAAAAAGTACGTGCGAGCGGGTGTCGTAGATGTAAGTGTTTTGTGTCTTTTTATTGAGCAGAATATTTCTGTACCATTTGAGTGCTATTTTACGGTTAAAAAGCTTCTCTCCTATCTTAAAAGCGAGTTCTGCGAGAGGAGTACTTTTTACAATTTCAAGATATTTTGCGTTATTTGGATCTGCTCTTAGTGTAAAGAGATGGTTTGATGTAAGAGAACCTTCTCCTATGTTAATGGTAAGATCAGAATCACGTCCGGCAAGACTAAAGGCACGAACAGCTTCGGGTGAGAGTGCGCCATCACTCATAGCTGAGCGGATGATAGGTGTTTTTGAGACAAAAGGAATCTCTCTGTCTTTTCCAAATACTACACTCATATCCTCATCAACTTCACTGTCATTTAAAACACTTGAAGCATGCTTGATGATAAAACGAGAACCAGAAAATGGCTGTGTTACGGAGAATGATTTGTAGTTTGGTTTGTCTTTTGCAGCTGTATACACCCAGTCCACTTTGTCTTTGGACTCATAGAAAGTCTCTTCCCCAAAGTACTGGCGAAGTGGCTCACGCAGTGCTTCAAAGAGGTAGCGAAAACGCCCGATAACCGGATAGTTGATAAGCAGGGCATGTTTTCTTTGTATGTATCTGTCGTAGATATATAAAAAGATGATGGCAAAGATAAAAGCGACGATGAAGAACTCAAAGAACTCTAAGAAAAACTCCCAGGCTGTATCTATAAAACCACCTTCTTTTATTATCATAGTGAAGTAAGCTCTACTGTTTCTTCTGTTTTGTTTTCAAGGTCTTTTACCCAGACAGTTCCGTTTTCAAGCTCATTAGAACCAATAACACAGCAGTAGCGTGCATTCACTTTATCTGCTGATTTGAGGTGGTTTTTGAGGTTTCTTGCACGGTACTCACAGCTTGCTTTGTCGCTTTTGCGTTTTTGCTGCGTGAGCGAGATGACAAGCTCAACTGCCTCATCATCCATAGCACCGAAGTAGTAACCCTCACGTGAGACCTCTGGCATCTTGATAAGCTCTAAAAGACGCTCAATCCCCATAGCAAAACCAACAGCAGGAGTAGGGCGACCATCTAAGAACTCTACAAGTCTGTCATAGCGTCCGCCACCGGCAATGGCACTCTGACTTCCGATGTTGTCACTGACAAACTCAAAAGCGGTTTTAGAGTAGTAGTCAAGACCACGTACAAGGTTTGTATCTACCTCATAGGCGATGTTGTTGGCATCTAAAATCTTTTTGAGCTTGTTAAAGTCACTTTCACAGCTCTCACACAGAGAGTTGATGAGTTTTGGAGCATTTTCATAAAGCGCTTGACACTTTTCATTTTTACAGTCAAGCACGCGGATAGGGTTTGTCTCTTTTCGGCGTTTACAATCTTCACAGATCTCATCTTCAACACTCTCGATGAACTTTACAAGATTGTCACGGTATGGGGGCATACACTCTTTACAGCCAAGAGAATTAAGCTGCAGTCTGTAGCCGATACCCAGCTCACCCAAGATATCTGCAACCATCATAATCATCACAGCATCTTCATAGACACTCTCTACACCAAAACTTTCCACGCCAAACTGATGAAACTCACGCAGACGACCCTTTTGTGGTCGCTCATAACGAAACATAGGACCATGGTAGAAGAAACGGTGTGTTCCTCCTGCACGATCAAGCTTGTTTTGAATAAATGCACGAACAACGCCTGCAGTTCCCTCTGGACGAAGACAGACATCATTGCCGCCTTTGTCTTCAAACTGGTACATCTCTTTGCCTACTATGTCACTGGACTCACCTACAGAGCGTTTAAAAAGAGCAGTCTCTTCTAAAAGAGGTGTCTCTATGTAGCGCATACCATAACGCTCGGCTATCTTGGTAGCAGTCTCAATGAAGTGTGTAAATCTTCTTGATGTTTCCTGGTCTAAAATATCATTCATTCCACGGAGTGATTGAATCATGGGCTCCCTTTAGATTATAGTAGTGTAAGGATACCATCTTTTATCTTGTATTTATATGAGAGGTTTAGAGATAGGCAAGGATCTCTTTGGTTATAGTCTCTTTTGAAAGCGTGGCATCTATCTCGATGAGTTCTATATTAAGAAGTTTAGCCGCTTCTATAATGGAGTCTTGTATCTTTAAAAGGTACTCACTTCCACGCAGCTCTATGCCGTCAAGCTCTTTTTGTGAGAGACGAAATTCGAGCTCCTCTTTTGTCAGACGGAGCAAAAATACCTTTTGCGGGTAGATCTTCTTTGTAGCAAAGTCATTGAGCTCTACGAGCTCTTTTTTGCTTATCTCATCTTGCGTGAGCGCATACGCCACACCACTTACCGCACTTCTGTCACTAATTATCATCTTACTTAAGTTTGGTTCTATCACCTCTGCAACATGTTCTGCACGATCAGCCAAAAAGAGTAAAAACTCTGCACGTTTGCTTTGTGCTCTTGCAGAGAGAACAAGCTCTCGTATCTCTTTGCCTATGGCTGTACCACCTGGCTCTTTTGTGATGATGGCATCTGTAAAGTGCTCTTTGAGTGCAGCTATCTGTGTACTTTTACCGGCAGTATCTATGCCTTCTATTGCAATGTACATGCGTCCATACTTCCTATGATGTTTTGTACCTCTTTAGGGAGGAGGTGCTCAGTCTTACCGTTAAACTTTAAAAGGTTACGCACAATAGATGAACTGATAAAGGCGTGTTTTAGCTTTGGCATAAGATATACTGTCTCGATAGTGTCATCAAGAGAGTTGTTTAGGTAACCCAGCTGGAGTTCATACTCAAAGTCACTTACAGCCCGAAGTCCGCGAATGAGCACACCCGCGTCAAGCTCATGTGCAAGCTCAACTGTAAGGTTGTTAAAGCCGACAACACGCACACCATCTATCTTTGCAGTGGCTGCTTTTGCCATCTCTATGCGTTCATTAAGTGTAAACATAGGTTTTTTGTCCTTTGACTCTGCAACTGCGACTATCACTTCATCAAAGAGTCTGCGAGCTCGCTCAATAATGTCAAAATGCCCCTTTGTGATAGGGTCAAATGTACCAGGATAGAGTGCTATCTTTTTCAAAACTATTCCCACCTTTTATAGAGTTGGTTTTCAATGCCAAGCAGATCAAACCACTTACCGATGATGAAGTTTTCCATATCATCAAGGCTTTGTTGCTTTGAGTAGTATGCCATCACTGGCGGTGCTATGATGATGCCCAAAGAGGCAAGCTTATGCATATTTTCAAGTGCTATGGCAGAAAAGGGCATCTCACGCGGAGCTAAGATAAGCTTTTTTTGCTCTTTTATCATCACTGCAGCTGTGCGAGTGACGAGGTTGTCTGCTATGCCACAGGCGATCTTAGCCAGTGTGTTCATAGAGCAGGGTGCTATTAGCATTGCATCAACTCCAAAAGAGCCCGAAGCCACAGAAGCTCCGATATTTTCGTTGTGGTGGAGAGTAACATCGTTCATCTCTTTGTCAAGCACTACTTTTGCATGCTCACTGATAATAAAGTGTTTTTCTATCTCTTTTGGAAGCAGTTCAAGGGCTTTAATACCTAGATTCACTCCGCTTGCTCCGCTGCTTGCTATAATTATCTTTTTCATTCTACTTCTGCTTTGTTCTTTCCGGTAACTCTCACATAGAGGCGTTTGTTGTTACTCTTTTGTACTTTTATTTTATCACCCAAATGACCGTTTTGCACAGCTTTTGCACTAAAAGTAATCACTATGCCGTCATTTTTGAGCGTTACTGTTACTTCACTGCCACGCTTGATGAGATAGAGTGCTTTTACATCACGTTGCGTGAGCGCTCTGTTTGCTTTGAGTCGATGTTTTGCTTCATACTTGCCAGGAGGCAACTCCTGCAGTGGCATTGCTCGAAAATTTTGCAGCATTATACTCTTTTTTTCTGTATTTAACTTTGTAAGCGGTTCACCTTTTTGGATGAGTTGACGCGTAAAGATTACAGGGAGAGTCGCATCTACTTCATAAGAGAAGAAGAGCTTTTTGTTCTGTGGTGTTTTGATAAAACAGATGGCATCTCTTTTAAGGTAAGCTTTTTTCGAAAAGCCGACGCTGTAACTCTGTGGCAGCTCAGTAGTGTAGGCACGTGGTGTGATTGTGATGGCTTTTATGGTGATGGCTTTGTAGTGTTTTTTGTAGAGTGCTTTTATGGCATTTTTTATCTTGGTGGTATCTATGGGGCTTTTTTGTGTGAACTGAATGTATGCAAAGTGGTTTGGTTTTACATTGCAACCATGTTTTTGCAGAATTTTTTGTAGTTTCTGACCTTTGATACGTAAGATGTGCTTGCCTGCTTCAAAGTGTAAGATGGGCTTGTTGTTTGCAGCTTTTTCTCCTGTTATGTCACTGAGCGTAACATAGGGATGAGTAACAAGATAGTTGCGATGCAGCTCTATATCAGAGGCAAAAAGCAGACCATTTAAGAAGAAAAAAAAACAAAAAAGTGCTATAAGTCGTTTCATAGAAGTATTATACAAAAGATTTGTGTTACAAATTCGCTATACTACTCTCATAAAAGATAAAAGGCTGACAGAGTGGCACAATTGACGATTTTTGTAGATGGAGATGCTTTTGTAAACCTCCTAAAACCCATATTGCTCAAGCAGATAGAAAAACTTGCCATAAAAACAGTTGTAGTAGCAAACAAAAAGATAAATATCGGTAACTCTGCACACATTGAGTATATCATCGTCGATGCCGGAGCAGATGAGGCAGACCACAAGATAGTAGAACTTGCAAAAGAGGGAGATTTGGTTATTACAGCAGACATCCCCTTGGCTGATCGCATCATTACAAAAAATGCTCACGCGATAGACCACAGAGGCGAGCTCTATACAAAAGAGAACATCAAACAGCACCTTGCTATGAGAGATCTTATGGAGAGTATACGGGAGATGGGTGAGATGACAAAAGGTCCAAAGCCATACACACAAAAAGATGCACAGAGTTTTGCAAACGCACTCAATGCTTTTTTACAAAAACATCATTAAAAAAAGTAAATTATGGATTTTACATAAGAAGTGGTACCACCGGGCGGACTTGAACCGCCACGCCCGAAGGCAACGGATTTTGAATCCAAAAAACTTTTAAACTATAAGTACCTACAATCATCTATAAAGTTCCTTTTTTATGGGCTTTCTAACAAAACTTTCAACTACATTTATATATAATAAATTACAAAGGTACACAGTAATTTGTGTACTTAATTGTGTACCTAAGGTAATAAAATGAAGTTTGATTTAAAGAAGTATAACACATCAGGGTTAAATTATGTAGATGATGGACAGATCCTTCCAACAAAAATAAAAGACAATAAGATAATATCTTCCAATATCACTTTTAAGAAACCTTACAAGATACAAGTGAGAGCTTCTAAGATGATTAATGGAAAAAGACAGCAAAGCAAAAAAACTTTAACATTTGCAGCTACAGTTACATTATTAGATGCTATAAAAGAATCATCCAAAGTTTATGATAAATTGATGGTTGAATTATCTAATACAAAATTTAAAAAACAAGACTTTTCTAAGGAGATGCTTTATAAAGATGTATATGAATTATATCTTGAATATAAAGTAGCACAATATGAAGCTAGAGATGATAAAAATAAATATGATAAAAAAGGGACTGAACAATTTCATGAAAAATGGTTAAAGCCATTATTGAAAAAACCCATAGGTATGATTGACGAAGAAGATATACAAAAGACTGTAGTAAATATTAAAAAATCTGGATTATCAGAACGGACTTCAAGAAAAGTATATCAGTATGTAAATCCAGTATTTAAATTTTTCAATATGAAAGCAGCAAAATTTGGTATTAGTATAGCTTCTCCTGCAAAACAGCAAGATTTACCACCTTTAAATAATGAAAGAGGGCTTGATTTATCATTAGATGAGATTAAAGAGTTATTTGTCGAGTTAAGAAATTATCCATTAACACCTGTACAAGAAATATTTATGTTTTTAATGCATGGTAGAAGGTTTAATGAAGTAGTTACTTTAAAATGGGAAGATATAGATTTTACTAATTCTATATATACAATAAAGGCTTTAAACAATAAAGCAAGAGTAGATATGACATATTATCTATCAAATAGACTCAAAGAAGCATTAACAACTCTCGGTATAAAAGATGATGGATATGTATTTACTAAAATAAATAATAAAAATGAACCGTATAGTGCTGCTACAATACGAAATCATTGGAAACAACCTATAG
>JAMORG010000106.1 GCA_027063745.1 Sulfurimonas sp.
ATGACTGCTACATCAATGCAGGTATTTGTGCTGCCTCACGCAACTATATAATAGGCGAACTTGTAAGCTGTGGCGGAGTAATATATCAAGAAATTGAACATAGATTTCAAGATGACTTGCCTCTTATTAGCTGTGTTGATGAAGCACAGAATGAAGCTCTTTATGAACTGGCAGATATGGAGAGTTACGGTTTTTATGATGCAGTAGTGCATAACCCTGCCATTAAGAAGTTTCATATCCTAAAAGTTGTCAGTGACCATTTTGAACCACAAAAAGTGACAAAAGAGCTTGCAAAGTCACTTCTTTTTGCTAAAATGCAACAAATAGATACCATTATTAAAGCTTAGGATTTGTATGAAACTGCTACTTACTTTTTTACTGCTGCTACAACTCGCTCACGCAGAACTCCCCGATGATACAACACTCCAAAAGATGATTGGCTCTATGCTAATTGTCGGTTTTGATGGCACAAGCGTTGATAAGGAGTCACAAATCGTTAAAGATATACAAGCGTATAATCTAGGCGGTGTAATCCTTTTTGACAGAGATTTTCACAGTAGAGACAAAACAAAAAACATCCGCTCACCCAAACAGCTAAAAGCTCTCACGCAACAACTCAAAAGCTTTGCACAAGCACCACTGTTTATCTCTGTAGATCAAGAGGGTGGAAAAGTTGCACGACTCAAACCTGCCTATGGTTTCATAAAAATCCCCTCAGCAACTGCCATAGCCAAACTGCCGACAAAAAAGATAGCCACTATCTATAATCAAGAGGCAGAAATGTTGCGTGAGATGGGTATAAATATGAACTTCGCTCCTGTTTTAGACCTTGCCATCGAACCAAAAAACAAGGTTATCTACCAAATGAAGCGCTCTTATGGCAAAGAGCCTCAAAAAGTAGCACGTATTGCTTCTGTGCTTATAGATGCACAAAAAAGAAACAACATTATCTCTGTAGCCAAACACTTTCCAGGGCATGGTTCATCTCTGCAGGACTCTCATAAAGGTTTTGTAGATATTAGCCATACATGGAGTAAAAAAGAGCTAGAGCCCTATAAAATCCTGTTGCGTGAGCAAAAACTAAGTGCCATTATGACAGCGCACGTTTTTAACAGAGAGCTCGATGACAAATACCCAGCAACCCTCTCACGCAAGGTCAATCAAAAACTTCTGCGTGAGCAACTTGGATTTAGGGGAGTCATTATCAGCGATGACATGCAGATGAAAGCTATAAGCACACACTATTCACTCAAAGAGGCTGTTACGCTTGCCATCAATGCAGGCGTCGATATGCTGCTTTTTGGCAATCAACTCTCTCATAATTCAACAAAAGAGCTTATAAATACCATTCTCACGCAAGTAAAATCCGGTAAAATTCCCCTCTCACGCATAGAGGAGGCAAATAAGCGTATAGCAAATCTCCATACTGCCCAAAGCATCATTCAAAAGCCAATTATTTTTAAACATCAACGCAAAGCAATGACAAAAGCCTACATCAAAAAGCACTATGGTCTTAATGTAAAAGATATAAAAATCACTCCAAAAATCATTGTCTTACACTGGACAGCAGTTATGAACTTGCAAGATAGTTTCAAACGACTCTATCCCCAAAGACTTTTAACTGATAGAAAAGACATTGCCGCTGCATCAGCGCTCAATGTCTCTGCACACTACCTCATTGATCGTGACGGCACAATATATCAACTTATGCCAGACAACTGGATGGCACGTCATGTTATAGGGCTAAACTACTCTGCCATTGGCGTTGAAAATGTCGGTGGAGCAAAAAACAAAAAAGAAGATCTCACAGCAGAACAAGTACGCGCAAATATTGCTCTTGTAAAGTACCTCAAAGCAAAATATCCTACTATCTCCTACCTTATCGGTCATCATGAGTACAGAGAGATGGAAAAAAATCCCTTATGGCTGGAAAAAGACAAAGGATACCGAACAAAAAAAGCAGATCCGGGAGTGAAGTTTATGCGTGCTGTGCGCCAAGGCACACAAGAGCTTCATCTCAAGGGTGCCAATGAATAGCACTTTTGGATTGCTTGATTGGTTTGTATTTTTTAGTTACTTTGGCATACTGACTATCAGCTCCTACCTCTTTAGTCAGATCAAGATCAAAAATGCACGTGATTACTTTGTCGCTTCCAACTCCATGCCCCTTCTTGGCGTTGCCATCTCCATAGTCGCCACAAGCCAATCAGCCGCTACCTTTTTAGGTGCTCCAGAGTTTGCCTATGCGCATGACTTTACTTTTATTGGTTTCTACCTTTCAGCTCTTTTAGCGGTCTTCTTCATCGCCAAATTTCTTATACCAAAGTTCTATGCCATCGGAGCCGTAACGGTTTATGAGCTTTTAGAGAAACGCTATGGCGAAGCGGCAAAAAAGCAAGCCGGCGTGATGTTTTTACTTGGTCGTATTTTGGCAAGTGGTGCACGGCTCTACATTGGTGCGCTTGCTATTAGTATGATTCTCTTTTTAGACATTGGCTTTTGGCATTTGCTCCTCTCTATTTTGTTGCTTATTGGTGGAGCGCTGCTTTATGCCTACTTTGGCGGTATAAAATCTATCATTTACAGTGATATTATTCAAGCGCTCACCTATGTAGGCGCTGGTATTTTAGTAGCATGGTATCTTTATGCCTCGCTAGGAGATATAAACATCATAGAAACTCTGCGTGAGCACAACAAACTCATTTTTTTTGATACCTCTTTAGACGGAAAGTTTAGCATCCCTGCTCTACTTGGTGGATGGCTGCTGCTCAATATTGCTGCCTTTGGACTTGACCAAGATATGGCACAGCGGGTTTTGAGCTGTAAGAACAAAGAAGATGCTACAAAGTCACTCATTCTCTCTATTCTTATTACTATTCCTATTGTGCTACTCTTTTTAGCCATTGGAGCACTGCTCTTTTTGCACTATCAAAATACAAACCTCACGCAGAACTTTCAAGGAGAGAGCATCACCATCTTTATGTACTACATTCTAAATGAGATGCCACAGGGTTTGCGTGGGCTTGTAACTGTTGGAGCCATTGCAGCCGCACTCTCAAGCACAAACTCTGTTCTTGGTGCGATGGCAAGTGTAGCGGTAGAGGATATATACAAACCGTGGAAGCTAAAACAAGCACCACAAACAAGTGAATCTCACTTCTTGAGTGTCTCACGCAAGGCAGTTTTACTCTTTGCTTTTATATTAACCATTATGGCAGTGGTAAGCTATTTCTGGCAACGCTCAAGTGAGCTCTCACTCATTGGCTTTGCACTAGGCGTAATGAGCTTTGCTTATGCTGGGCTTTTAGGTGTTTATTTTGCGGCTATCTTTACAAAAAGAGGCAATTCAAAAACAGTTCTTCAGGCTCTGCTTGGTGGTTTTTTTACAGTGCTTGCCCTGCAACCTTATATCTTTGGTATTCACATCGGCTTTGCGTGGCAGCTGGTGCTTGGAACGATGGTTTCATTTTTTATAATGATGCTACAGAAAGATTGATTTTTTAGTGTATATACTCCCAACGAGAACGTTGGGAATGAAAAAACAAGAGACAAGAGTGCTTTTAAAATTTACTTTTCATTACTTCTTTGGAGATGGAAACTGCTGTTTCTTTTACCTCATAGGTGACTTTATCTACCTGACTTACAATCTCTGCATTTTGTTGTGTTTTATTATCTATCTCAATAGTAGTGTCGTTAATACTTGATATATCACTGCTTTGTGAGTCAATAGAAGCCGTAATATCTGTAATGGATTGTGTAAGGATGTTAACATTGGCATTGATCTCTGCAAGTGATTT
>JAMORG010000107.1 GCA_027063745.1 Sulfurimonas sp.
TGTTTACTCCCTCACCTACCCCATAAAGAACCCCCCTCTCAGAAGCAGGAGGATTTATATACCATGACGGCAGATCACTTTTAGGCTCAAGTAGTTGTTCTTTTACTTGAGGGTTCGTTCCGCCACAAGCACTAAAAAACAAAACAAATGTTATTAAAATTACATATATACTTTTTTTCATTATCTATCCAACTGCCTCATTGTTTTTTCTTTTTTTGCAATAAGTGCTTTTATTCTTTTTACCGCTTCATTGATCTCTTCTATCGGTTCTATCATTAGGTTGTCAGCGTATTCATAGTACTCTTGAGCCTCCTCATATTTCCCTTCTGCCTCTTTGACAACACCCATATTGTAAAATGCAACATAGCTTCTCTCATTTGTAGAGTCTATCAAACGAGCTAAAAACTTCTCTGCTTTATCGAGTCTTCCTTGCTCAATATACTCTAAAGCAACATCCAAAAGCTTCTCCTGCTCATCTGTATAGTCAATATCAGGATCATCTAAGAGTGTTACATAGAATGTTTTGTAATGTGGTGTAAGTTTATAAGTAAAGCTGTTTGCCATAGATTCTGCTAAAGATTGCGCTGCTATCATAGTCGATGGGATAACTCGTGAGTCATCACTACAGTGCTTATAAACACTGTTTTTATTCAAAGTATCCGCATAAATCAGATCCCCTTTTGAAACATCAACGATGCGTATCTCAGCAGAGAGCCCGACTATGCGTTTCATACAACGCACATTATAATAAACAAGCTCTTTACACTTTTTATCAGCACAACGAACTCGTTTTTCATAAAAATAGGTATCTTCTTTTGTTGGTCTGTGTACATCACCAGAAATTATGGCATCAGCACCTATTAGTTCTCCAACTTTTACAGCTGTTTTTTCATTAACCAAACCACTACTTTGTAACTTTAGCTCACGCAGTACTGCATCAAGATCATTTCTACCGACAACCGTGAAATATTTTCTTCCATTTATCTCAAATGATGCCAGTTTCGCTTCTATCTTGCGTGAGAGTCCAACCCTGTCATTTTTAAAATTTAAAACAGCAACTCTTTTTGTTTGCGAAACTCTATCAACTTCGGCAGGCTCAAGTGCATGTACTGCAACTTGTTTTGCACATGAACTAAAGAACACAACCAGTATAAAAAGTACTCCTGCTACTACGCTTCTATTCATCTTTTGTATCCCTTTAATATGGGAACGATTGTAGTTAAAAAATATTTAATTACTGATTAATGAATCATCTATAAAGAAATTTACAAATTTCTTTTGATTTCTCTTGACATATAAAATAAAATTGTCTATAATTTCGGCCTCTTAACAAAGAGAAGCAACAATGTCTCGTTAGCTCAGCTGGTAGAGCACGTCACTTTTAATGATGTGGCCGATGGTTCGAATCCATCACGGGACACCATTTTTACTTTTATACTTCAAGTGGCCCCTTCGTCTAGCGGTTAGGATCCATGGTTTTCATCCATGTTACAGGAGTTCGAGTCTCCTAGGGGTCACCACTTGTTAAACTTCAAACACAAATTCAAAGATAAAACTAATTTTCAATCCCTAAGATAATAGCTTATTGGTACAGTCAATGTTAATGTCTCCTCAGGTTTAGGGAACTTTTTTGATAAATTTTCTATGGTCTTTACAGCTCCACGGGACAGAACATCACTCTTTGAAGAGACAACTTCTACATTACTTACAGTTGCATCTTTTTGCAAAACAAAACGTACCACAACCTTGCCTTCAATGCCACGTTTTCTTGCACGTCTGGGATAGTAGAGATTTTCTTGTAGAAGTTTTGCTATTTTTGACAGATTGTTACTCTTATAGACCTCTTCTTTGGAAACTGAAGTATCACAACATACATGCGGACAATCTTTTTTTGACACATCCTCTTTTTTACTCTCTGGCAGTAATTCTTTCTTTTTTAGTACAACATCCTCAAGGGCTTTTTCTTCTTTTATCTCTTTTGGAATATTTTTTACAAGCTCTTGTGTTTTTGTATGCTTTATTATCTCTTTAGGAGGCTCTTTTTTAACTATCTTCTTTTTTAGTGGTACTTTTTTTTTGATTTTTTCTACTTTTTTTTGTAACACTTTTTTTGGCTTTTGTTTCACAACTTTTTTCAGATCTCGTTGAGCTGTTTTTATTTTTTGAGTAGTTTGTGTTTTTTGACTTGTTACTTTCCCAAGTTTTATACATATTCTTTTTTCGTTTGTTTGTGCTGTTTTGACATTAAGAGATGAAACTTTTGTATAACCATAAAAGAGTGTTGCAGCTAGTAGAAGATGAACAGATAAAGAGAATAAAAAAGATTTCGTATGTTTTGTCATAGGACAAATAATATCGAAATCTCTGTTACATTAGTGTTAAATCGCTCGCTTAAACTCAGGATAAGCTTCAACACCTACCTCATTGACATCAAGCCCTTCAAGCTGCACATCATCATCTGCTCTAAAGAGTACGATTTTGTTAATAATGAAAATAGTGATGAATGAACTTATAAATGCAAAAGCTCCAATGACTACAATTCCTTTGAGTTGTGCCAAAATAGAGACATCTTCGGCAAAGATACCAACTGCCAAGGTTCCCCAAATACCATTTACAAGGTGTACTGAGAGTGCACCGACAGGGTCATCAAGCTGAAGTTTGTCAAAAAATGGTACAGCAAAAACGACCAAAGCTCCACCAATAGCACCAATAAGAATTGGTGTGTACATATCATAGAGATCAGGTCCAGCAGTAACGGCTACAAGCCCACCAAGTGCTCCATTTAAAATCATGGTAATATCAAGAAATCTGTATCGTATATACATAATACTAGCTGCTATAATAGCACCCGCAAGTCCTGCCGTATTTGTATTCATCATAGTTTTTGCCACGGCATCAGCATTTTCGACACTTGAGATTGAACCGACACTTCCACCGTTAAAACCAAACCAACCTATCCACAAAAGAAATGCACCAAGAACTACCAAGGGAATATTTGATGCTGGGATGACTCTTATTTTACCATTTTTATAACGTCCTTTACGCGGCCCGACAATCAAGATGGCAGCTAAAAGTGCCCAACCTCCGGTTGAGTGAATAACCGTAGAACCTGCGAGGTCATACATATCAATATCTAAAAATGTTCCAGCGATCATATCTGCACCCCATGATATATTAACCACAGTCGGATAGATAAGTGCTGCCATTACAATTGTAAAGATCATCAAAGGAATAATTTTCACACGTTCACTGACACCACCGCTCATAATATTAATGGTTTTACCGACGAATGCCATCTGAAACAAAAATGCAGCCCAAATACTCATAGATGAACTCTCCCACGTGCCAAACGCAAGTGAATAGCCAACAAGTAAAAACATTATTGAAGCAACAGCATAAATGAGTGTATTTACCGTTAAAACAGAAGATACATTTTTCGTTCTTACCAAACCCGCTTCAAGCATAGCAAAGCCAGGCACCATAAAAATAATAAGCACCATTGAAAAAAGAGCAAAAAAAGTATCTATTATGTATTTAAAATCGGCTTCAGCCATTAAAATTCCTTTTTTAAGAATAAAATATTACGAACATACTAACAAAAAAGAGATGATTTACAAAAGAAGTTCTGATTAAAATTTAATCAATTGAAGTTTACATAGCATAAATGCTATGTAAATATAAAAATGGCATGTGCTTTAAATAGCTTCGTCG
>JAMORG010000108.1 GCA_027063745.1 Sulfurimonas sp.
ATATAGAGATGTAGTACTGTTCCGCCTGTATATTTTGTTTGAAGTTCATCTTGGAGTTCTAGCGCTTCAAACGGATCACTCGTGTAATCAACCGGGATTTGTGAGGAGTTTGTATAGTAGATATTCTTATCCATGCCCGCTTGAATAATCTTGTCTCCAAAGCGTTTTTTGTCCTCTTTGGCAAATCTGTAGGTTGTTCCCTCAGCAGGTGTAGCTTCAAGGTTGTAAAGGTTTCCTGTTGCTTCTTGAAACTCCACCATGCGTGAGCGCATATGGTTTAGAATTTCAATGGCAAATTCCATCCCTTTTATGGTTGTAATGTTCTCCTCCCCATTGCTAAAGTTTGCTATCATCTCATTGATACCGTTGACACCAATGGTGGAGAAGTGGTTTTTAAATCCCGGAAGATAGCGTTTAGTATAGGGGAAAAGTCCTCTGTCATACATCTCTTGAATAAAGACGCGTTTTTTCTCCAGTGTGGATTTTGCATGCTCCATCAGCTCATCGAGTTTTGCATAAAGACTCTCTTTATTGCCTTTGTGTAAAAAACCGAGTCGTGCCATATTGAGCGTAACAACACCGATGCTTCCCGTCATCTCAGCACTACCAAAAAGGCCACCACCGCGCTTAAGCAGTTCTCTTAAGTCCAGTTGTAGTCTGCAGCACATACTGCGAACATGTCCGGGTTTGTATGCTTCTTCATTTTCTACTAAGTTTCCGTTTTCATCACGTTTGTATTGGCTCCCTATGAAATTTTGAAAATAAGAAGAGCCAATTTTTGCTGTATTTTCAAACAGCAGATCGGTATTTTCACCGTACCAGTCAAAATCTTCAGTGATATTGACGGTAGGTATAGGAAATGTAAAAGGTTGACCGGTTTTATCTCCCTCTGTCATAACCTCGTAGTAAGCTTTGTTTATCATATTCATCTCTTTTTGGAAATGTTTGTATGTCATATCTGTGAGAGAGTTGGCCCCTCTCTCTTGTGCTTTGAATCTTAGTGTGGCATCTTCAACACCCTCAAAGAGATGTCTTTGCTTACTTGTTGGAATCTGGTCTGCTAGATCTGCAGGTACATTCCAATCGATTGTGATATTTGTAAAAGGTGATTGTCCCCATCGTGCAGGGACGTTAAGATTATATATGAAACTGCGAATACTTTTCTTTACCTCCTTATATGAGAGTTGGTCTTTAAATAGATAAGGTGCTAAATAGGTGTCAAAAGAGGAGAACGCCTGTGCTCCTGCCCACTCACTCTGCAAGATGCCTAAAAAGTTAGCCATCTGTCCAAGTGCTTCTCTAAAGTGTTTTGGAGCACTGCTCTCAACTCTTCCTCGCACACCGTTAAATCCCTCATCAAGAAGAACTCTCAGACTCCAGCCTGCACAGTAACCTGTAAGGCAGTCCAAGTCATGTATGTGATAGTCCCCATTTCTATGCGCATACCCTTCCTCTTTTGAGTAGATTTTATCTAGCCAATAATTTGCAATCACTTTTCCTGCAGTATTGTTAACAAGTCCTGCATTGGAGTAGCCTGTGTTTGAGTTTGCTTTAATTCTCCAGTCACTTCCATTTATATACTCCTCAATGGTCTGTGTTGAGTTGACAAAAGTAGTGTCATCATCCAAAAGGTTTTCACGCTGCATTTTATGCGTATGACGATAAATCATAAAAGAACGCATTACGTCAAAATATCTACCCTTGTACAGCTCATACTCGATCAAATCCTGAACGTCTTCAACTGCAACAGCACGCTTATGCTCAAGCTTTTCTAAAACGTTGATAAAGATAGTCTCATCATATGAAACATTTTCACTATCAAAGGCTTTCTTTATAGCATCTTCGATCTTGTAAGATTGAAACTGCTTGTAAGTGCCGTCACGTTTTAAAATATACTCAACCATCTGCTAACTCCTAAAGTGATAGCAGCAGTTTAATGCATCTTGCGTTAAGGAGCAATAATAATTTTTGTCACTTTTGTGTCATTTTAGAAATTGTCCTATAAGCTTAATAAAAGTTTTACATTTGTTTTGCTATAATTCCAATCCGCTTTGCTGTTTTAACAACGATAAAGAGTGTTTCTACCTCTATATATTGTATAGGGTTAGAAGTATTGGCAAGCGAATATTTAAAGATTCTTTGCCTAAAAACAGTAAAGACAACTAAGACAAGGACTTACGATGAAAGTAAGAGCTTCAGTAAAGAAAATGTGTGATGACTGTAAAGTTATCAAAAGAAGAGGTATTGTAAGAGTAATCTGCAAGAACCCTAAACATAAACAGAGACAAGGATAACCATGGCTCGTATTTCTGGTGTTGATTTACCTAAGAAAAAGAGAATAGAGTATGGTCTAACATACATCTATGGAATTGGTCTTCATACTTCACGTCTTATTTTAGACGCTACAGGTATTGACTATAACAAAAGAGTTTACGAATTAAGTGAAGAAGATGTAGCAGCGATCACTAAAGAGATCCGTGAGAAATACATGGTAGAAGGTGATCTTCGTAAAAAAGTTGCTATGGACATTAAATCATTAATGGATCTAGGAAGTTACCGTGGTCTTCGTCACCGTCGTGGTCTTCCAGTTCGTGGACAAAAAACTAAGACAAATGCGCGTACTCGTAAGGGTAAACGTAAAACTGTCGGCGCAGCGTAAGGGATTAAAGCATGGCAAAAAGAAAAGCTGTTAGAAAAAAAGTAGTAAAGAAAAATATATCTCGTGGTATTATTCATATCGCAGCATCATTCAACAACACATTAGTAACTATTACTGATGAGATGGGAAATATGATTGCATGGAGTTCTGCTGGTAGCCTTGGTTTCAAAGGTTCTAAAAAATCTACGCCGTTTGCAGCACAAGCAGCAGTTGAAGATGCAGTAGAAAAAGCAAAAGTACATGGTATCAAAGAACTTGGTATTAAAGTACAAGGCCCTGGTTCTGGTCGTGAAACTGCAGTTAAATCTGTTGGTGCTATCGAAGGAATCCGTGTTACATTCATGAAGGATGTTACACCATTACCACACAACGGTTGTCGCGCACCTAAGCGCCGTAGAGTTTAAGGAGATTACTGATGGCAAGATATAGAGGTCCAGTAGAAAAAATCGAAAGAAGATTTGGAGTAAGCCTTAACTTAAAAGGTGAGCGTCGTTTAGCAGGTAAGTCTGCTTTAGAAAAGCGTCCATATGGTCCAGGTCAACATGGTCAACGTCGTAAAAAAGTTTCTGAGTATGGTTTACAGCTCAATGAAAAACAAAAAGCAAAATTCATGTATGGTGTTTCTGAGAAACAATTCCGTGCACTGTTTGCTGAAGCTAAGCGTCGTGAAGGAAATACAGGTACAAACCTTATTACACTAATCGAGCAAAGACTTGACAATGTTGTTTACAGAATGGGATTTGCATCTACTCGTAGATTCGCTCGCCAACTTGTAACACATGGTCACATTCTTGTAGACGGTAAAAAAGTGGATATCCCTTCATACCGTGTAAAACCAGGTCAAAAGATCGAGGTTAAAGAAGCAAGCAAAAACAACAACCAAATTCAAAGAGCTATCGAGCTTACAAACCAAACTGGTCTTGCTCCATGGGTTGATATTGATGCTGAGAAAGTATTTGGTATCTTTACTCGTCTTCCTGAGCGTGAAGAGGTTGTTATTCCTGTAGAAGAGCGTTTAATCGTTGAGCTTTACTCGAAATAATAATTAATAAAAAGGGCGTAAAAGAGATGAAAAAGATTAAAACTACACCACTTGCTCCTCAAGAGTTCGAGGTAGAACAAATAAGTGACAATGAAGCCAACATTATAGCGTACCCGTTTGAGACTGGTTACGCTGTCTCTTTGGCTCACCCACTTCGCCGTTTTCTATTAAGCAGTTCAGTTGGTTACGCACCGATTGCTATTAAAATCGAAGGTGCTAAACATGAGTTCGACTCAGTGCGCGGTATGCTTGAAGATATTTCAGATTTTATTTTAAATCTTAAAGAGATTCGCTTTCGTTTAAATAATGATGCAACTGAAGCTGAGATCAACTACAGCTTTGCTGGTCCATGTACTATTACTGGAGCAGATCTTAGCAATGACGAAGTAGAAGTTGTAACACCAGAGGCGCATTTAGCTACTCTAAACGAAGACTCTACGCTTAACTTTAGTATCAAAATAGCACAAGGTATCGGTTACGTACCAAGTGAAGATACTATGGAAGAGATTGATGGTGAAGGTTACATTGCACTAGATGCATACTTCACACCTGTAAGAAGTGCAACATATAAGATCGAGAACGTTCTTGTAGAGGACAACCCATCATTTGAGAGAGTTGTTATGAACATCAGAACTGATGGTCAGATCTCTCCGATCGATGCGTTTAGAAACTCTTTAGAAGTTATGTACGCACAACTTGCAGTATTTAATTCTGAGATTAGCATTAAAGCGCCTGCAACTATTGAAAGAGTTGAAGAGTCGCCAGAACTTAAAAAACTAACGACTAACATAGATAACTTAGGGCTCAGTGCGCGTAGTTTTAACTGCCTTGATCGCTCTAATATTAAACTTATCGGTGAAATTGTACTTATGAGTACGAATGACCTGAAAAATGTAAAAAATCTTGGTAAAAAATCTTACGATGAGATCGTAGAAAAAGTACAAGAGTTTGGTTTTGAAGTTGGTGCTGATTTAGATGATGATTTAGTAGCAGCACTAAAAAAGAAAATTGAAGCAGCTTCTTAAGAAGTAGCTTAAT
This sequence comes from Sulfurimonas sp., assembly GCA_027063745.1. Lineage (GTDB taxonomy): Bacteria > Campylobacterota > Campylobacteria > Campylobacterales > Sulfurimonadaceae > Sulfurimonas. Next base: position 4,740 of record JAMORG010000108.1, read on the forward strand.
AAAAGAGGATTGAGATATGAGACACCGTCATGGATATCGTAAACTAGGACGTACAAGTGCACACAGAAAAGCACTTTTAGCGAACCTAGCTATTTCGTTAATTGAACATGGTAAGATTGAAACTACTGCTGTAAAAGCAAAAGAACTTCGTTCTTACATTGAAAAACTAATCACTGTTGCTGGTAAAGGTGACTCTAACGCTCATAGAGCTGTTTTTGCACTTTTACAAAACAAAGAAGCAACTAAAAAACTTGTAAATGAAATCGCGCCTCAGTATGTTGAGCGTGCTGGTGGATATACAAGAATTACTAGAACTCGTATTCGTCGTGGTGATGCTACGACTATGGCATTCATCGAACTAGTATAATTTTTCTTCCTTGTTATATCGGGTCTTCCCGGTATAGCAAACACTTTCACTTTCCTTCCACATTCTAAAATACTTTAACAAACAGGAATATATTATGAGTACTTTCGCATTTGGAACCTATAGAGTGAGTGATGAAAATCCACTGCATATTGAGGCTTTAAAGCTGGCTATTGAGAGTGGAGTAGAGCTCATCGATACCTCTACGAACTATATGGACGGTGGTGCTGAACGTGCTATTGCCAAAGCGATGGCAGGTTTTGACCAAGAGCGTATCAACAAGCTAAAAATCGTATCTAAATTTGGTTATATTCAAGGCTCAAACCTTCAAAAACACAAAGAAAAGCCTTTTGAAGATGTTGTGGAGTTTTCTGAGAGTTGTTACCACTCCATAGCACCGTCATTTTGCCATCAGCAGCTCACAGAATCACTCGAGCGTCTAAAACTTTCTCAGATAGATTGTTATCTTATTCATAATCCTGAGTATTTTATCTATGAGGCACTTAAAAATGAGATGCCAAGAGATGAAATGCTTGATGTAATGTATGAAAGGATATACAAAGCATTTGTAGCACTTGAAGAGGAGGTGCAAAATGGTCGTATCAACTCCTATGGCATCTCTTCAAACTCATTTGCAAAAGCTGCGAATGACCCTGAGTTTTTACCTTATGAAGATCTCATCACTTTAGCACAAAAAGCAGTTAAAGAAGCAGGAGCAAAAGAGCACAGTTTTACAACTATAGAACTGCCTATTAATATGCTAGAACTTGAGGGGCTTAAGTGTGCTGCATGGGCAAAGGAAAATGGTCTGCGAGTACTTTCAAACAGACCGCTCAATGCACAAAAAGATTCTCTGATGTACCGTTTAGCAGAGTATGAAGAGCCAAAAGAGTACTATCATGCTTATAATGAACTTTTGGAAGTTTGTGATACAAAAGAGCTTGAAAATCTCTATAATCTAATAGAGCAGATGGATATGAACAAGCATAAGTTTGGCTGGATAGGTGACTATGACAGCTTTTTATATGCACAGATTCTGCCACATATCAAAAAAAGCATTGAGCATATTCAAGAGGATGTACGTGAGATACTCCTTCGCTATATCGATACATTCCTAAGAGCCTATCGAGATATGGTGGCTTATGAGTGCTCACGCTTAACAAAAACTGCTCTAAAAGAGGAGTTTAAAGATTGCGACAAAAAGATGCAAGAGTGCGCTTTGGAGTTTTTATTGAAGCAAAAAGATATTGACTATGTTATTGTCGGTATGCGAAAACCGAGTTATGTAGTCGAGGTAATGGCTTTAAAAGCATAGGTAAAATATTTTTTTATGACTTGTTAAGCGGTTTTGTCATATTTTATGATTATAATACAGGAAGTAGAACTTCCATAAGATTTTGATAAATTAAAGGAACTAAAATGATACCATTTACAGATGAAGAGCTAATGGATCCGGTAAAAAATGTTATAGACAAGGTTCGCCCTTCATTAGCACTTGATGGTGGAGATATAGACTTTATTACAGTGAAGAACGGTACTGTATATGTGCAGCTAAAAGGTGCATGTATCGGATGTGCAAGTAGTGGTTCTACACTCAAATATGGTGTTGAGAGACAACTGAGAATGGATATCCACCCTGAGTTGTGTGTAGTCAATGTACCATTTGGTATGGAAAACGATATAGACAATTTATAATCAAAGAGAAAAATGAGCAGTAATATCAGTAAATATAAAATATTATCACAAGCAAAAGAGAGCTTTACAAAAGCAGACTATCAGCGTGCGTTAGAAAAGTTCGCTGAAGTTTTGCAAAACTATCCGAACTCAAAAGAGGCATATAACGGTGTGATTCTCTCAGAGATGGCTCTTAGTGGTGAGGAGGGTGCAGAAGCCCTTTTTGACTACTATGAGGTTCTCAAAGAAGAGGACAAGGAAGAGGCTGATGCAATTATGCGTGAGATACTTGAGACCATGGATGGAACTATTGAAAAACTCTCAGAAGCTTTTGCACAACCATTGCGTGAGCGTTTAGAGTTTGAAGATGGGATTTTATATAGTGATTTTAAAAAGCTTTTGGACGAGGGTGCCGATTTTAAAGAGACTTTTGAAAATATTATGTTCTCAACAAAAGTACTTATTACGCAAAAAGAGGATTTTATAGACTTTTTAGAAAAACTGATAGAGAACGGTTTTAGCGAGATGGCTTTGGCATATCTTGAAAATGCACTCTCACTCTACCCTACAGATAAAGTACTGGCAAAACTACTCAAAAAATTGGTACAAGGTAAACAACTTGAAAATTAAGCTTCCAGATCAGCCTTATGAGTATGTAACTGAAAATTCACAAGAGTGTGATGCAAATACCGCTTTTGTTTTAACAGCACAAAATGAGAAGTATCTTGATGATGCTAAAAAACGAGGAGCGCACTCCATTATCAAAGCAGCCGATATCGCTCCGATTTTTGGAGTAGATAAGATAAAGATTGTCGGCATTACCGGAACAAACGGCAAGACAACAACAGCAAGTGCCATCTATTCGTTTTTACTCGACTTGGGTTACAAGGCAGCACTACAGGGTACTCGTGGTCTTTTTATGAACGATGAAGTTGTAGAGGGTAAAAGCCTCACAACTCCTTCTGTACTCAATACTTATAGACATATCTATCAAGCAGTAGAGGCCGGATGTGAGTACTTCGTTATGGAGGTAAGCTCTCACGCAATCGTTCAAAAGCGTATTGAGGGGCTTGATTTTGAGCTTAAGATCCTTACGAACATAACACAGGACCATCTTGATTATCACAAAACGCTTGATGAGTATATTCATGTCAAAAACTCATTTTTTCAAGACGAGAGCAAAAAGCTCATCAACAAAGATGAACCACGCGCGAAGTTCAACATCAAAAACACTTTTACATACGGTATAGAAAACCCGGCAACCTATAGACTTATGGCTTACTCGCTCAATGACGGAAGCAGTGGTATTATCCAACATTTTCAGGAAATAGTACCATTTACTGCTTCGCTGCACGGTTTTTTCAACCTTTACAACCTTATGGCAGCAATTTCAGCAACACATATCATTACAGACAAGAGCCTTGAAGAGGTTTGTGATGTTGTAGATAACTTTGCAGGTGTGAGTGGCAGAATGGAGCAGGTAAGTATGGCTCCAAATGTCATAGTGGACTTTGCCCACACCCCAGATGGTATGGCGCAGGTGCTTAATGCTTTAAAAGAAAAAGAGCTCCTTGTCGTCTTTGGCGCAGGTGGAGATAGAGACAAAGCAAAACGCCCTTTAATGGGAAGAGTCGCAGCCTCTTTGGCAAAACGTGTTTATATCACAAGTGACAACCCACGCCATGAAGACCCGGATGCCATTGTCGATGATATCTTGGCAGGCATCGAAGACAAGACAAACGTTAGCGTTGAGCTTAATCGTAAAAAGGCCATAGAGATGGCACTTGATGATCAAGAAGGTGACGAGGTTGTTGTTATACTTGGTAAAGGTGATGAGACTTTCCAGATAATCTACGATGAAAAACTCCCTTTTGATGACAGAGAAGTTGTTCGAGAACTTCTCAATCTGTAAAACGAGTAGAGAATGAGAGCTTTTCTTGGACTCATTCTTGGCTTTAGCCTTCTTTTTGGCAGTGCTTTTATCACTACAGAAGAGAAACTCTCCACACTCTATAACACAAAAATATCTCCCGCTTTTGACAAAGTAAAGTTACAATACTTCACGACTCCTGATGGGCTCAAAATTGCCTATAAAATATTCAGAGTGCCCCACGCAAAGGCAAATATTGTCATAAGCAGTGGGCGTACTGAATCTATGGTGAAGTATAAAGAGCTTGTATATGATTTGATGCAAAATGGCTACAGTGTTTATATACTCGATCACAGAGGGCAGGGTTTTTCTTCCAGAACACTTGCAAATCCGCAGATCGGTCATGTTGAGAACTTTTATGATTATGTAGATGATCTGAAATTTTTTGTAGAGAACTTTGTACCTAAAAAGCCAAAATGCATTCTCTTGGCACATTCGATGGGTGGAGCTATTGCATCGCTCTATGTTGAACAGTATAGAGATGACTTTGATGCACTTGTCCTCTCATCGCCTATGCATGAGCCTCTTGTTTTGCGTGAGGGTCTTACTTCGAGAGTCTGCAGCTCTCTGCAAGAGAGGCAAAAGAATCTGCATGAGTTTGTACTAGGAACGGCTAAGAGTGATATTTTAGAGACGACCTTTGAGCAAAATGACCTCACGCACTCAAAAATTCGATTTGAGATTATGCAAAAAGAGTATGCTAAAAACCCTGCTATTCGTATAGGGGGAATGAGTAAACAGTGGTTGCGTGAGGCGTGTAAATGGAGCAGGAAGAGTCAAGAGATGGCTCATAAAATAAAAATTCCTGTTTTACTCTTTGAAGCCGAAAATGATACGGCAGTGACAGCACGAGGACATTATAATTTTTGTAGTAGAGTGAAGCAGTGTAGTTTAGTACACATCAGAGGTGCGTATCATGAACTTTTTATTGAAAAGGACAGGATACGCAAAGAGGTTTTAGAAGAGATACTTAGCTTTATCGCTAAAATCGAAAGTTAACACCGATATAAGCGATATTGAGATCTGATGATGGGCTGGTGTTAAGAGCCGGATCTGTTTTTTGGTAGGAGAGTGATTTGTACTCATATGCTATTTCCACATCAATATGCTCACCGTATGGGATGAAGACACCTGCTCCAAGATTCCATGTTCCATATGTTAATGATTTGTTCACAACATCTGCATTTGTCTTAAAATAGCCTCCACCAAAACCTGCTTTAAGAAACGGATATACATAAATATCCCAGTCAAATGCTTTTAAAAGCTCAACATTAAAGCAGATCTTCTCTGCATCATTTTGTGAGAGTACAGCTTTTTTGTTGTCAATATAGTCTAGTGAAAGCTCGATAGCATAGGCTTTAATGTCTCCATAGCCTACTTTAATGCGTGCACCGTTACTGTTAAAACTTTTTTCTTTACCAAGATAAGAGACTGTCTCACTGTTATAGGTATAGCCGGTACCAAAATAGACCTTTGCTTCGGCAAGAAGCAGTGAACTTAAAAGTGGTAAAAGCAGAAGTAGTTTTTTCAAATGAATATCCTCAAATTTTTCCAAATTATATCTTAAAAATATGAACTTATTTGTCACTATTAGAAAATGGTCTGCAATTTTTGCTATAATTGCACAAAAATTTTAAGGAGAATTTCCATGGGAATTCCACAACCGGCATATTATATCTTCAAATGTGAGCAGTCAGCTCCTCCAGGAATGCCAAAACCATCATGTGTTACACCACAGACTCAAGACCTTTTTCAGTACCTTGCACAAAAACTTATGCAAGAGGGTATTATGGGAACAGTTCAACCAATCAGAACTTCTTGTATGAACCGTTGTCAAATGGGTCCAGTTATGTTAGTTGAACCAGGTCATACTATGTATGCAGGATTAACTAAAGAAAAAATTGATAAAATTGTACAAGAACACATTCTTGGCGGTAACGTAGTTGAAGAGTACGTGATCGACAAAGAGATGTGGGATGAACCAATTAGCCCTGCTGATATGAAAAAACAGATGGGAATGTAGGAAAAATAATGACAATTGAGATGTTGTACAGCAAAATCCATCGCGCTACTGTTACAGATGCCAATTTGAACTATGTTGGTTCTATCACAATAGATGAGGAACTTTTAGAAGCTTCCAAGATGCGTGTTGGGCAAAAAGTAGAGATACTAAACATTAACAACGGTGAGCGTTTCTCTACTTACATTATTCTTGGTGAGCGTGGTAAACGTGACATCTGCCTAAACGGTGCAGCTGCACGTAAAGTTCACAAAGGTGATAAAGTTATCATCGTTGCGTATGCTACATATAATGAAAAAGAGCTCCAAAACTACAAGCCGACAGTTGTTCTTTTAAATGATGAGAACAACATCGATGAAATCGTAGAGAGTATCTAGTCATGTTTGGCAATATGGGTGATCTTAGCAAAATGCTTGAAGGTTTTCAAGAAAATGCCCAAAAGCTCAAAGAAGAACTTGCTTCTAAAACCTTTACTGTAAAAAGTGGTGGAGGAATGATAGAACTCACGCTCAACGGTAATGGTGAGGTGATTGATCTAAACATTGATGATGAACTTTTAGAAGATAAAGACTCATTGCAGATTTTACTTATCGGTGCTATTAATGATGCAAACAAAATGGTACAGCAAAACCAGCAGCAAAGTGCTCTTGGAATGCTTGGCGGAGCAAACCCGTTTGGTGGGATGAAGTAAGGTGTTCTTGCGCCTACTTCTGCTTAGTACGCTTACTTTTTTCAATCTTTTTGCATGCAGTGGTGGTTATAGCTCCTGTGTTCAAAAAGTTCGTGATGCTCACGCACTCCAAAACGACACACTTTTTATCCCACTAGACTCCAAGTACAGACTTGTGCAATCCACTTCAAAACCTAATGCAGATATTGTAAAATATGACCCATTTTTATCTTTATATCTTGTAAAAAACAAAGAGCCTTTTGCCTATCCGTTTACATTAGATACTACAAAAAAATCACCGCTTGCGATGGTGTCTGATACAAAGAGTTGCCAGGCAAATGTTGCACAGAGGCAACTTGGTTTAAACAGTTTTGCAAAGTTGCGTGAGCCATTGATAGCACCTTCACTGCTTACTACCTCATGCTGTTTTTTAGCAGGTATAGTAACAAAAAGGGGAGTGATTGAAGAGGAATATATAGAGCATTTCTTGGCAACTCAGAGAGTCGAGTACGGTGATATGGGTATTCGTGTGAAGCAGTATAAAAATAGAGTTTTTGTGAGTGCAAAAGATCCTTTCTTTGAGAACAACCCACTCAAAAAAGATGATGTAATAGTCGCAATGGATGGTAAAAAAGTTCAAAGCGCTGCTCTTTTGATGCAAAGAATCCTCTTTGCAAAAGTCGGCTCTAAACATACACTGGATTATTTGCGTAAGGGGAAAAAGAAAAAAACAACCATCACACTGCAAAAACGATATGGCGGTGGCTATGTAAGTGATACTTTTTTGGAGAAAAAAGGTCTTTATTTTGATGAAAAACTTCATCTTACAAAGATAGGTGGCAAGTTTAGTACTTATGGTCTTAAAGTTGGAGACAGACTGATACAGGTCAATAAAAAGCCCATAAAATCACAAAAAGAATTACGCAGCTACATAGAAAAACATCATAACATAGCTTCGCTTCTTTTTGAGCGAAATGGCTTTGAATTTTTTGTAAACATTAAGTAGAAAAGAAGTACAATTTCACATGCAAAATTTTGAGCAGTTCTTACAAGATCATCTACCAACATCAAAGAGTATTCACCCACACTATGAGAGTGCTCTGCAAAATATGCTTCAAGCGGGAGGCAAGCGTTTTCGTCCTGCACTGCTTTTGGGTGTTGTCAAAGCGTACAATCCTCTGATGTTAGAGTCTGCATACCATGCAGCCTATGCTATTGAACTGCTTCATACCTATTCACTTATTCATGATGACCTTCCCGCGATGGATGACTCTCCGCTTCGCCGTGGACATCCGACACTTCATATTACTTATGATGAAGTAACAGCGATACTTGTTGGTGATGCACTTAATACTTACGCTTTTGAGGTTTTATCAACTGCACCTTTTAGTGATGAAACAAAAGTAAAACTTATCTATGAGCTAGCACACAATGGTGGACTCAATGGTATGGTTTTAGGGCAGGCGATAGATTGTCACTTTGAAAACCAGCCACTCAAACTCGAAGATATAAAAACACTCCACACCAACAAAACAGCAAAACTTATAGCTGCATCACTGAAGATGGGTGCACTCATAGTAGGGCGCACAGAAGAGGCAGAGAAGCTCTATGACTTTGGGATAGACCTTGGTCTGCTTTTTCAGATACAAGATGATATACTCGATGTAACACAAAGCAGCCAAGAGGCAGGAAAACTGACAAACAATGATGAAGATAAGAACTCGTTTGTAACGATTTTAGGGCTTGAAGTAGCACTGCGTGAGGCAGATGCACTGGCACAAAGTTTAACAGAGACGATGGAGAGTTTTGATGAGAGTTTACAGCGTGAATTGTCACCAATACTTACAAAGTACATAAACAGACACAAAAATGAAGGAAAGAAATAGATGAGTGATAATGCAATGCGTCAAAAGATGGCAAATACAATTAGATTTTTAGCAGCCGATATGGTTCAGGCGGCAAATTCGGGGCATCCCGGTGCACCGATGGGGCTTGCTGATATTGCAGTGGTTTTAAGTGAACACTTAAAACATAACCCAAAAAACCCTTCATGGCTAAACCGTGACAGACTTGTATTCTCTGGTGGACACGCAACAGGGCTTATCTATTCACTCTACTACCTTTGGGGTTATGGTTTAGAAATCGAAGACTTGAAAAACTTCCGCCAACTAGACTCTAAAACTCCAGGACATCCTGAATTTGGGCATACTGCAGGTATTGAGATTACAACAGGACCACTTGGTCAGGGTGTGGCAAATGCAGTAGGTTTCTCTATGGCTTCAAAGTTTATGGCAGCACAGGTAAATAGTGAAACTGCAAAATTGATTGACCACAATGTTTACTGTCTGTGTGGTGATGGTGACTTGGAAGAGGGCATCAGCTATGAAGCATGTTCAATTGCAGGACACAATAAGCTTGATAACCTTATTCTTATCTATGACTCTAACCGTATTACAATCGAGGGAAATACAGATCTTTCCATTTCAGAAGATATTCGTGCTCGTTTTGAGTCTCAGTGCTGGGAAGTTTTAGAGTGCAATGGACACGATTATGATGAGATAGATGCAACTATCACGCAAGCAAAAAAAGCTGACAGACCGGTTCTAATTATTGCAAATACTATCATTGCAAAAGGTGCAGGACCACTAGAGGGAAGTCACCACTCTCACGGTGCACCACTTGGGGAAGATGTTATTGCTGATGCAAAACGTGGAGCCGGCTTTGACCCTGAGAAAAAGTTCTTTGTTCCTGAAGATGTAATGGCACGCTTTCGTTGCGCTGTTGAAGCAGGAGATTTGGCAGAGCGTGAGTGGATTCACTCACTCAAAACTGCACCGCTTATGGAGCAAAATGAAGCACTTGAAGCACTGCTCAACCATGACTTCTCACGTATAGAGTGGCCGGAGTTCGATAAAGCTGATGCGACAAGAAACACAAACGGTAAGATCTTAAATGCAATTGCCAAAGCGATTCCTGCATTTATCGGTGGTTCAGCAGATCTAAGCCCATCGAACAAAACATACCTTAATGATATGGGTGTATTTCCAAAAGGTAAAAACATCTACTTTGGTATTCGTGAGCATGCAATGGCTGCAATTGCAAATGCGATGGCACTTTATGGTCCTATCATGCCGTTTACTTCGACATTCTTTGTATTTTCAGATTATTTAAAACCTGCAGCGCGTATAGCAGCATTGACTGGGATTCAGCAGTTCTTTATCTGGACACATGATAGTATTGGTGTTGGTGAAGATGGTCCGACACACCAACCAATTGAACATCTCTCACAGTTCCGTGCACTGCCAAACTTTTATGTATGGAGACCGGCAGATGGGCGTGAGAATGTAGCAGCATGGAAAAAAGCATTAACTATGGATAAATCTCCATCTGCATTTGTATGTTCTCGTCAAGGTTTAGCAGTGCTTCCTAACGCTGTTAGTGGTGATGCAAGCCATGGTGGATACCTTCTTGCAAGTGATGAGAATGCAGAGATAACGCTTATGGCTTCAGGAAGTGAAGTAGAGCTGGCACTCAAAACAAAAGAGCTTTTAAACAAAGAGGGCAAAAAAGTAGATGTTGTCTCTGTTCCGTGTTATGATCTTTTCATTGAACAAGATAAAAACTACATCGATTCTATCATAAAACCATCAAGTAAAAAAGTAGCTATTGAAGCTGCACGCGCTTTAGAATGGTACCGCCTTGCTGATGAGGTTATCGGAATGGATACATTCGGTGCTTCAGCACCGGCAGGACAACTCTTTGAGAAGTTTGGCTTTACTGCTGAAAAAATAGCGCAACAAATTAACTAAAATATATTTAACAAAGAGCTTTATCTTTTTAGGTAAAGCTCTTAAAAACAACCCTTCCTTTTTTTAACATATTTCCTATACTTTTTTCCCTACCTTTCTTATTACAGTTTGACAAGTAGTTTTTATCGCAGTATAATTATTACAATAATTGAACGACGGTCAGTCAAAGAAAAAAAATAAAGGAGTCTGTATTGGCAATAATCGTTGATAAAGAGCAGAAGAAAAAAGATATTGCTCTCTCTACAAAAGCCTTGATACTCAGTAAAGGCATTAGCAATATAACAATTGCTCAAATTGCAAAAGCTGCAGGTATCGGCAAGGGTACTGTCTATGAATACTTTAAGAACAAAGATGAGATTGTTTTTGAATTAGTTGAGATTTTGATGCAAGAGCATAATGAGCAAAAAGAGGCTCAGCTGAACAAACTTACATCAACGAGAGAAAAAGTAAAAAGCTTCTTTAGTTTCTTTTATGTTGATGAAGACAGAGAGCTGCGTGAGATCTATAAGCAATTTACAGCAATCTCACTTAATAATCCTAATGAATATATGGTCTCATTCCAAACACAATGTTATCTCTTTTATGAAAAATGGATGGAGACAATTATTCAAGAGGGTATAGAAAAAAAAGAACTAAAACCAGAAATAAAAGATCTTATTATGGGAATATTTGCATTTGCACAGGGTTCTTTTATTATGAGTGTAACAACAAGTGCTATAATAGACTTACAACAAAAAATAGATAATCAAATAGATATGCTATTTGATTTTATGGAGAAATAATTATGAAAAAACTACTACTACTACTTAGTATTGTACCGGCTCTTTTACTTAGTGATGATCTACACTCACTTTTGGAGTTTGCAAAACAAAACAACAACCTGCTTAATGCTTCTAAAATCTCAGCACAGGCAAAAGAAAAAGAGCTTGAGAGTGCACAAAGTAACTACTATCCTACTGTGGATGTAAGTGGTTTTTATAAAAGAGATGATGATGCAAGTCCGTTTCAACCGGGAACTGTCTATGGAGCAAATGCAAAAATTGCATTTGATTTATATGACGGCGGAAAAAAATCTTATACAAAAAAGCAAAAAGCAAATGAGCATAAATCGGCACTGTTTAGCTCTAAAGATACACAAAAATCAATTTTACTTACAATTACGCAAGATTATTACAATCTTAAAACACTTCAGGCAAGACTCCAAGCTCAAGAAGAAGCTTCTCGTGCAGTAAAAGCGCAACTTGAGAGAGTCAAACACTTTTATGAAGCCGAACTTGCAACGAGTGATGATGTCGATAGACTTCAATCTGCTTATGACAGTACCATTTATGCGATTGAATCTATAAAATTTCAAATCAAAGCAGTCAAAAAATCTTTAGAGATAAAAGTGGGTAAAAGGATAGCTTCTTTAGAAGACTCTAGCTTCCAAAAAACTGTGCAAGAAGATCAAGAGGAACTTGACAGTATCCAAGCGCTCAAGTATAGTAAAACTGCTCTTTTGAATGCAAGTGAGACAATTGACAGTTATTACTATCCGACTATTCATGTAGAAGATACCTACTCTGTTTATGAGTATGAAGACAAACCAACTATGGCAGGTCGTCCTATACCTCTGCTTGATAATCAAAACGAAATCATGGCTACTATAGGCTTGAGACTCTTTGACTTTGGAACACTCAAAGAACAAAAAGAGGCACTCAAACTTCAAGCAGATGCACTCAATCAACAAATCATCTACAAATCAAAAGAGCAGCAGATGCAACTTGAACTCGCTCTTGATAGAATCTATACCGCAAATCTTAATATAAAAAGTTCAAAAAGTGCACTTAAAGCTGCAAAAAGTGCATTAAAAACAATTACCGAAAAATATAATGCAGGTATCGTAGATAATGTTGTCTATCTTGATGCTCTCTCATCCAAAACACAAGCGCAAGCGGTGTATGAAAAAGCACTCAATGATTTAGAGATTGCCTATGCGCTTTATTACTACTACAACAACAAAAATATAGAGGATTTTATAGAATGAAAAAGATATTTTTTACTTTACTTACACTAGTAAGCATCTCTCACGCAGAGAGCATTTACGCAACCTTTGATGTCGCAGCAGACAAAAGTGCCAATCTTGCTTTTACAGCCAGTGGGATTGTAAAAAAAGTTAATGTTGATATTGGCTCGGTAGTGCGCAAAGATCAAACTTTGGCATCACTTGATAACAGTGACATTGAAGCGATGCTTAAAAAGACACAGATTGTTTTTAAATTTGCCTCACGTGAGCTAAAAAGACAAGAGAAAATCAAAAAGCTCATTGATGCAAGTAAGTACGATAAGGTGCTTAGTAACTACGAAAATGCAAAGGCTTCTGTTGCCTATCAACAAGCCCTCTATGACAAAACGATTTTAAAAGCTCCTTTTGATGGAATTATTTACGATAAAGCCATAGAAGTTGGTGATGCCGTGAGTGGTATGATGCTTAAAACTGTTTTTAAAATCCAAAGCCTTCATGCAAGAAAACTCATCTTAGAGTTTGATCAGAAGTATCATAGTATTGTCAAGGTGGGGCAAACTTTTGAGTACAAAGTAGATGGCGATGATAAAACCTACAAAGGTGTCATCTCAAAAGTCTATCCGTATGCCAATTTTGACAACAGAAAAATAAAAGCAGAAGTTAAAGCCAAAGATTTTACTGTTGGGCTTTTTGGCGATGGTATGATCATTGTTGATGGAAAATAAGCATGTATAAGTTAGCCATAAACAGACCCATAGCCACACTGATGTATGTCTTTACCTTGGTGATATTTGGCTATATGAGCTTTAAAAGTATGCCTTCGGCTCTTTTTCCAAATGTAGATTTCCCAATAGTAACCATAAAGACAATTTACCCGGGTGTGGAAGCTGACACCATAGAGTCACAGGTAACAGAGAAGATAGAAGAGGCAATCAGCCGCATAGGTGGCGTTGACAGTATCACCTCTACAAGTAGTGATGGTGTTTCTGTTGTAACGGTGAAGTTCTTTTTAGAGCGAGACATAGATGAAGCAACTAATGATGTGCGTGATAAAGTCTCAGCCGTACTGCTTCCAAAAGATGCCCAGACGCCACTTGTAAGTAAGCTTGACATCGGAGGTGCACCTGTTATTAATGTCTTTTTGACAGCCAAAAAAGATACTTTGCAAAATCTTATGGTTTTTGCTGATGAGAAAGTTAAACCAGCTTTACAAAAGATTAACGGTGTCGGTGCTATTAACATCATAGGTTACAAAGACAGAGAGATAAAAATATTTCCCGATATCTATAAACTAAACAAATTTGGCATTACTGTAAAAGAGCTAAATGATATTGTTACGAGAGAAAATGTCAAAATCGGTGGCGGAAAACTTATAACAAAAACAAAAGAGATTATCTTAAAAACAAAAGCAGATGCTTTGAGTGTAGAAGAGCTACAAAACATCATTATCAAAGATGATTTAAGACTAAAAGATGTAGCAAAGGTTGTAGATGATCTAAGTGATGCAAAAAGCTACTCTTCATACAACGGCACACCCGGTGTTATGCTTGAAGTACAAAAAATCTCAGGAACAAATACCATTGATATAGTCAACCGCGTCAAAGCAACTGTGCCGCAGTTGAAAAAAATGGCAGGCAAAAAGTATGGTGTAGCAACCCTGCAAGATACAACCCCTTTTATTATCCACTCGCTTGAAGATGTAAAGTTTGACTTGATCTACGGTGCATTTTTGGCAGTTGTTATTATCTTTGGATTTTTAAGAAACTTTACTATTACTTTGGTTTCTGCACTCTCTATTCCTATATCAATTTTTGGAACGATTGCACTGATGAATCTCATGGGATTTGATCTCAATAAAATGACACTTATCGGGCTTACTCTTGCCATTGGTATTATCATCGATGATGCTATTGTTGTGTTAGAGAACATATACAAAAAGATGGAAGCGGGTATGGGCAAGTTTGAAGCTGCTTTGTATGGTGTTAAAGAGATGGCTTTTGCTATTTTGGCGATCTCGGCTATGCTTCTTGCCGTATTTTTGCCTGTTGCACATATGAGTGGTATTGTTGGGAAGTTCTTTGAGAGTTTTGCGATGACAGTTGGTTTTGCTGTTATTATCTCTTACACTGTTGCTATGAGTTTTATGCCAAGTTTAAGTGCAAGAGTGTTAGAGAAAAAAGAGAGTAGATTTTACAATCTAACAGAACCTGTCTTTGTGTTTTTAGATAAAATCTATGCGGCAACACTCAAGTTTGTGCTTCGTTTTAAAGTTATAACACTTGTTTTTGTTCTTGTTGCTTTTGTTGCTTCTTTGTCACTTTTTCCAAAAATCGGTATGGACTTTATCCCAAAAGAGGATAAAGCAGAGTTTGAGATAAAACTGC
>JAMORG010000109.1 GCA_027063745.1 Sulfurimonas sp.
CTACTGGTTTTTGAACCATCGAACATGCACTAAAAAAAACTATACAGCAAGATAAAATAAAATTTTTATACATCAATTATTCCCGGACATTCAGCTTTTAGCTCATCTACATGTGTTTTAAAGTAGTCCCAAAAGGGAAAAGTTTTACACTGACTTGGTCGTGCTTCATAGATCTGACAACCATTTTTCTCTTTATCATAAAATACACACTCATAGGAGTCATCTACTTTACGCTCTTTTAGAGAATATTTATACCCTTTTTTAAAAAGATATTTTACTCCAAATTCATTAACATCCATTCCTAAAAGCTCAGCTATCTTAAATATCTCAGCTTTTGTTACAAAGATGTAACCACTCTCACCTGTACAGCAGCGCCCTTCACATGTAGCACAGGCGTCTGTGTTAAATGCATATGGATAACCCTCTTCTTTTATAATTGACATTTTATACTCTCTGTTTTTGCATTATTATATATCTCTTGAGCCTCTTGCGTGAGCTCACTGCCATCAAAATGAATCAGTGGCGGCCATACTTTCATCATCGACTTAGAACCATTACGTGCATGCACTAAGACCAAAGAGGCATTTTTATCTTTTTTGGGATGTACAAAACGTACATCACACACACGCATTTTCACTCTTTCCAAAGCCGTACAAATATCAAAAAACTGTGTCGCATCATAACAAAATATAAAGTGAGAATGTGGTTTTAAAAGCTGCGTGACCTTTTTAAAAAAAGCATCTATCGGCAAGTGTTCATTGTAACGGGCAGTTGCGATCATTTCATTTTGCGTTTTTTGCGCACCTGAGTGATAAAAAGGAGGATTTGAGACAATATAGTCATACTTCGTCTCTTCATCTAAAGTCCTAAAATCTCCTTCGTAAAGTTTATAGTCTATGGCATTGATCTTAGCATTTTTACGCGCATACTCTGCAAAAAGAGCCTGTTTTTCAACAGCTTCAAGTTCTACTTTTTCATTATCACGTGCTACTAAAAGCCCTACCACTCCAGAGCCTGCTCCAACATCAAGAAGCTTTCCTTTGGGATTAAAAGAGTTTATAAAATCATATAAAAAAATAGAATCACTGTTAAAACAATAACCCGATTCGGGCTGATAGAGTTTCAAATAAAACCTTTATGCGTTATAATTTTGATATTATAACAATAAAAAGAGAAAATACGATGATAATTATACCTGCAAGATTAGCTTCTACACGATTTCCACAAAAAGTTTTGGCCGATATTGGCGGTCTTCCAATGGTTGTACGTACAGCAAAGAGAGTCGCACATCTTGATGATGTCGTTGTCGCTGCAGATGATGAGAAGATCATAGAGGTCTGCCGTGCACATGGTGTCAAAGCAATGCTTACATCTACAACACACAAAAGCGGTACAGACAGAATCCATGAATGTGCCACTATCTTAGAGCTGGATGATAATGAACTTATTATCAATGTTCAGGCTGATGAACCGTTTATTGAGCCTGATGTTGTTGAGTCTTTGATGACAAAATTAAAAGAGCTCCAGGCAAGTGGTGAAGATTTCATTATGGGAAGTTGCTATAACTCTATCAATGCAGATGCGGCAAAAGACCCAAACCTTGTAAAAGTGGTACTCGATGCAAATCTAAATGCCATCTACTTCTCACGCGCCAAAATTCCACACAATCAAAGTGGTGAAGCGGTTTACTTTGGACATATCGGTATCTATGGTTTTTCAAAAAGGAGTCTCAAAGAGTTCTGTTCACTTCCCGATGCGCCTATTGAAGATATAGAAAAACTTGAGCAGCTTCGTGCTATCTATCATGGGAAAAAAATCACTATGGTAAAAGTGGCAAGTACCGGTTTTGGGATTGATACGAAAGAGGATTTAAAAAGAGCCGTTGAGATTTTTCTATAAAATCTTGACATAAAAAAAGGGGCGACTTCAAAAGAAGCCTCCCCTCAAAAAGATAAACTTAAAAAAGTTTACTTAGATATTGTCGCGAATACCTAAATCTTCAATTAGTTTAGCATAAGCTTCTTTGTCTTTTCTTTTGAAATATTTCATCAAACGACGACGCTGACCAACTAATTTTAAAAGACCTAAACGAGAAGCGTGATCTTTTTTGAATACTTTTAAGTGCTCAGTTAAATCTGCAATTCTCTGTGTTAATAATGCAATTTGAACTTCACTAGAACCAGTGTCGTTTTCATTACGTCCGTATTTTGCGATAATCTCTTGTTTTTTCGCCGAATCTAAAGCCATAATAGCCTCCTGATAGGTATGTTAATCTAACTCAAATGCAAAATGCAGAAGAAGTTGAAGCGAAATAATAGCAAAAACAAAGCCTAATGTAAAGCTTTCTTTAACTTCTTTGGATATAATCAGACTTACAATTACAAATATATTAAAACTATCGAGAAAGTAAAATAACAGTATGCTAATAACACGAGCCAGCGAATACGCAATCTTATCTCTCATTGTTCTATCAAAATCAAAAGATCCTAAAGACAGTGAGACACTCTCACGTGAACTGACAATTTCAAAAAGTTTTCTAGCCAAAATACTGCAATCGTTAGCAAAAGCAGATATCTTAAACTCATACAAAGGGGTCAATGGTGGTTTTGTTTTAAAAAAAG
Organism: Sulfurimonas sp.; assembly: GCA_027063745.1. GTDB lineage: Bacteria > Campylobacterota > Campylobacteria > Campylobacterales > Sulfurimonadaceae > Sulfurimonas. The sequence continues at coordinate 2,622 of JAMORG010000109.1, forward strand.
AACCTCATGAGATTAATATGCTTGAAGTTATGAGCAGTGTCGAGGGTAAAGCTCCTGCAGTTTTTGAGTGCTCTCCTTCTATACATGACTGTCCTTCAAACCAGGCAGAGATATGTTCTATCTGGCCTTTTTTAAATAAGCTACAAGGAAAGATAGACCTCTTTTTGGCTGAACTGACACTTGCAGATATTTTAAATGACTAGGTAGAATAAGCTCTTGGCAAAGAAACTCTCAACAAAACAGCAAATTGGAACAACACTAAACTTTTTAATAGGTCAAAGAGACCTGAGCGTCGTCTTATTTGTTATGGCGATTCTTGCTATTATCATTGTTCCTCTACCATCTTCTGTTTTAGATGTTTTACTGACCATATCTATAGCCTTTGCTGTTTTGATTTTACTCATTTCGCTCTATGTACCAAAACCAACCGATCTGACCACCTTTCCAACCCTTATTCTTATTCTAACCCTCTATCGGCTTTCACTCAACATCGCCACCACAAGGATGATCTTAAGCAAAGGGCATGAAGGACCGGAGGCCGTAAGTGACATCATCACCAGTTTTGGAGACTTTGTCGTCGGTGGAAACTTTGTTATCGGTATCATCGTCTTTTCTATCTTGGTCCTTATAAACTTTATGGTTATCACCAAAGGTTCTACAAGGGTTGCAGAGGTTGCAGCTCGTTTTGTTCTTGACTCTATGCCTGGTAAACAGATGGCTGTTGATGCCGACTTAAATGCAGGACTCATTGATGATGCTGAAGCAAAACGCCGCCGTGCTGAAATTCTTCAAGATGCAAACTTCTATGGAGCGATGGATGGTTCGAGTAAGTTTGTAAAAGGGGATGCTGTTGCAGGTATCATCATTACCCTTATTAATATAATCGGTGGATTTCTCATCGGTGTTTTTCAGTATGACATGGATGTTGCCGAGAGTGCTTCAACATTTACACTCCTCACCATTGGTGACGGGCTTGTAAGTCAGATTCCGGCCCTTATTATCTCTACTGCTACGGGTATTATGATCACAAGAAGTTCAAGTGATGGTGACAACTTCGCAGAGGGTACAATCAACCAGATGGTCGGTAATGCAAAGACTATGATGATTGTTGGATTTATTATGGTTCTTTTTGGGCTTGTTCCCGGTCTGCCTACTGCTTCTATGATGTTTGTCGGGCTTCTTTTTGCTCTGCTTGGCTGGTCTATCTATAAGTATGAAAAGGGAGAGCTTTCTATCTTGGATGTTGAAAATATCTTGGGTAAAAAGACAAAAGAACAAATAGCAGAAGAACAAGAGAAGATCAAACCGAAAAAATCACAAGAAGAGATAGCAAAAGAGGAAGAAGCAGCACTCGAAGATATCTTAAAAGTAGAGATGCTAGAACTTACTCTCGGATACCAGCTGATAAAACTTGCCGATGCTTCTCAAGGCGGTGATCTTTTAGAGCGTATAAGATCAATGCGCCGCAAGATTGCGTCAGACTATGGGTTTTTAATGCCGCAGGTACGCATACGAGACAACTTACACCTCAAACCAAACCAGTATCAGGTACTCTTAAAAGGTGTCACTATCGGTGAAGGTGAGATACAAGCAGATAAATTTTTGGCAATGGACAGTGGTATGGCAACGGGTGAGATTCAAGGTGAGCCTACAAAAGAGCCTGCTTTTGGACTTGATGCTTTTTGGATAAGTCCAGAACAAAAAGAAGATGCCATCATTAACGGCTACACTGTCGTTGATCCTGCAACAGTAATCTCGACACATATGAGTGAAATTATCAAGAAAAACGCAGAAGAACTGCTCACGCGTCAAGAAGTTCAATCACTTATTGACAAAATAAAAGATGATTATCCTGTTATTGTTGATGATGTACTCAAAGTTGCTTCTATCGGGCTTATTCAAAGAGTACTTAAAGCACTACTGCATGAAAAAATTCCACTCAAAGATATGCTTACTATTTTAGAAACCATTGCTGATGTTGCAGAATATACAAAAAATGTTGAGCTTATCACTGAACAGGTACGTGCAAAACTCTCACGTGTTATTACGCGAATGTATGCTAGCGAAGATGGTGTTATCAGACTACTTACATTTGATACAGATACAGAACAACTACTCTTACAAAAATCACAAGAGCAAGATGGAGTACGTCAGCTTATGCTTAACGTTGGAGAGATCAATGCCCTTATTCAAGCAACAAGTACAAAAGCAGCAGAAGTGTTGCAAAAAGGGATTTCACCGGTTATTATCATCGTTGATCCACAAATTCGCCGTAGTGTTGCTGAGATATTTGAGCGTTTCTCTTTAGATGTGGTAACACTCTCTCACGCAGAGATTGACTCAAGTGCTAGCTTTGAAGTCCTTGGTTCAATCTCTATAACAAATCAAAATGAAAAATAAAGGTAAAAATATATGAAGACAAGAGAAATACATCATCTCTCCCATACAGATCTAGACGGATACAGCTGCCAGCTTGTAATGCAGTACACTCCCTACACAAAATACAACTACAATGCGAACTATGGTGCAGAGGTAAAACAAAAACTTGAGCTGATTCTAGATAACATCAAAAAAAACAACAAAGCAGCAATGATTCTCATCTCAGACCTAAACCTCACAGCTGATGAGTCAAAATGGCTCACGCATGAAGTAAAAAAGCTCAACGAGAATAAATATGATCTTGAGTTGCTTCTACTTGACCATCATGGTAGTGGTGAAGAGAGTGCCAACAAATATGAGTGGTACTATCTTGACACTGAGCGCTGTGCAACAAAAATAGTCTATGACTACGCAAAAGAGCACTTTGGGCTTAATGAGCCAGAGTGGTTAGAAAAGTATGTAGATGTAGTTAATGCAGTTGACTTATGGAAACAAGAAGAGCATGAAAACTTTGAGTATGGTAAGGTTTGTATGCGTCTTGTTACTGATACACGTGAGCTTAACCGTGTAATGTTTCCAGAGGAGGACTCACGCTATAAACTGACGCTCCTTGAAGAAGCAGCAAGCTACATTAACAAAGAGGATGCTCCCATCTATCTTGATGAGAAGATCTTTTTTATGAAAAAAGAGTTTTTCAAGCGTGATAAAAATGACACACTTGATAATCTTGTTACAGAGTATGTAGTAGATCTCCTTGGCAAACTTCGCCAAACACATACTATCTACTACAAAGGTTACCGTGGCTATCTTAGCTATGGAGTAGGAAACACTTCTATCATAGGCAATGGCTTCTTAACAAAATTCCCTGAGTATGACTTTATAGTCGATGTTAGCTCACGTGGTACTATGAGCCTTCGTGCGAACAACCAGGTAAGTGTTTCACAGATATCTAAAGAGTGGGCAAACGGCGGAGGACACCCAAATGCTGCAGGTGGTCGTATTCAAGGTTTTAAGGAACAATTTGTTTATGACAAAGTAAAACAACAGATAGAGAAGATCATTAATGATAAAGAGTCTATTGCCGGAAAATTAGAGTATAAAAACGAAGAAGAGTAGAGTTAGTTATTTAAAAAATAACGCTCTACCCCGTTAGCAAGTCCTTTTGCCAGCTTCTTTTGATACTTTCTACTTGCTAGTCTTTTGCTCTCTGTCGGATGTGTAATAAACCCGACTTCCACAAGAACAGCCGGCATCTGAGCACCAACAAGAACCCAAAACGGCCCCTCTCTCACCCCTGCATCACATACATTTTTATAACTCTTCTTCAGTTCTCCCAAAGCACCACGCTGCAAATCAATTGCAAGTTTATTCGCTGCAATGATATTGTGATAGTTCAGAGTATTTAAGAAGCTCTCTTTTCCATAATAATTCATATCATCAAGATCTGCCGAGTTCTCAATTGCAGCTACTCTTTTCGCACGAGCAGAGCGTGACTTAGAAAGAAAATAGCACTCTACGCCCTGTACTTTTTTAGCATCTTTTCTACCAACAGCATTGGCATGAATACTGATAAATAGATCAGCTTTCTTTCTGTTTGCATATTTTGTACGATGACGAAGCTTAATGAAGACATCACGATCTCTTGTCATATACACTTTATATCCACGAGCCCGTAAAATGTTTCTGAGCTCTTGTGCTATCTTTAAAACAACATCTTTCTCTTTAAGTCCCCTGTATCCTATAGCACCAGGGTCTTTACCACCATGCCCGGCATCAATAACGATCACCTTGTTTCTGTCAAGTCGTGTAGGAGCTTTTTTCGCCTGAACTCTTTGTGCCCTCTTTTTAAGAACAGCTTTGCTTTGCTTCTCTTTAGGTTCGCTGCGAATTATAAGCTTGTTATTCTCTTTTTTAAAACGGATAGAAAGTTTTTTTGGATTTTCAAAAACAAGACGGAGTGTGTTTTGATTAAACTGAGCTAATTTTATCTTTGCAATCCCACGTTTACGAAGAGTTTGTGAACGCATCAGCATAGAGGCATGAATATCAAAAATGTATTTGTAATGTTTTGTTTTTTTATCGTACAGTGTAAAATAGTTTATCTGGTTATTGCGTAGTTTTTTATCAAACTGAAGAACCAAACGACCATCTTGCCAACGAACCGTTTTTAGTTTATGAGAAGAACGTACATAAATCTTCTTTTTTGGCTTCTTTTTTTGAACACTTTTGTGTTTTGGTTTTGTTTTTTTCTTAATAGAAGATGGGTGCTTTTTTTTATAATTTGCCAGCTCTTTTGCATAATCTGAGACATCAATATGTAACTTCCGTCCAGACTTTACAATACCCTCTAGAGCTTTGCGTTTCATTGTTTTGTTTTCATTCATCAAAGCACGCAGGTATAGATTTTTATAATCATTATACGCACGAAACTGCTCTGACTTACTAGAGGAGTTAACGAGCTTATTTGCCCGTTTTAAAAGTTCACTCTCACTCTGCCCATATAATGAGACCAATAATACAATAAGAAGGGCTAAAGAACGTAGCATTCTTTATCTATTCACCCTCTGTAAGTTTTGTCATAAGCTCTTTTACTGAGATAATCTCATTTACTCTGTAACCATTTGTTCCAGAGAAGAAAAGACCAGTCTCCAAGTTACCCTCATATGCATCTGAAAGTCTGTCTGCAATACAGAAACCAACTACTTTTGCCTCTTCACCCCTGTTACATGGTGCAACACAGTTAGAGATACACTTAATAGCAGGACCTTCACGTTTCTCTACCAAATGAGTAAGATTAGTCACAATACCTTGTGCAGGATAACCAACCGGTGAGCTCATTAGTTTTATATCTTCTTCTTTTGCTTCAAGAAGAACTTTTTTGAAGTTTGCGTGAGCATCACACTCGTATGTCGCGATAAAACGTGTACCCATTTGAACACCACGAGCACCACGGCTTAACATATCTTCAATGTCATTTTTATCCCAAACACCACCAGCAGCAATAACCGGAATGTCACCCCACTGTGCAGCTTCTTCTACAACAGGACCAACGATGTTTTCAAGTTGATTTTCAGGAAGTTTACACTGCTCATAAGTAAAACCTTGGTGTCCACCGGATTTTGGACCTTCTACTACAACCGCATCCGGAATACGGTTATAACGTTTTTTCCAACGTTTACAAATGATCTTAAGAGCTTTCGCAGATGAGACGATAGGAACAAGTGCCACATCAGGATACCCTTCAGTGAATTCCGGCATATTTGTCGGAAGCCCCGCACCTGTGATAATAATATCAATACCCGCTTCACACGCATCACGAACAACACGGCCATAGTCATTGATAGCATAGAGAATATTTGCAGCAAGTGGTTTGTCCCCACAAAGTTTACGTGCATTTTTAATAATAGCGTGAAAACCCTCTTTTGAGTAGAAATTCTCTTCACTCAGAGGTCGTCCAGCAACAAGTTTATGTGCATACTCTTTGTTGTTATAATACCCTGTACCTACAGCAGAGATAACACCAAGACCACCCTCTGCAGAGACTGTACCTGCAAGCTGATCCCAACTGATACCTACACCCATACCACCTTGAACGATAGGCTTTTCAATCGTATATTTTCCAATTTTCAATGGTTCAAAACTCATTATTTTACCTTCACTTTTGCAAATTTTCTTTTTCCAACCTGTAGGAGATATTCACCCGGTTCTAGTTGTAGTTGCATATCTGAAACTTTTTCTTGGTTAATTTTAACACCACCTTGCTTAATATCACGTCTTGCTTGAGAAGTAGATGGCTCAAGTTTGGCATCAACTAGTGCTTTTGCAATCCAGAGTGAACCATCTTCACTTGTCAGTTCAAACTCTTCTATGTCCGTTGGTATCTGACTCTTTGCGTGAACCTTCTCAAACTCCTCTTTTGCAGCCATTGCTGCCTCACGTGAGTGAAAACGCTCTGTAATCTCTAATGCAAGCTCCTCTTTTACCTTTTTCGGATGCAACTCACCACTCTCAACACCCTTTTTAAGTACCTCTATTTCATCAAGTGATTTCGTACTCAAAAGCTCATAATAACGCCACATCAAATCATCTGAAATACTTAAAACTTTACCAAACATATCGTTTGGCTCATCTGAAACACCAATATAGTTTCCAAGTGACTTGCTCATCTTTTGCACGCCGTCAAGTCCTTCAAGAATCGGCATCATCAAAACAGCCTGCTGTTTTTTCAGACCATATGCTTTTTGCAGTTGGCGTCCCATTAAAAGATTGAACTTCTGATCTGTCCCACCTATCTCAATGTCAGACTCAAGATGCACACTGTCATAGCCTTGAAGAAGTGGATACATGAACTCACTTACGGCAATTGGTGTATTTGAAGCATAACGTTTTGAGAAATCATCACGCTCAAGCATACGAGCAACTGTCAGGTTTGAAGCAAGTTCCAACATTCCAGCAGCTCCCAAAGCATCGAGCCACTCATTGTTGTAAACGATATCTGTCTTTTCTTTATCTAAGATCTTAAATGCCTGCGTTGTGTATGATTCGATATTTTTTACGATCTCATCTTTTGTAAGTACTTTACGTGTAGCACTTTTACCTGTTGGATCACCGATCATTGCAGTAAAACTACCTATGAGAAACTGCACACGTCCACCATACTTTTGAAAAGTCGCCAGTTTTTGTAGTAACACAGTATGACCCAAGTGTAAATCAGGTGCTGTCGGATCAAATCCAGCCTTGACAGTATATGTTTTACCTTCATCATAATAAGCTTTTAAAAGTTTCTCAACTCTCTCGTTGTCTATAACTTCAGCACAACCTCTATTTATCTCTTTTAAAGCCTCTTCTATCATATATCTCTTCTCTTTATAATGGTTTATCAGTTTTTATAAGCGTCATCTGTACGTACAAGATGTATCACTTTAATTTTAGACTCTATTTTAGCACGAAGTCTGTTAACATCAGCTTCTTTTGTCTCAAAAACAAGCTCACAGTACTGAATATAATCCGATTTCTCTTTCCCAAGCTCAATTGATAATATATCTATATCTAATTTCACTAAATATGTTAAAAACTCAGCAAGAGCACCCTTTTCATTGTGTAGTGATGCAATGAGTTTATATTTAAAGCGATTCTCTTTTGCCCAGCGCACAAACACCATCGGCTCTCCGGCTTCAAGTTTTTTCGCTGCATTTGAGCACATTTTATGATGTACATGAGCTTTGCCTTTTTCTAAAAATGCCATTACCTCATCACCTGTCTTTGGATGACAACAGTAGTCAAAAACAACGTCATTTATATGTGTAGTTGCATACATCTCAAACCCGCTTATCTCATACTTTTTCAGTTTAAATCTATGGCGTGAGATAAAACCTTTAAAGCGGTTGTTTTTACTGATCTCACTCACATACTTGTGAATGACATTTTTCAAAAGCTCTACATCATTAGGAATATTTGCAATATTTTCACAATTGTTTTTCTTAAACCACTCCTCAACGCGAGAATTGTTCAAGCTCATTGCGGTTGCAACTATCGATACAGCAGATTTATAGTTTATCTCTTTTAGGCGTGCATTACAATTGAGCTTCATATTTGTCTTCGCTTTTGAAGTCTTAACTGCATCTATCCATGAACAACGAGTTTGTATCTCATCACCGGTAATGACTTTGACAATATCTCCATTGTTTAACTCGGTTAAAAGAGAAGAACGTGTCTTATTAATAAGTGCTGCTGTTGCTTTGTTTCCTACTTCAGTATGTACCGCATAGGCAAAGTCAAGAGCAACTGCACCTCGAGGAAGTGTAAAAGCCTCTCCCGTTGGAGAAAAGACTGAAATATCTTCAGAGTAAAGATCATTTTTGATAAGTGCATAGAAGTCTTCAACAGACTCATTTTGATACTGTAGATTATCCAGCCAGTCAAGTTTGATGTTATTACCACCACTCTTATACTTCCAGTGCGCTGCAACACCAAGCTCAGCGGTTTTATGCATCTCATAGGTACGAATCTGCACTTCAAAGATGGCAGACTTATGAAACACCGTTGTATGAATCGTCTGGTAGCCATTATCTTTAGCAACAGCAATGTAGTCTTTAAAACGAGAGGCAAGGGGTCTGAAATTAAGATGTACAACACCGAGTGCATCATAACACTTCAATGGTTCTTTGGTTAAAATCCTAATGGCAAGAAGATCAAGCACTTCATCAATGCTCACACCTTTTCTTTGCATCTTTAAGTAGATAGAGTAGCGGTGTTTGATGCGTGAGAGTATCTCAAAATCATCTTCACAAAAACCATTTTGTATTAAAGTTTTAGCAATGGACTCTTTAAACTCGCTTAGTTTCATCTCAATAGCATGGTAATTAGTATCAAGATAATTATCTATATGATGTTTTTCTTCGGGAAAGAGGTATCCAAAACTTAAATCTTCAAGCAGATTCTTTAAAAAGCTGATACCCAAACGGTGTGCGATAGGAGCATATACAACAAGGGTCTCTTCTGCAATACGACGCTGTTTATGTGCTGGAAGTGCATCAAGCGTGAGCATATTGTGCACTCTGTCACAAAGCTTCACAACCAAAACACGAACATCCTCAATGCTGGCAAGTAGCATCTTGCGAAACGAAAGAGCGGAGACTACCAGTTTCTCATCTGAGTTGGATGGTACAAGCTCTTTATCACGGATAACATCTATCTTTGTAAGTCCTGAGACAAGATGTGCGACATCCATACCAAACTTCTCTTCTATCTCGACGATGGAGATAGCCGTATCTTCAACAACATCATGCAAAAGTGCGGCAATAACCATTGACTCATCATCTGTCAGTTCAGCAACAATAGCAGCTACTAAAATGGGGTGAATAATGTAAGGTTCACCGCTTTTTCGGAACTGTTCTTTATGTGCTTCTATTGAAAATTCAAGTGCTTTTTGGAGTTCTTCGTTTGGAGAGATTTGAGAAAAGAGATAAGAAGTAGCTGAATCAACATCACGAAGATGTTTAATCTTTTCAATGCTCGGTTGATCCAGACCCAAGAATTACTTCTCTTTTTTATTTACAAAGCCTTTTATTTTAACAAGGCCTTCTGCTATTTCCATCAACGCTAAGTCAGACGGTTTTATATGTGCTGTGTTTACGTTAAGTTTACTTGGCGAACCGTTTTCTAACTCATCGCATCTTTTTGCTACTGCAATTGCCAGCTGATAACGATCCATATTTGGATTTTCATCTAAAACTTTTGCTGTTAATTCTTCAACTTTCATACTTTTTTTCCTTCAATATTTTACTATAGTTTTTCTATTTTACAATAGAACAATTTTGCATATTTCCATTTAGGATATCTAAAAGATTACCCTCTTTTGACATATCACATACAATAATAGGCAAAGAGTTATCTTTTGCGAGTGCAATCGATGTATCATCCATTACTTTAATATGATCCTGGAGCGCCTGATCGTAAGAGAGTACTGGAATTTTTACTGCATCTGGATATTTTGCAGGATCTTTGTCATATACACCGTCCACTTTTGTTGCTTTGATGATAACTTCAGCACCAATCTCTACAGCACGTAAAGTTGCTGCTGTGTCTGTAGTAAAAAACGGGTTTCCTGTTCCTGCTGCAAAAATCACAACACGACCTTTTTCAAGATGACGTGTTGCTTTACGGTTAATATAAGGCTCAGCAATCTGTTCCATCTTAATAGCTGTCTGCATTCTGACTTGAAGACCTGCATGTTCACATGCTTCTTGCATTGCGACACCATTTATAACGGTTGCAAGCATACCCATGTAGTCCCCTGATGTACGCTTTATAATGCCATCTTGAGCGGCTGTTACGCCACGGATGATATTACCACCACCGATAACAATACCGACTTCAATACCAGCATCTACAAGAGATTTAATCTCCTGTGCGATGTATTTCAGTATCTTTGTATCAATACCATGACCTGCCTCACCAGCAAGAGCTTCACCAGAAAACTTTACTAAAACACGCTTCATAGCCATGCATATACCTTTATATAAAAATCCGTGAATTATACTTAAACTTCGCTTGCATTTTACTTTAATGCTTCTTTTGTGGCTTTATCCAGTAAAAGCCCGGTACTTGTTCCATTGTCTGGAAACTTGCTAACACCAACACTTATTTCATATTCCAATTGATATTTTGTATCCAAAAGAGGAGGTTCTGCAAAGGAATTGTATATACGTTGTAAAATAATATTAAAATTTTCTTCCTCTAAATACTCATTAAAAACAATTGCAAAACCATCATTTGTTATGTGTCCTACGATATCTTCATCCCGAACAGCCTGAAGAATTCTATTACTTGCTTCTACTATGTATTGATCTGCCAAATCTTCAGAATGTGCTTTTACATCATAATAATTTAAAATTTTCACAACAGCAATCAAAAAAGAGTGATTATGTCGTAGACATCTATCAATCTGTTCTCCAATAACAAGCTCAACATTAAGTCTGTTTGGCAAGTCAGTAAGAGGGTTAAAGTAAGCATTCCGTATAAGTACATTTTTGTTTGTATTGTACTCACGCAAACGTTTTTTAAGTATATATATAACATAAGCAAGAGATAGAGAGAGTAAAACAGACAAAAGGAGAAAAGATTTCACTACTACACAATCCATACTGTCTTCTCCTTTATTTTATTTCTCTAATTATATCACACTATTTTTCATAAAGTAAAATATAAATTTTATTTTATATTCGTTTGTAGATATGCGAATGGATTTTAAGTGGATTAAACTTTGTTTTATCGATTTGACTCGCATCTGCATGACCTAAAAAGAGATATGATTTTGGTTTGAGCAATTTATAAAAAGTATCAAATGCTCTTCGTTTATCCATTAAATTAAAATAAATCAACATATTGCGTGAAAACAAAATATCAAATGAACCTAACTTATTTATAATAGATGCATCAAATATATTTGCTTGAAGAAAGGTTGCTGCCTCACGCAAGCTGTCATCTATCTTATACAGTGTTCCTACTTTTGTAAAATATTTCTTACATATATGAGCAGGTAATTTTTCTACACTTCTTTTAGAATAAAGCCCCTCCTTTGCTTTTTGAATCATATTGGAATCTATATCTATACCAACTATTTCAATATTTATCTTCTCTATAAGATTACCTGATTCTAAAATAGCCAACATTATTGAGTAAACTTCCTCTCCACTAGAGCATGGAGAGACTAAGATTCGCACTGTTGGTATAGTATTGTTTTTGACATAAAGAGGTAGAATCTCTTGTGATAATATTTCAAACTGCTCATGCTCACGCCAAAAATATGTTTCATTTACGGTGACTGCATTAATAAGATCTTGTGTGATCTCTTCATTATGATGAAAACGTACAGCATGATAAAAACTGCTAAAATCATCGAACTTATACTTTTTCATCACATCTTCAATCTTGCGTGAGAAGCGTAAAAGTTTTTGCTTTTCCAAAACGATACCAACACGCTTTTGTAAAAATATTGCCAAACGTTCCAGTTCTGAATCAGAGAGTTGCATTTTTTTGTCCATACTTTATAATCTCATCAAGTATCTCATTAAACGAGAGTACTTTAACAGCTCCACCACGCAAAGCCGCTTCTTTTGGCATACCATACACAACAGCACTCTCCTCGCTCTCAGCAAGGGTATAAGCACCTCTTTTTCTTAGTTCTACCAAGCCATCTGCTCCATCATCACCAATCCCTGTCAACTCTACCGCCAATACATTGCTTAGAGGTAAAACTTCTGCAGCAGAAAAAAAGAGTTCATCTACAGAAGGAACAAAAAAACGCTCACGCGTGTTTGGAGCCAAGAGTGCAACATATCTTTTGAGCTTTTTGCGAATATGCAAGTGTTTTCCACCTTTTGCTATGATTACTCTTGCTTTTGTCAATTCAACGCCATTGTCAGCTTCTAGGACTTCTACTTTGGAAATGGAGTTTAAACGTCTCGCAAAGTTTGCAGTGAAATCCGTTGGCATATGCTGAACAATACATACTGCGTGAGGATAATCCTGCGGTAGCGTTTTACATATTTGTTCAATGAGTCTAGGGCCTCCCGTTGATGCTCCTATAAGAACAAACCCCATCTCTATGGTAGTATCTATCTTGGTGTTATGCTCACTAAAAGAGGAGAGCTGTTTACGTTTTTTTTGAGGAAATATTAAAAAAGAGTCTTTAACCTTTTTTACAAGTTCTTGAGCTATATTTGCTATATCTACACTTTTTTCCGGCTTGGTAAGTGAATCTATTGCACCCAGTTCTAATGCCTGCATGCTAACATCATCATTAGACTTAGAGTTTAGCAAAAGAACTCTATAGGCTCCTTTTGCTAAAATCTCATCTACAATTTCCAAGCCATTTTGCATATTAACATCAACAAGAACTAAAGAGTAGTTCTTGTTTGCAAATTGTTCAAGTGCCTCTTTTTTATCTTTCGCACTATTTACACTGTAGCCTTCTTGCTCTAAAAGTTTGACCAAATAACGTCTGACAACAGATGAAGCATCTATTACTAAAATATTTTTTGCCATATTCTATTTTAACACATCGATACTAAAAAATGTTCATTAATTGTTACAAGGAAGTCATCATCGACCAAAACGGCACCACCTATAATCGATTCATTTTCAGAAGAACTTTTTATATCACCTGGCTGTAAATAGATAATATCTTCAACCTCATCGATTAAAAAGGCCATATGGTATTTTCCATCACTGATAAAAATTGTCTGAGAGTTTTCAATATCAATATTATCTACTCCGACAAGTGCGCTGATATCGGCTACACTAACAGCCATTTTATTCCAGGTTGTTATAAATTTAATATTAGAGTTGGCAATGATAGAAGAAGACTCAGTTTTTGACAACATCTCCGTCTCGACCACCTGACGTACATTTTTCATATCTATTGCAAAACGTCTCTCTTGCATACGAAATGACAAATACTCCTTACGGCTGCTCTTTTGCTCATTATCAAGGACAACTTCACTACTGTGAGCTTCTATATTCTTGATGAAATAATCTATATTGATAATACCCACAACATTATTATCAAAGTTATAAAAAGCATTCATTGCAAGGTTTTGATCATGTAAATTTTCTATTTTAGAAAGCTCAAACGTTTCAATATCAAAAATTTCATCTACCAGTAAAGCCACTTTCTTCGCCTCGCTCTCTACAATAATTACAGAGCCTGAATTTTTCATCTCACCTATTTTGGCAATATTTATAACTTCATCTCTTACAGCTATAGCACCTTGTAGTCGTCCTTCCTCACTGATAAGTTCAAATATCTCACTCCTACTCTCCACAACCTCTTTAACATATCTCGAAGCAACCGCATAATAGTGATTTTCTATAGTAAATAAAAGATACTCTTCTTGTCTCTTTTTTACCTCTGTTTCTAATGTTTGGGCAAGCTCATCTTGTTGCATTGCCATAATATTTTGCTTTTTTAATAAAAGTAACGGATATATCTCATTAACAATTTTTTCTTTATCCTTATAGTGGTTGATAACAAGATCCTCACTGTTCATGTCAACGGTCGGATAAACAACATCCAACTCTTCAATTTTTAAAATCTCATCAACAACCATTCCGTAGATATTTTTGCCTTCATCTTTAATAACAACAACACTCTTCTCACCTTTACTTTGTAAATGTTTTTGCGAGTACAGATAGAGTGTATCCACTAAAGGCATAACATCATTATTATATCGAGCCACACCAAGCACTGCTGGATTGATACCTTGAAAATCAGTATACTCTTCTAGCTCAAAAACATAAGCTATATCTTTAGTATTAAAACAAAAAATCTCTTCACCAAGACAGAATTCCAAAACTGATGCTTTCATTAGCTATCCTTTATAGCCGCTGCTACCTCAATAAGCTCGGTGACATCTTCTGCCATCTTTTGTGCAGTATTGGTGATATGCTGTGCTGCTTCATGTGATTCTTTGGCATTGTTAAGAGAGATATCTGCAGCTGCCAAAGTCTGTTCTGCTCCTATCTGTGCCTCGGAGAGTGCATGTTCTATCTCTTTTATAGACACATCTATCTCTTCAAAAGTCGCAATATTTGTATCTATCTCTTTTGAACTGTTTTGCATCTCTGCAGCTAAGCCTATAAGTGATTCGGCCTCTTTAACACCAAGTATCTCCATCTTGTCTATAGCATCTATAATATTTTCTGTTTCATCTTCCAAATTATCGACTATATCATTGATTTTATCCAAAGACTGTTCTGAATTCTCTGCTAGATTACGAATATCATTGCTAACCACAGAAAAACCCTCTCCAAGATCGCCAACTCGAATAGCCTCTACCGAACCATTGATAGAGAGTGCAGCTGTTTGCACAATTGTAAGTTCGATTTTACGGAGAGTCTTCTTCAAATATTTTATACTCTTTTTGATATTTTTGGCTTCATGCAAAATTTCAGATGCATTTGAAAGGTTCTCTTTTGAATCAACTCCAGCTTGTCCAACAGACTCTACACTGCTACTAAAGGACTCTTTTATAGCAACTATTTGATCCTTTAGAGTATCTATAGTCTTTACAACCTGATTGGTAATGCGGAGTGCTTTTGATGATATGTCACTATTTTTTTGTGCATCATCTTTTGATATCTCGGCTGCTTCTTGAATTTGAGAAAGTGCTATCATGCTCTGTTGCATAGAATTTTCAATCTCTTCCACTGCAGAACTAAGCTCTTCAGCTGCACTTGCCAGGTCATTAATAACACTCATATCATTATTGTCAAGCTCAAACTTTTTTGCCAGACTATCAAGCATCTTTGCTGCTTTGTTAGACTGGTCAAATGCTGTAGCTTGCATAGAGATTGTCTGTGTTACTTCACTTACTGCTCCTGCACTCTCTTCAGCTGCACTTGCTATTGTTTCAGAAGAGAGTTGCATTTTTACTATCTCATTATCTAGCTCTTGAAATGCTTCTAGCGATCTGCCAACCTCATCAACAATGGCAATTAATTGTGAGATTAACTCTTTCATAGACTCTGCATTTTTTGAAGCATTATTTGATGCAGTTGTAACCAGTTCTTTTGTTTCAACTATAGTACTTTGTACATTAGTAACATTTGACTGTATCTCTGTTACAACACGCTTTATTTTTTGTGCATACTCATTGGACTTTAAAGAGAGTGCTCTTATCTCTTTTGCTATAACCGAAAAACTTTTTCCCTTCTCCTGAGCACGTGTTGCTTCTATGGCAGCATTTAGAGCCAACAGTGAGGTTCTTTTTGCCAGTTTTGTTACAAGATTGACCGTTTGGGAGATCTCCTCACCTGCACTACTTAGACGTGTGCCCACTTCTGCTACATTTTCTGCAGAAGCTGCAATGCGTAACATATTTTCAGAAGATTCTGTAATCTTACTTGATGCTTTTTTTATAGAATCTTCTAATGATTTAATACTCAGAACAGATGCTTGGCTCTTTTTTAAGATAGTACTTGAATTTTGTTTTATCTGCGTAACAGCACCCAGACTCTCTTCCGCAGCTCCAGCACTCTCCTCTGCAGCAGCTGCTATACTCTCCATGGTTACTTTTAGCTCTTCTATTGCACTGAGTCCTTCATCTGTAGAGGAGAGCAGGCTGTTTGCTGTTTTTAAAAGAACATTTCCTGTAGAAGTACGATGCAGTTGTGCTTCTTCATCAATAGTCACTTGAGAACTTTCATTACTGTTTTTTTGTTGATTTGTGGATAATTTATCATCTGCGTCTGTATTATGAGATAAAATTGATGGAATAAAGGGCATTTGCCATCCTTAATAATAAAATGTTTATAAAAAAACTTTATCATAAAGAAATATAAAGAAGTATAAAAAACAACCTAAAATAAATGCTCTGTGTAAGTTTTACACAGAGACAAATTAGAGACTTTTTAGCTTATTTCATTTAAATTTTTATCTGTAACAGGAGTAATAGGCTCACCTATCTCCTCTTCTAACTTCTCACGGCGCTCGGCCATTAAAACACGAATCTCATCAAGCACAAATGGTGGAACATTATCATCTTTGAGCCATCTTACCTCATCAATATGACCAC
This sequence comes from Sulfurimonas sp., assembly GCA_027063745.1. Lineage (GTDB taxonomy): Bacteria > Campylobacterota > Campylobacteria > Campylobacterales > Sulfurimonadaceae > Sulfurimonas. The sequence goes on from JAMORG010000109.1 coordinate 19,079, forward strand.
CATACTCTGCACCCATTTCTTCTATTTTTGCTTCATATTCATCTATATCTGAACAGATTATTGCCTCTTGATTCTCTTCATCTGTTGTATCAAGAAGTTCAATAAACCACTTCTTTCCACTCTCATCTACTTTTATTGTTGAAGTAAAAACAACTGCCATTATTCTACTCCATTGGGATTACTGAGATTTTTGGCAAAATCTATAAGCTCACTGTCTTTTTTCTTCAAGTCTCCATGATATGTTACACGCTCTATTTCAACGTCTTCATTTTTAAGTAAATTTGGAACTGCATCACTTTCATTGATAACTTTAATGTTTGCATCAAG
>JAMORG010000110.1 GCA_027063745.1 Sulfurimonas sp.
TACAATCTCTGCAGCACGTAAGATCCGCTCATCTGAAGATTCTGGAAGCACAATTGTTTTTCTCTTTTTATGTGCCATTGAGAGTAGTTTATACTCAAACATTTGAGGCGTGAGCACTTCAGAGTAACTTTTTTCTATTTTTTTCTCAATATCATCAATATTGACATTTGCATAAAAAAGCCCCAATGCAAGTGCTATCTTTCGCTCAGAATTTACACGCAGACGAGCATGCACACTCAATATTTCCGTAGCAGTATGAAATGTATCACTTGCAACTGAGAGTATAGGAATTTTAAAACCATCCAGCCCATCTATAAGTTTTGCAATAGCAGGATGTATCTGCATATGCAGTGGAAATACAATGGCAGATATATTAGGATAGTTTTGAGAGTGCAATGCACCATAGAGTCCCAAAATTATCTCAGATCTATCTGCAGGAACAATGACAAGATCATCCTCTTCAATATGCTCTAAAAAATTATCAAGTGAGAGTGCAGCTACTTTTACGGACTTAATAGTTCGTAATGGATCATACTTACCCAAAATAATACTTTTGGCATCAAGACTCTCCATAATATCTTCAATGGTTACACGATTTAGCTCTTCTAGCTCTTCAAGCAGGTAAACAGTATAAGGCAGTGAGCTAAGCATTGATGCGAGTTGCTCTTTTTGTGCCAAAGGAACTCTGTTTACAAAGGTAGCAAAGTGATTGCAACCCTCTTTTGTAATAGACTCATTTTCAATGCGTATCTCTTCAACTATCTCACGCAGCTCTTTTTGCTTGGCACTAAGAACATTGATGTAGGGAGCTGCAAAGTTTTTTGCAATGGTAATATTTAGGTCAAATGAGATACTGCTGCTTAAAAAAGATTTACGTATGCCTTCACACAGTACAAAGTCATACTCCTCTTCAAGCTTTTTAAAAGCAATGATAAGATTTTCAATCATCTCACTCTCTCTGCCCTCAGCTATGAGTGACTCCACCTCAGCGATGTCATAAACAAAGCACTCCTCATACTCCATATCAAGCTTGTAACGCTCAAGTATAAAGCTGATATCTCCGTCTCTACGCTTGCGTGAGGAGATAACAGGTCGAAAGAATGCAACACGATGCAAGTTACGCTTAAGCAATTCCATCATACCCATAGAAACAAAAAGTGAACCGGCATTTTTCTCTTGGGCTGCGATATAGAGTGACTTTATCTTCATAATAAAAATCCTTGTTGTATAATTCTATCAAAACTACACATAAATGAGAAACAGTATGACACCAAAAGAGTTAATGATAAGCAGATACGAGGCTTTTGTGGCAAAAGATTGGGACTATCTTGCAAAAACTTCTACATCTCAAAGTATTGAAGAACTGCAAATGATGCCGGAGCTTGAATGGCTAAAACTCGAAGTTTTAAATGCTTATGATAATATTGTCGAGTTCAAAGCCTACTATAGAGAAAACGGAAAAATAGGTCTTTTACATGAAAAGAGTCATTTTATAAAAGAGAATGGCAGTTGGAAATATGCTGATGGTGAACTCTTTAGCAGTAAGATAGAGCGTAATGAGCCCTGTCCCTGTGGTAGTGGCAAGAAGTTTAAAAAGTGTTGTGCTAAATAGACTTTACAAAAAGATAGCTCTTTTTTTCAAAGCCCTCTGCCATATAAAAACGGTGTGCGTCTTCTCTTTGTAAACCAGAGGAGAGAACCAGATTTTCACAGGCAGCCATCTTCGCATAATCTGCCAAATACTCAAGCATCATCTTTCCATACCCACGAGAGCGTAAAACGGCATCTGTTACCAGGTCAAAAATATAAAGATGCCTTTTGTGGTAAAGATTCGTCTGTACTGCAACACCTGCATAACAGACAAGTATATCTTTTTCAAAGATACCTATCATTTTGTACTCCATATGACGCATCTCATAAATCAAATCTTCAAACTCATCATAGCTGAGTTCTTGACGTAACTGCTTGAGTAGATCATAAACTGTATAAAGCTCTTTGAGTGTCATTTCCCGTATTTGCATATTTTATTATAACCAAATTTGGTTTAACTCTCTGCGCTATAATTTCGCAAAACAATACAATTATCTAGGAAAACATATGAAAATCAAATTGCTCATCATAGTGATACTAAGCCTGCTTTTTTCGGCATGCAGCGCAAAGAAAATCAATGATAATGTTGACTCAATAACATCAGATGTCTCAAAACTTTTTGAAGATGGTCTGGATAAGTCCAATAAATAAGAGTAATCATCTTTTAAACAACTCTTGGATATAATCGCGTCAAAATATACTATCAGGTAACATAAATGGTAACAGTACAAAATCTTACAATGCGATATGGAAACAGAGTTCTGTTTCAAGATATTAACTTAAAACTTGACCGTCATAAAAGATACGGTCTTATCGGTGCCAACGGTGCCGGAAAAACAACTTTTTTAAAAATTCTCTCTGGTGAGATTAAAGATTATGAGGGTGAAGTCATCATCCCAAAACAGTATAAAGTCGGTGTACTTGGGCAAAACCAGTACGCTTTTGAAGACTTTACTATCATGGATGCTGTTCTTTATGGAAACAGACGTCTTTATGATGCTATCAAAGAGAAAGAAGAGCTCTATATGAGCGGTGATTTTGAAGATGATGCAGTAAACAACCGTCTTGCAGAACTTGAGACTATCTGTGTTGAAGAAGACCCGACATATGAGTACGATGTAAACATCGCTAAAATCTTGGAAAACGTAGGTATTCCTGCTGATAAACACAATGAACTTATGAGTACACTTGACAGTGCTGACAAGTTCAAGGTTCTTTTGGCACAGGTACTTTACCCTAAACCAGATGTCCTTTTTCTCGATGAGCCTACCAATAACCTCGACATTGAGACGATTAGCTGGTTAGAGCATGAACTACAACGCCATGACGGTACTATGGTAGTCATCTCACACGATAGACACTTTTTAAATGCTGTCGTTACAAATATCTTAGATGTTGACTATCAAAAGATCCGTGAGTTTACAGGTAACTATGATGACTGGTACATTGCTGCAAATGTAATGGCGAAACAGATGGAGCTTGATAATGCCAAAAAGCTCAAAGAAAAAGAGCAACTCGAAGCTTTCGTTCGCCGATTTAGTGCAAATGCTTCCAAAGCAAAACAGGCTACATCACGTCAAAAACAACTTGAAAAACTCAATATCGAAGATATCAAACCATCTTCACGCCGTGACCCATCAATCGTTTTCAAACCAAAACGTACAATGGGAGATGAAGCCCTTGAGGTTATCAATGTATGTCATGCATATGGAGACAATCAGGTTCTTAAAGACATCAGCTTTAAAGTAAATCCGGGTGAGAAGATAGCACTTATCGGTGGTAATGGTGTCGGTAAAACCACACTTATAAAAATTCTTATGGAAGAGATGAAGCCAAGTTGTGGCGGTGAAGTAAAATGGGGTGCGACTATTGAGAACTCTTACTTCCCACAAGATACCGCTGACATCATTGAGGGTGAAGGTACACTCTATGACTGGTTACGCGCATTTGATCCAAAACGTGACATAGCAGAGATAAGAAACTGTCTTGGACGTATGCTCTTTAATGGTGAACAGCAAGAAAAATCGGTAGTGAGTATCTCTGGTGGTGAAAAACACCGTATGATGCTTTCAAAGATGATGCTAGAGGGCGGAAACTTCTTGGTTTTAGATGAGCCTTCCAACCACCTTGACCTCGAGGCGATCGTTGCTCTTGGTGAAGCACTTCACAACTTTGATGGCAATGTTATCTGTGTATCACATGACCGTGAATTACTTGATGCATTTGCAACACGTGTAATTGAACTCCATGAAGATGGAAGTTATATAGACTTCCAAGGAAGCTATGAAGAGTTTGCTGAGGCGAAAGAGGCAGGAAAAATCTAGTGAAAGATTTTAGCAACTTTTTAGGTCTTGGTATTGCCGGAAATTTTGCACTGCATCTTGATCAAGCAGGTGAAGCAGAAGACTTTAAAGATATCATAACAGAAGATGAAGCAGCCCCTAAGGGGATGTTTCCTTTCTACCTCCCTTGTAAGACTGAGAGTGCTTCAAAACGCCCTCGTCCTATCTTATCTACCTACCCTCTCTCAAGTCAAAAGATTCAACTCCCGCGTGAGCAGGTAAATGTTCAAGCAGAACCCGAAGTCGGACTTGTATGTGACATAGAGTATAAAGATGGCCTTATTGCAAAGATAACACCCACTCATTTTGGAGCCTACAATGACTGCTCTATCCGTGAAGCAGGCAGAGAGAAGATAAGTGACAAAAAGAACTGGGGCCAAAACTCCAAAGGTATTGCGCAGCAACTTCTTGATATTGACAAGTTCACTCAAGGCGGCATTATGGATGCGTATGCAATCTGTAGTTTTCTTCGTCGTGATGGCAAGCTTCATGCCTATGGTGAAGATGTAGAGCTAAATGGTTACAGTTACTTCTATGAGAAACTGACTGACTGGATCATAAACCAGATAAACACTCAAAAAGATTTTGGTCCGCTTGAAGATATAAAATCATACATTAAAGCATGCAATTACCCACAAAAAGCACTTATAAGCATAGGCGCAACACGCTACACTCCTTATGGAGAGAGTACTTTTTTACAAAGCGGTGATGAACTTTTTGTTGTTTTATATAACAAAAACAAGCACTCTCTTAATGATGTTACAAATGCACTAAACACTCCTGCTACTGCTCCAAAGAACATGAGCATACTTGCACAAAAAGTCATCTAATGTCCAGAGGAAAGAAGCTTGACCTTTTTATAGGCGCTGACTTTGATGATGACTGGAGTGAAGTAACTACTCCGGTCAAGAGTACAAAAAACTCTGAAATAAAAAGACCCCAAAAACATCAACTTCACTTCTCAAAAGAGAAACGTCGTGGCAAGGTGGTCACACTTGTGGGTGAGTTTTCACTTAGCAAAGAAGATGCTGCAAAACTTCTTAAAGAGCTCAAGAAGAGACTTGGTTGCGGTGGCAGTTACAAAAACAGCTTTATGGAATTTCAGGGTGATGTCAAAGAGAAGCTTCGTCCTCTTTTAATAGAGAAAGGTTTTGGTTTTAAAGCCAAACATTAGGCTATAAATATCTCCTCCACACTCTTTGTTGTTGCTTCACAGACATTGGTAGTGATAATATATCTGTCACGGCCGCTCTCTTTGGCAGCATAGAGCATCTCATCTGCACGAGATATAAGTATCTCATCATTTAAGGCCTCATCTGCGACACAACAGACAACCCCGATAGAGATAGTCACAAACTCACAAACCGATGATTTTTCATGTTTGAGCTCACGCGCTCTGACTGCATCACATATCTCACGAGCAAGACGGGCACTGTGTGTCTCATCAGTATCACTAAGCAGTACTCCAAACTCTTCACCACCAAGTCTAAAGACATAGTCACTTGGACGTTTGAGAGTATCTTTAAGTACTTTTGCCACTGATTTGAGTGCAAAATCTCCCTCTACGTGACCATAGGTATCGTTATACTGTTTAAAGAAGTCGATATCTATCATCATAAAAGTGATGTATGTGTGGTTACGTTTTGCACGTTTGAGCTCACGCTCATAGATAAAGTTAAAGTAACGTCTGTTATGCAGGCCTGTCAGAGAGTCTGTATAAGAAGCATTCTCGAGCTTTTTATTTGCGATTTTAAGTTTTTTCGTTGCGAGTTCAAGCTTCGTCTGATCTGCTTGAATACTCTTAAAGACATAATAGAGTATCGCTAAAATTCCAATGATAATAATTGATAATATCACTCCTATCTCAAAGAGCATTGAGTTATAATTTTGTAAGAACTTCTTACGCTCATAATTGGCAATATTTACTTCATAACGAATAAGCTTTTGAAGTACCTGATGCACAAACTCTACTCTTTTCTCTAGTGTTGCTATAGAAATATTTTGTAGATCTTTTCCATTTTGTATAGCTTTGAGAACTCTTTGAAAATATCTGTTTGTTTTTTGAATCTCAAAGCCAGTGTAGTGAACATAGTCAATCTCATCAGCACTCTTATAGTGTGAAGCATAACTTTTCCAACGCTTCTCAATAACCTTAAGCCCCCTTTGCAAACGGGCAATGCTCTCTTGAGGACTTATCTCCTGGCGTGAAGCTTTATAAATTGTGGCTGCTAATTCATTATGGTATGTCTGCAAGATATCATCGAGCTCTGTAACAGGAACCAAAGAGCCAAAATAAAGAGAGTCTATATTTTTCTTCATTGCATTGATATAGCTTGTTCCCATTATCCCTACAGATATAAGACCAAGCGTAATAAGAATAAATAAAAATAAAAGCTTACTGCGCAATTTTAACGCTTCAATAAACTGCATAAGACTCCCTCTTGGTATGTTGTATAAAAGCATATCTTGTACCAATTTTAGAGACATTTTATGTTAAAATTCCAAAGAAAAGCAAAAATATGACAATTTGCTAAAAGAGGAATCAAAAAATGCAAGCAAAATCAATAAAAACAGAAAAATATCTCTCTCAAGAGGAGATACAAGAACACCTAAAAAATGTAGAGTATATCATCATGGCTGCCCCTGCACCCGAACACTTTAAAGATACCCCTATTCACTTTACAATATTTCTAAATACCGCCGAGCAGATACCAAAAGATATTCAAGACGCCATCTTGGAGAAGTTTCGAGAAGAACATGGCATCAAAGAGCCTGCTGAACTTATGAGCCAACTTATGCCCGTAGGCTTTGCTATCAGTAATGCCCAGGATACACCAATGCCGATGCTTCTGGTAAAACCAGAAGATCAAAGAAGCATACCAAATGTCCCTATGCATGTCATGGACTTTCTAGCAGACTCAGACAACTTCGATGAAGCAAAAAAAGACAGCCTAACAGGATGGAGCTACTCTTACGAGTAAAATTTCACACAATGCAACTAAAGTTGCATAGCCACTTACTTTACTCCTCTATAATACTCCTTAGATATAAAAGAAAAATAAATCTAAGGAGATATATCATGAAAAAATTCGCAATATCAACACTCGTAGCATCACTGCTTTTAGGTGCATCACTCTATGCAAACAGTGACATCAAAAGTGTCAAAGAGGTAAACAAAAGTGCTGTAGCTAAAGGGCAACAAGATGCATTGGCTGGACAAAAGAAACTTATTGAAGAGGCTATCAACTCTTTACAGTTCACCAACAATGCACTTATCGCACTTGCACATAACGACAAAGAGAGTGCACAAGCCAACATTGAAAAAGCACTTGGTAAACTAGAAGTGATTTTAAGTGCAAAAGATGCTCCAAAACTACTCCCAATTGACAGCAGAGTAACAATGGTAGAGTTTGTCGGAACAAAAAAAGATGTTGTTAGAACTGTAGATGCTGTAAAAGATCTACTTGATGACAACAAAGTACAAGTTGCACGTACACTTTTAAATACACTCCAAAGTGAGATAGATGTGACAGTTGTAAGCCTGCCACTGGTGACTTACCCGGATGCCCTTAAACTTGCAGCAAAATACATCCATGACAACCAAATCGAAAAAGCAAAAAGTGTCTTAGAGGTAGCTCTTTCAACATTTGATCAGACAACAACAGTTATTCCATTGCCACTGCTAAAAGCGACAGACCTTATCAATGTATCTGCACAGCTTTCTAAAAATGGTAAAAAAGAAGAAGCGCTCAAATACTTAGCAGCAGCTGAAGATGAACTCGATGTTGCAGAAGCTCTTGGATATGTAAGTCACTCAGACACAACATACAAAGCACTTCATACTGCTATCAAAAAAGTACGTAAAGAGATCAAAGGTAAAAACAAAGCTGAAAAACTCTTCGATGAATTAAAAGCAAAACTCAAAGACTTCAAAGATAAAGTATTCTCCCAAGAAGCTAAGAAAAAATAATCATTTATGAGATGAGGCTAAAGCCTCTATCTCATCTATCTCTTTTACAATCTCTTGTGAGAGATTTTTGCACCCCTCTTTTGTAACTAAAATATCATCTTCTATACGAATCCCGATACCTCTGTACTTTTTAGGGACTTCTTTATTCTCTTTATCTATATAAATACCCGGCTCTATTGTTAAAATCATTCCGGCACACAAAGCAATCTCTTTGCCTTTTGTATCTTTATATGGACATTGATCATGTACATCTATTCCCAGCCAATGACCTATGCCATGTGGATAGAGTTTTTGAAGTTGTTGCTTTTTGATGACTTTTTTAACACTTCCTTTGAGTATGCCAAGCTCTATAAGCCCTTTTGCCAAAAGTTTTTGAGCCTTTTTTTGCAGCTTTGAGCGCAGGACTCCCTCACGCACCATGGAGATGATCTCTTTTTCAACAGACAATACCAAAGTATAGAGCTCTCTCTGCTCTTTTGTAAACACTCCATTAGCAGGAATGGTTCGTGTTATATCACTGGCATAAGAGTTGTACTCACACCCTGCATCAATAAGAATAAGGTCATCTTTTTTTATCTTTGCATCGTTTTTGATATAGTGTAGTGTGTTGGCGTTGTTTCCAGCAGCTACGATGGAAGTATAGGCATCACTCTGCGCACCGTTTTTACGAAACACATACTCTATCTCAGCTTGAAGCTCATACTCATAAGAGCACTCTTTTGCCGTTTGTATGGCTCTGTGATGTGCCTCTTTTGTGATACTTATTGCTTTTTTTATCTCTGCGATTTCAGCAGGTGATTTTATTAAACGCATTGCCTCTACAATCTTTGCAGCATTTCTAAAACTGTAAATATCTTTTGCATGAGACTTTAGGAGTTTTACTTTTGAATAGTCAAGTAAGAAGTCATAGTAGAGATGCTTAAGTGAAGGAATATACTCTTTTAGTTTTTGCGTGAGCTCTTTATACTCAAAGACATCATCTACCTTAAAACGTTTTTTGGCTGCCTCTACACCCAGACGTTTTCCATTCCAGAGCTCTTCTGTTTTGTCTTTTTTATAGACAAAAAGAAACACCTCTGTTTTTTGCTCTCTTTTGATAAAAAGCAAAGCACTTTTATCCTCATTAAAACCAGACAAATAATAAAAATTGCTATCTTGTCTGTATGGGTACTCGGTATCATTTGAGCGTGTCTTTGGCTCGGCACTAAAAAATAGTGCCAAAGAGTTTTTTTTCATCTTTTGAATAAATTTTCTTCTGCGTTTATGATATTCATCTTCTTTTATCATTACTTGCACTCCTCACCTGCTATCCATAGTGCTAAAGCATTACTTGCCTCTTGAAGTAGTTTTTTCAGAGCTTTGACACCACCTTTTGCATCCAAACTCTCACAAGGCTCTTCTTTTTCAAAATGCATATGAGCAATAATCTCTTGCGTTTTTGTATCTATAAGAAAAAAACTCACAGATATCTTTGCATATGACTTTGTCTGCGCTTCATTATAGTACTGCATAAAAGTATCTACTCTACTCTCTAAAAGATAGTGGCTTTTTGCCTTTGAGTCCGCACTTATAACATTACAAAAGACATTACTTTTTTGTAAAGCTGTTACAAAAGCTTCTGTTATAAACTCGCTTGGTCGCTCACTCCACTCAGACACAGTGTAACTGTATGACTCTACACCACTTACATAGTACATCTTTGTGCTCATTAAAGGCTGTGATGTACTTACATTATCTACCCGCAAAGTCTCTTTAGAGCAGGCTTTTGCTTTTTTTACAACAGCACTGCTTTTGAGCTCAATATCATACGAAGAGTATGGTGGATATGTTGTGCTACATGCTGTAAACAACACCACACTTACAAAAATATATAATAGCTGCTTCATTTTTACTCTCCCGGTGCTTTATGTATGGCTCTTTTTTTATAGATAATATCTGAGGGACTCTTCTCTAAAGAGTCTACTGATTCTTGAAAATCTATCATCAAGTACTGACTCTCTTTCATAGTCTTTTCAAGTTCACGCGCAAGTGTTTCAAAACTGTTTTTTGCATCTTCAAAAGAGTTTGCCATATTTTGCATCTTGTCATCCATCTGTAAATAGGTCTCTTTTATAGAGTCAAAAGAGTTATTTATCCCTCTCTCCCACTCTACTGTTTTATCTACAAAAGCATCAATATTTGGAACAAGTTTATCAATTTTATAAGTAATATCATCAATATTTTTTGCACTTGAGTGTATATGTTTAATGGTATTATCATCTAACATGGTATCTATTCTTTCCATAACATCAGCACTTTTACTCAAGAGTCTACTTAACTCTTCTTGATTTTTTTCATCAAAAAGCTTTTGTGTTTTTTGCAAAGTTTTTGAAAGCTCTGCTGTCATCTCACCCAGGCTATTTTCAAAGTTTTCAAAAAAAGATGGAACAGACTTTATAACAGGATACTTGTCATCTTCTCTCTTTTTTAGTGGAGGTGCATTATGTTTATGTTGCGTGAGGTTGATGTATGTAAGTCCTGTAATTCCCTGTGCTGTTAATTTGGCAACGGTTGATTCATTGATCGGAGTTGACTTACGTATCTCTACCGTTACTTGAACCTGTTGAGTGTTTTTTTTGTTTATTCGCAGATCAACAACTTTTCCAACGCTTATACCCCGAAATTTTACAGGAGCATCAAGATTGAGTCCAAAAACAGACTCATCAAAATAGATAAGATACTTTTGCATCTCTTCATCATTTGAAGGCTTAAGCATCCAGTAGGTAAATGCAAAAAGCAAACTAAAGCCAATAAGTACAGAAATACCTACAAATGTATAATTTACTTTATTGTTCATAATCTCTCTTTTTTATTAAAAAATGTCTTGATAAATGGACTATCTACTTTGGTGACCTCATCCAAAGTACCCTCAAAAGCAATCTTTTTGTTCTCAATTATAGCAATTTTATCCAAAGTATCATAAATGGAAACAAGATCATGGGT
>JAMORG010000111.1 GCA_027063745.1 Sulfurimonas sp.
CCAAAAACAGTGCGAACATCACGTACTTTTATCACATCCATTTTATATTCCTAAATTTGTAAAGGCTATAGAGAAGATTGCATCACAGACTATCACGGCAAAGATGGACTCAACGACACTTTTAGTTGTGTTAAAACCGATGCTTTGCGTATCATCTTTAACCATCAAACCTCGATATATCCCGATAGAAGCAATCAAAAAAGCGAAGAAAGGCCCTTTGATTATCCCTACAACAAAATGTTTTGTTGCGACTACTTCATTGAGTCTGTCAAGAAAAAGTGAAGGGGTAATATGCAAATCAACATTGGCAATAAGCATACCACCAAAAATAGCCATCATATCTGCTAAGAAAATGAGTATAGGCATTGTAATCATCAGTGCAATGATGCGAGGAAGAACCAAAAATCGAAAAGGCTCAAAGCCCATCGTACGCATAGCATCAAGCTCCTGTGTTATCTTCATCGCACCGATTTGTGCCGCATAGGCAGAACCACTCCGACCGGCTATTACAATGGCAGTAATAAGCGGGGCAAGTTCTCTAAAGATAGAGATACCCAACATATCAACAATAAATATATTAGCACCATAAATTTTAAGCTGATAAGCGGATTGATAGGCAACAACCAAGCCGATAAGAAAACTTGTCAGGGCAATAATACCAAGTGCTTTAATAGCACTCTCATATATCTCAAATGCTATCTCTTTAAAACGAATATATTTCAAAGAAGTAATATAACGCATATTAGAGATAAAAAGGCGTCCAAAAAAACTTATAAAAGAGATAAAACCTAGATAATAATCATAAAATATTTTCCCAATACTCTCTATAAAAGCAGGCTTCTTTTTTTCTTGAAAAAGAGCATCAGCTTCACCGATATTTTTTTTAACCATCTCAAGTGTTGCCAATTGGTCGTCATTTTTAAAAAGAAAGTTTACTGTGATAGTTCGCTTTTGCAGCTTACGCTCAACTCTGCTGAGATACAGAGCACCAGTTGTATCAAGATATGAGAGGTTTTGTAAGTCAATAGTAACACTTGTCACATCACTAAAGCTGATTTTATCAACTGCAGCCTGAAGTGATGCTACGTGATATACATCTAACTCACCACTGAGTGTTAATGTAAGTTTAGCATCACAAAAATCTACTTCAAGCTGTTTTTGCATAAAAAATTAAAAGTCTCTTTTGAGAAGTTTATCTACTTTTAAAATAGTAATGATTTTATCTGCCTGTTTTCCAACGCCTTCAATGATAGTATCATCGCCAATTACAGTATCAGGTGCCGGACCGATATTCTCTTTTTTGATGCGTATAGCCATAGTCAGTCTGTCAATGACAAATCCCGCAACATCATTACCGTGACGCATAACGATAAAGCGAGTATCTTCACTCTGTTTTTTAGGAGGAAGACCAAACTTCAAACGTAAATCTATAAGAGGAATAACAGCTCCACGTAAATTAAAAACACCCAAAACATACGGAGGTACCTGTGGTACACGTGTCCATGTAAATGGTTTTATAATCTCTTGAATAGATAAAATCGGCACCGCATACTCTTCATCACCGATGATAAACCCTACAAGCTGTACAACATCATCAAGATGCTCTACAACACTATCTTGCTGCTCTGACTGTTTACTGATTATATCTTTTAGTTTATCACTCATTATAAGAACTCCGATTTAAAGTTAACATTTCTCTGAACTACACTTGCCAAATAGTCAGCAGAGTATGGTTTTGTAATGTACTCTACCATTCCAGACTCAACACCGCGCATACGGTCAGACTTACTTGTTCTAGAAGTAACAGCGATTAGTGGCAGGTTTTTATATCTGTTGTATTTTTTTATCTCACTAGCAAGCGTATATCCATCCATTCTCGGCATCTCGATGTCAATAAGCATCGCATCAAAGTTATAGTCGCCCGATTTTAAGATATTGAGCGCTTCTTGACCATCACCTGCTTCAACAAGTGTTACACCCATAGGCTCTAATGCTTTTCTCATAATAGTTCTGTCTGTTTTTGAGTCATCAACTATCATAATCACATAATCACTCGGCTTTGTTTTTTCTTTGTTTGCTGCACCATTTTGCTCTTCAGATATTGAAGAGGCTTTTACATTTTTAGCGATATCCATCAACGCAACAACATCAACGATAAGTGTCACACCACCATCACCTCTGATTGTTGCTCCGGCAATTCCCTCAATACCTTTTAAGTAATCTCCAAGAGATTTGATTACGATCTCTTCTTGACCTACCAAAGTATCAACAATAAGCCCTAGCTTACTTGTACCCAAACCAAGTACAACAACATAAGCATGTTCACTTGCGTCTAAAATACGTTCTACTTCAAAAATATCCCCAATATGAACAAGTGAGAGTACATCATCACGCAGACGCATTACATTTTTACCTTCAACCGTATAGATCTCATCTTTTGATATTCTTACAGTCTCAAGTACTGAAGCAAGAGGAATCGCATAATGCTCTTCTTGTACTCCAACCAAAAGCGCTTGAATAATCGCAAGTGTAAGTGGGATCTTAAGCTTGATAGAAGTACCTTTACCTACCTCTGAATCAATGTCAATAATACCGTTGAGTTTTTCAATGTTAGTCTTTACAACATCCATTCCAACACCACGACCAGAAACGTTTGTCACCTGTGCAGCTGTTGAAAAACCAGGTTTAAAGATAAGTGCATATGCCTCTTTATCACTCATCGAATCTGCTTCTTTTTCTGTAATGATGCCTTTTTCCAAAGACTTACGCTTGAGCATCTCAGGGTCAAGTCCTTTACCGTCATCATCAATCTGAATAACGATTTGATTCCCTTCATTGTATGCTTTTAGAGAGATAGTACCGACCTCTGGTTTTCCTTTTGCTATACGCTCTTCAGGTGGCTCGATTCCATGATCACATGAGTTACGGATAATGTGAACCAAAGGATCCCCGATCTCTTCAACGATAGACTTATCAAGCTCTGTCTCTTCACCCGATATTACAAGCTCTATCTTTTTATTCAGCTCACGTGAGAGGTCACGTATCATACGAGGGAACTTGTTGAATACTTTTCCAATAGGAAGCATTCTTGTCTTCATAACAGCGATTTGGAGGTCAGTTGTAACAAGTGATACAATCGATACAACTTGATTGAGTTCTTCTAAGAACTCTTCACCCTCATAACGCTCTTCAACATCATCATTTATTTTGATAAGTCTATTTTTTGCAAGTACAAGCTCACCGATGAGATTCATCAAGTGATCAAGTCTTTTTACATCAACACGAATTGTCTGTTCAACCTGTGCAGGCGCTTTTCTCGCAGGTGCTGCTGCTTTTGCATCATCTTTTTTAGTAGATGAGCCTGCTGAAGATGCTGCAGGTTTTGGAGTAGGAGCAGGAGCTGCTTTTTTAGGTTCTTCTTTTTTCTCTTCTTCTTTTGGTTCTTCTTCTTTAGAGTCATCACCCTCTTTTGGCATCTGAGGAACTTTCTCACCAGCCGCTATTTTTGCTTCGCGTCTTTTTCTGTCTTCTTCTTGACGCTGCTGTAAGAGTCTCTCTATCTCAGCTTCAACCTCTTCTGGAGACATATTTTCATAGTCAATCTCATCTTCGTCATCAGCAGTCTCTTCTTGCTGTGGTTCTTCTTCTACAACCTCTTCCTCTTGAGCAGGTGCAGCAGCCGCTGGAGTCTCTACTTCACCACTGCCACCTGTTATCTTGTCAAGTCTTGCAACACAGGCAGAAACATCAATACCATCATCACTGCTTGTATCACGAATTTTTTCTAAAAGTGCTTTCATTAGATCAACAGACTCTAAAATGACATCCATAACATCTGGTGTGATTGTCAGCTCACCGTGACGAGCACGATTTAGGACATCTTCCATATGGTGCGTGAGGTGTGTCAATACATCAAAGTTCAAAAATGACGATGCACCCTTTACAGTGTGAGCAACACGGAAAATTCCGTTTAACAGTTCTAAGTCTTCCGGATTTGACTCCAGCTCTACAAGGTCTTCATCTAACTTCTCTACAAGTTCAAATGCTTCAACTAAAAAATCCTGCAGTATCTCTTGAAATTCATCCATATTTTACACTCCTACTTCATATGTCTACGCACAACACGTGCGACTTCATCATAAAACGAACTTGCCTGAAACTTAACCAGGTAAGCCTCTCCACCAGCTTCCAAACCTCTGTCTTCACTGAAGTGATCACTTATTGAAGAGTTAAAGACTATTGGAATATTGTTAAATCTTCCATCCTCTTTTACATTGGCTGCAAAATGGAAACCATCCATTTTTGGCATCTCAACATCTGATATAATGATTTTCAGCTGTTGAGATAACTCCTCACCATATGTGTTATAAAGATCATCAAGCTTTCGCAGTCCCTCTTCACCATCTTTGGCCTCTACTACATTAAAGCCCATTTTCTGCAGTGCATCTTTTACGATTTTTCTAGCCGTTGCACTGTCATCAAGCACCAGGGCAAGACCGTTAAATGTCTCTATCTCCTGTGGAGCCGCATCTGTCTCAGGCTCATAAAGTCCCAAGTCCTGTACAACACTCTCAAGGTCTAAAATGAGTAAAACATTATCACCTTCTATCTTTGTAACTCCCGTGATCTTGTTTGTGTCCAAGCCATCTGAAGAGTTCATAAAGTTTGCCGGTTCTATTTCACTCCAAGAGATTCTACGAATCCTTTTTGCTTCATGAACGATAAACCCAATAAGTACATTATTGAATTCAGTAATAATAACGCGGGCATTCTCACGTGCTTTTTCAGGTTCTTTTACACCCATCCATTTTGCAAGATTTACAACGGGTATCACCACCTCACGCAGATCGAAAATACCTTCTATAAATTCCGGAGTCCCTGGCAGTTCTGTTAAGTTTGGTACGCGAATAATCTCTCTTACCTTAGAGACATTGATACCGTATATACCTTCATATACACTTCCATCATCTTCTTCTTTAAAGATACGAAAGTCCACCAGCTCCATCTCATTTGAGCCGACTTTTAAGGAGTTATCATCCATACTTTACATCTCCTTGTAGAGTTTTTCTTCTACAGTTAATTTGTTATCTTGTGTCGATTTTACAATAAAATATCTTTGATTGCAAGCAAAAGCACCTAAGTTGATATATATAAAGTCATCTAATATCAAGGTTTTATTTTGATGAAAATGCCCCTCTATAAAATAGTCACATTCAAATCTTTTTTTAAAGCGGTTCTTTATAAAATCTTCAAACCAACCAAGCTCTTTACAGTCATCTTTTTTATCAAGATGACTTTGCACATTTCTCAGTATTGCGTGAGCCGTGATAATATCGATGTACTTTAAAATAAAAAGAACAAAAGGGTTTCTAATAAGTGCGGTATAGATTTTATACCCTGCTTTACCATCAAAATCACCATGAGCCAAACAGACTCTTTTGTCTTTAAAGTGCATCATAAAAGGCTGTTTTGCTATGGGGATAACAAAAGGTACTTTAAAGACTCTCTTGAGATTGAAATCATGGTTGCCTTCAAGGTAGATCACTTCTATCTTTTGTGCTATCTTCTCTATAATGTCTATCATCTTTTGGTTTTTTTCATAGGTGTAGTCGATAGAACCAAAAAGAGCATCAAAAATATCTCCCATGAAAATCAGCTGTGGTGTTTGTATCTTTTGTGTGTAGATATCTTCTAAAAGAGAGAAGAGTTGAGGCTTTTGTGGTGAGTAGTGCGCATCACTTATAAGTATGGCACCCTCACGCAACTCTAGTTTACGGGACATATGCGATATCTGGTATACCTGTGGTTTCATCAAGTCCACACATAAGATTTGCATTAACTACTGCCTGTGAAGATGCTCCACGCATCAAGTTGTCAATAGCCGAAGCGATAAAGAGAACATTTCCTTTTTGTTTTACATAGATGTCACAGAAATTCGTCCCTGCCACATCTTTCATCGTCACCGGCTTTTGACTGATGCGAACAAAAGGCTCATCTTCATAACGCTCACGCAGCAGTGCCTCGGCATCAATACCCTCTTGAATCTGAATATAGATAGAGCTTATCATCCCACGTGTTACAGGTACCAAATGCGGAACAAAATGCACCTCTTCAAAATCAACACCAAGCTTGTTGGCAATCTCTGGTGCATGTCTGTGCATAAGAGGGTTATAGGCAAAAAGGTTGTCATTTACATTGACAAAATGTGTCGTATCGCTCAGTTTTTTCCCTGCACCGCTCACGCCGGTCTTTGCATCGACAATTATTGGTGTATTTGGAACTCTTTTGTCCATAAAAGGTAAAAGTCCCAAGATAGCAGATGTTGGAAAGCAGCCGGGATTTGCTACAAGCTTTGCACTCTTTAGCTGCTCTTTAAACATCTCAGGAAGTCCATAGACGACATGAGAGAGATTTTCACTGTCTGTGTGTGGACAGTAAAACTCCTCATAGACATCTTGTGGCAGTCTATAGTCAGCTGAGAGATCAACTACTTTAACACCCTTTGCTATTAAAGGCTTCACATATGCCATGGCAGTTTTGTGTGGCAGTGCCAAAAAAACAAGTTCACACTTTTTCGCCATCGCATCAATATCGGCTTTATGGACAATATCTTCGCAAACACCGTTTAGAGAAGGGTGCAACTCATTTATGCTTGTTCCACCCTCTGAGTTTGCTATGTATGTCAGTTCAAAAGATGGATGCTTCAGAAGCATCTTGACAAGTTCAAGCCCTGTATAGCCTGTTGCTCCGACTACACCAACATCTATCTTCTTGCTCATCTTTAAAACTTTATCTCAACATATTTAACTTCATCTATCTCAAACTCTTTTTCACCACCAGGAAGACGAACTTTCACCTCATCACCCTCTTCACGTCCTAGAAGCTGTTTTGCCAAAGGCGAGTTAAATGAGATAAGACCGATATCCGGATTACTCTCTGCACCACCTACGATGGTATAGGTCACCTCTTCATCAGTATCAATATCTGTCAAGACAACCGTTGAGCCAAAACTGACTTTTTCATGTGCAAGTTCGCTCGGGTCAACGATTTGAGCATTGCCAAGAACCTCTTGAAGTTCAGCAAGACGATTGTCAATATTTTTTTGCTGCTCTTTTGCAGCATGGTACTCAGCATTCTCTTTGAGGTCACCATGTTCTAGTGCCTCTTCAATAGCCTTGACAACAGCCGGGCGTTTTACCTCTTTGAGCTCTTTTACTTCTGCTTGTAGTTTTTCATATCCGTGCAGTGTCATAGGTTCGACATTGTTTTTCATAATCTCTTCTCTTTTATATTAAAATATTTTAGTGATATGATTATAGCTAAACTTTTTTTAAAGCCGACAAATCAAAGGCTATCTCTCCATCTTCTGCTACAAGAGTAATAATGCAGGCTTTTTTAGAGATACGCTCAACACCCTCAAGCCCATCTAAAAGAAGCATCTTTTGCTGCGTGAGCGGATCAAATGCAAAAAGCTTTGTATCCTCTACAAAAAAGATACGTCCACCGCCACAACCATCACCGACTATCCCTTCACATACAAGTGGGGAGCTCATATCAAAACCATGAGTCATCAAGACACTCCTCTTTTGCATCTTTTACAAACTCCTTGTACTCTTCGCCTTCTTTGTCAAGTGCTTTGTACTCTTCATAGGTGTACTCCTTAAAAGTTGCATCATCAAGACACTGACAAAGTTTTGTGGAATTCTCATCACCCGTACAGTGTGAGAGCATCTCTTTTTTTTGCTCCTCTTTCCAACCGACATAGGAGTTATAGTAAGGGTAAAGCGCCCAGATAGCAAAACCGATTGTAAGTACAATGTTTACAATGTACTCACGCTTTCGTGTTTCAAAATAACGCTTTACATCCCATGAAATCAAGACCAAAAAAACAACTTCCAGCCCTATATTAAACCAATCACTATCTAAAAATTCAAACA
>JAMORG010000112.1 GCA_027063745.1 Sulfurimonas sp.
GTATCGCCTCCAAGTTGAATCTTTAAAACTATCGCCATTGCCGTTATGGGATGACCCGCATTTGGGCTTTCATGTTTTTTGCCATCTTTATAAAATGCAAAGATGTTCTTTTGTCTGCCTGCAAGCATAATAAGAACAGCAGTAATACGTGAGGGGATATAGTTGAGAATATCATCAAGTCTTGCAGCACACTTTCCAAACTTCTCATAACGCTCATTTCTATACCCTACCATCGAATCCATTGTATTGACCGCTTTGTAGATGACAATTCCAGGAAGATTAAAGAGCAGCAGATAAAAAAGCGGAGCGACCACACCGTCACTGAGGTTTTCTGCATAGGTCTCTATGGCAGCTTTATATATTTCACTTTCACTGAGGTTTTTAGTATCGCGTGAGACAAGCTGTGCAATGGCAGCCTTTTTGTCTTCTGCTGTGATTACTGCCGCCACACTCTCACGCAGCATATTGTGTGCTATAAACATAGAAGCGATCACAGCAGTTGCGATGATATTTATCCACAGTGGCAGATATGCAAGATAGAGATAGATAACTGTGGCCATACTTCCTGTAATACTCAGTATAAAAATAACAAGCAGGCAGCCTCTTGCTATGGAATCTTTATAAAACTTTTTTTCAAAAAAACCAATCATATCTCCAATGTAGATAATAGGATGTTTTACGAGGGGGAACTCTCCAAAAACTCTATCAATAACATATGCTAAAACAGTTATGAGCAAATTACTTAACACTCTATCTCCTTGTAGATTTTTTCCATATCGAGATGGCGCTCAATGTGTGAAGCGAAGTCGGCAATGGCACTCTTTTTATACTCTGCGAAGTTATAACCTTGGTAGTCAGAGTTGATTTTTTTAAAGAAGTGCTCACGCAGTGCGTCATTTTCAAAGATGCCGTGCACAAAAGTACCGTAGAGATTCTTTTTGCTTTTGGAGCGTTTTTTTGTTGTGCCGTTGTGTATCTCATATCCTTTGCACATAATGCCAAAGAGTTTGTAGCACCCTTTTTGTACAATCTTCTCTTTTTGAAAAACAACATCGCCCTTAAAGCGACCAAGCCCTTGTGTCTCACGCACTTGCGACTCGACATCTTCATTATCAAGCAGACGCTCAAACATCATCTCATAACCACCGCATATGGCAATGATAAGGCGTTTTTTATCACAAAGCACTTCCTCAAATCCTCGCTCACGCAGCCATGACAAATCATCTACGACCCGTTTGCTCCCAGGTAAAATGAGCATATCGCAACTGAGTGCCTCTGTCGGTGTAGTGATGAAGCTGAGTTCTATCTCATCATCTACCACCAAAGGCTCAAAGTCGGTAAAGTTTGAGATATGTGGGAGTTTGACAACACCCACTTTTATGCTCGCGCGTGAGAGCTCTTGTGTGTAGCCCATCAGTGAAGCAGAATCCTCAAAGCCAAGGTTAAAAGGACGAAATGGCACAACACCCAAAACAGGTATGCCAAAGCGCTGCTCAATGATGCTGACTCCCTCGTCAAAAAGACGCATATCCCCTTGAAACTTGTTAATAACAACACCTATAACATTTTTTCTCAGTTTGTTAGGCAGGAGTTTGTAAACTCCATATACAGAGGCAAAAACACCCCCTCGCTGAATGTCTGCGACTAAAACTATCTTGGTATCAAACTTTTTGGCAACATAGATGTTGGAGAGATCTTTGTCCATAAGATTCAGCTCAACAGGACTGCCGGCACCCTCAGCTACGATGCACTCATACTCCTCTTGCAGCTTTTTAAAAGCCTCTTTGACAATGGGCTTTAGCTTTTTCATATTGCGGTAATACTCCCAGACATTGGTATCACCTATGCTTTTACCGTTGATGATCATATGTGCTTTGGATGCTCCGCCGGATTTGAGCAGTATGGGGTTAAAAAGGGGAGTGGTTTGTAGCCCTATTGCCTCAGCGGCAAAGGCTTGGGGAATGGCGATCTCTCCGGCATCAATGTCAGTGACCACAGAGTTGTTGGAGACATTTTGTGCTTTAAAAGGAGCTACTTTGACGCCGCGTTTGTGTAAAAGGTATGTGATGGCAAAGGCAAGGGTGGATTTACCCGCATCGCTGCTTGTGCCAAAGATGCTAAGCGAGCGCACTGAGTGCCTCTTTGAGCTTTGCGTGAGATGCTTTGTCTTTGACTGCAAAACGCAGCCAGCTTGCATCTAAAAAGTCAAAACTTGCACACTCACGCACCATTATTTTATGTGCTAAAAGATGTTCAAAGATCTCTTCGGCGTGAGAGGATTGCGTGAGGATGAAGTTGGCATCACTCTCTACTATCACTTCAAAAACGCCTGCATCTGTGAGAATCTTTTTAAGCTCTGCTTTTTGCTCCTTGTGCATCTCTTTACTCTTTTTTACAAAGGCATCATCACGAAGGCGCTTTTGTAAAAATGCAGCGTCCATAACAGAGATGCACCACGGTGGAACTTCAAGTGAACGAATGTTCTTTTTATGTGAAAAAACCGCTCCGATTCGTACACCGGCACAAGAATAAAATTTGGAAAAAGATTGGATTATATAGAGTTTTTTATAGTCTGTTATTTGGTTTCTCAAAGATTTATGCTCTTCAAATTCTATAAAACTCTCATCTAAAATGATGGTGCATTTTTGTTTTTTCCACATTAAAAAGAGCTCATCGAGCTCATAGTAAGAACCATCGGGAGTAGCAGGATTGACAAAGATAACGATGGACTTTTTCTCTACCTCTCCATCTAGATCTTCTATGCGGTTGATGATGGTGAGGTATTTGTTGGTCTTGAGTGCTGCTTTTTTATACTCACCATAAAGGGGTGCATAGAGGTAGATCTTTTTGCCTTTGAGTTGCGTGAGCAGTTGGTAGATGGCATCTGTCGCTCCGTCAAAAAGAGCGATGTTCTCCTCTTGTATTTTGTAACGCGTTGCAATGGCACTTTTTAGCTCTGGATAGTTGTTGTCTGGGTAGGGTGCAAGTGCTTTTGCGCTGTAAGTAAGCGTTTCATCTATCTGATAGCAGTTGATGTTTGATGAGAAGTCCACTATCTCTTGAGGCTGGCAATCGAGCTCTTTTGCCAGCGTGTAGATATCCCCGCCATGCTCCATCATAACTCAACTCCATCCCAAAACTCGTCATAGTCGAGATTTGTCATGGCATTTTCATCTGCGAGGTTCTTCTCGAGTAGTTTTTTTTGTTCATTGGCAAAGTACTCTTCGAGTGCCTCATTGATAAGCTCGCTTATATCTTTTTTCTTCAGCTCGCTAAAGGCTTCGAGGTTTTGCATATTGTATTCGTTTATTTTTATCTGCATAACAAAATTTTAGCAGAGTTTTACTAACTCTTTTGCTCGTTTGGTGTTTTGAGTGTGGTTGATTCGCAGTAGTGCGTAGAGTTTTGCAGCCGTTTTACAGTGGGTTTCAAGCTCACGCAGCGAGATTTTTTTTG
>JAMORG010000113.1 GCA_027063745.1 Sulfurimonas sp.
ACTGGAATAGCCACATTAAATAGAAATATAAACAATGTTGCCATCATACGATTGTTTTTATACAAAGAGGCTTTTGCTAAAATTTTTTGTATTTTTGTATGTTGTAAGAGTTTTATCTTGTGCAAGTCCTGCAGCCTGTGTTCTTCATCTGCTGATGGAAAACGTGAACGCAGATAAAAAGCAACAATATAGGAAAAGGCAAGTGTAACAAAAAGATATATGAGAATATATTTTTCAATCATGATACTTATCCTCTATATATTTTTTGAGTAGCGCTTCTTCATTGATACGAAAGAGCATATGCTCAAATTTTGTGTCTCTCTCATCTTCAAGTATTGAGAGAAGTCTATTTAAAAAACCTATTGCTGCTGCTTTGTCATTGAGCGGAAAGAGAAAAAGAATAAAATAGACTCCTTTGTCACTTTTATACTGTGTTAAAATATCCAGTGAGCGTAGCATATGCTGAGCTTTTTCGAAAATTTTAATACTTTGAATCTCATTTTTGATTTTAAACACCATAAGAGTTGAGTTAATATTATATTTTTTATGTAAAAGAGCTGTCCGTATATATTCATAGCGGAATTCTCTCTCTTTGATAAAGAGAAGCTCTTTGCTCTCATGGAGGAGCTTCTCTTTTAATGCTGTAACAAGTAGGTATTCAAACAAAATAGCAAGAGAGATAAGATTTTCTCTGTTAAAAGCCATAAAAGGCATCTTCTCAATTACTAAAAGAGCAAGGATCTTTTTATTGTATATGACTGGGATCGCAGCTAAAAATTTTGATTCTTGCAACTCTTTTTTTATGGTAGGGTTGCCTTCATCATCACTGACATATACTGCTTGTTTGTAATTGATTGCCTTATCTATAAGATATTCATTGAAAATTTCTTCTTTTTCATATGTTTCACTTGTTGCACTGTAGCATATCTCTGAGTTTTCTGCACTTAGATATTCCTCTTGAGTATTATTTTTTGCATAGATTATAAAACCACCTTGCAAGTGGAATGACTTTTCCAAAAGAGCAAGAAAATCATTAAAATAAAATGTTTCATTTGCTCTTTTTTGTGTATCGTGATGTAAAATCTCTTCGATGGCACTACGAATGCTCATAGGTTTTAAAACATAATTTTTTTCAAGTTGGTCATGAGAGATTTTTAGAGAGTAAAAGGCATTGGCAAGTTCATTCAGTTTTGTTGTAGTGTATTCATTACTTGTTTTTAACTCTTTTATCTGTTTTGTCCAGAAGTAATGAAACTCACTAAAAATCATTACCATTAAAAGATTTACTAAAAAATGAACATAGGGAAAGCTCTCATAGAAAAACCACATTACAAGAGCAATTACTCCAAGTGCAAGCATTCCACTTTCAAAACCGTGAAAAAGAGTAACGATAGATAATAAAATCAGTAAGTATGGAACATCTTTTTGCGTTAGACATATATCATCAGGAGAAAAAAAGTATCCAGAAATTAAAAATATCACAATTAATAAAAGTGTTTCAATATAACTGTATTTTCGAATAAATTGTATGATGCGATTGTTTTTGAGCGTATCGCCTAAACGCTTATATGTTGAATACATTGAGTGCCTGTTAGTTAAACATCTCTTCTATTAATGACTGAGCAGTAGTCCCTATAGAACCTTTTCCCCAGTCATTGTTTGCACCTACTCCACTCCACACGAGTTTACCGTTTTTTACATCATAGAGAGCAATGCGTAAGCTTACTGCAGGCTCTCCATCAATACCTGTCTTATAGCGCCATTCGCTCACAGCACCACTCATAAAATAGTCTGCATTTTTATTTTTGGCAATCATACGTTCTTTTTCAAGTGAAAGAGCCTGAGAATGATAAAATACGTTGTAGCCTTTTGCACTGAGTACACCCTCTACAATATTGGCAGCACGTTTACCTGCACGAGGTGTGTCTGTATAGTTTTGAAGCGAAAAGAGTAAGATCACAGGTTTGTTCTTTTGTTGTATCTGCGGCAGTTGCTGATTTGTTACCTGTAGAGTTTTATCTGAACATGCACCCATAAACAAAGATGTTGCTAAAAGTGCAATAGTTATCATCGTGTGTTTCATAATCTGTAAACCTTTTTATCTTCTTAATATGTAATTATACAATATAAATGTGAGTTAGTAGAAAAGATATAACAATAATAATTATGAAATTAAAAAAGTGTTGCCTGCAGCGCTTTGATTTTATAGCTTTTTCTGTGTATTGGCGAGTAACCATGCTCTTTTATCTTTTCAATATGAAACTTCGTAGCATAGCCTTTATGTTTTTCAAATCCATACTCTGGATACTTTTGAGCTGCTTTTATGATGTTTTCATCGTGCGTGACCTTTGCTAAGATAGATGCAGCACTTACTTCTGGGATTTTACCATCAGCTTTTATGAGTGTTTGCAGATCTTTTATACCAAAGGCAGTATTGCCATCAAAAAGGTACTCATCTGCTTGGAGTTGCTCTTTTATCTCACGCAAGGCATCATGCATACACTTCGATATGCCTTTTTCATCTATCTCTTGCGGTGAGATAATGACTATATGACTCTTTGTATGCTCTAAGATTTCCTTTGCAAGCTCGTAGCGTCTCTTTTGGCTGATCTTTTTAGAGTCATTGAGTCCATCTATCTTTGTCGTAGCAGAAAAAACAGTTCCTGCTACTACCAAGTCACCCGCACAACATCCTCTGCCTGCTTCATCTATGCCACATAATACACTCATATTCTTAATCTCCTAGTGCCCATATATCAAAAGGTATTATAGCAACTTCACTTAAAGGGTGTGCAAGAGAACCCTCTTTGTTCATTGTAATTACCGTTACTTTTTTAATGGTATGCGTAAACAAAAAGGCCTCTATGCTCTCTAGCTTTTTAAAAAGTCTTCTCTCATCCAAGAAGGGCTTACATAATATGATCTCATCATTAGCAGGTAGATAAAACTCGATATCATCTGCATAAAAGAGTTCCTGTTTTGATTTGAGCAACTCAAGATAGACCATATTCTCAAAGAGGCGTCCAAAATTTTTCTCAATGCTAAGCGCACTTTTTAAAGAGGTATCACAAAGATATACTTTTTTTGTTGCTCTTGTATGTGCATACTTTTGAAGTACATGAATGTAGTTTCTCTCAAGAAGCGATTCAAATGATTTGTAGAGTTTGTCTTTGGATATCTTGCGTGAGAGTTTGAGCCTTTCATATATAGTAAAAGCAGAGAGCTTTTGTGACATAAACTTTGCGCAGAGTGTAATGATGTCAAATTCGATATCATCTAGTCTGCATTGCAGGAGGTTTTGAATGTAACTAATGCGTTCATCTTGAGCAACTTTATGCATATGGGGCAGTCCTCCAAGTTGGAAGAAATGATTTAATGCAGAGGAGTCATACTTATGTTCATAGGCCAAAAACTCTTCATAGTCTAGCGGATAGAGCTGGATATGCTCTAGAAAATCAACATTATAAAAAATTTCAGAGGCAATAAGCAGCTGCGAGACATTGGGAAAGATAAATTCGGGCTGGTAGTTGTCATAGACCAAAATATCGATTTTGTTTTTATTACAAAAGCTTGGAAGCAGTTTGTTGAACTCATCTACATCTATGCGTATATCACTACAGTTTATGTAGAGGTAAGAGTTTTTTTTGTGCGTGAGCAGGTAACTTTTAAGCAGTTTTGTCTTTCCGGATTGTGCTATTCCTGTAATCTGATACGATTTTTCAGCGATATAGTGCTTTCTTGGATGAAATTTTTCTATTTGCAGGTCAGTTTTGTAGAACTCTTCGAGTAGTATTTCCATCTTTTTTCCTAAATTTTAAAGAGTCTAATTGTAACACTTCCTTTTTAAAAGGAAATAAATTTTACTAAAAACCAAATTTTACCCCCTGTTTTCTTGAATTTATTAAGTAGTTAGAGTATAATTCCGCTCCCTTAAAATAGTTGGGCTAGGATCCAACGAGTTCTTTAGAAGGAAAATTATGGAAAAAATTCGTTTGAAATTGAAAGCTTACGATCATCGTGTACTTGATAGATCTGTAGCATCAATCGTAGAGGCTGTTAAGCGTACTGGCGCGGTAATCCGTGGTCCGATACCTTTACCAACAAAAATTCGTAAATATACTGTTTTAAAATCAGTTCACGTTAACAAAAAATCTCGTGAGCAGTTTGAAATTCGTATGCACGCTAGAATGATCGACATCGTATCTGCAACGCCAGAGACTGTTGATTCATTAATGAAGCTAGATCTTGCACCAGAAGTGGACGTTGAAGTTCGCTCTATGGACAAATAGGAGTAACCAACATGGAATATATTGTTGAAAAAATCGGCATGAGCCGTACTATCACAGTTCCTAGTAAACCAGTTACTCTTTTAAGAGTTCTTGATGCTAAGGTGTGTGAAGTTAATGATGGTAAAGCTATTGTTGCGTATAACAGTGGTAAAAAAATGAATAAAGCAATTGAAGGTCAACAGAAGAAATACAACCTTCCAGCAGAATTTAACCGTTTTGTGACTTTAGAAGTAGCAAATGCAGAAGCAGGTGACTTAGATGTTGCACCTTTGGCTGAAGCATCAGTTTTAAAAACTACTTTTACTACTAAAGGTCGCGGTTTTTCTGGTGGTATGAAGCGTTGGAATTTCGGTGGTGGTCCTGCATCTCACGGTCACAGATTTGGTCGTAGAACAGGTTCTATCGGTAATGCTGAATGGCCAGGTCGTGTTATGAAAGGTAAGAAAATGCCTGGACAATACGGAAACACACAAAATAGTGTAAAAAATGAGATCGTATCGTTTGACGCTGAGAACAAAATCATCGCGGTTTTAGGTTCTGTACCAGGTGCAAACGGTTCACTAGGTCGTATAAAGGTAGCTAAATAATGAGCGCAATCGTTTTAAATGAAAAAATGGAAAAAGCTTCTGAGTTAGCATTACCGGAGTCTTTCTCTGGTATTAACCCTCATAACCTTTACCTTTACGTAAAAGCTGCTCAAGCTGCACAACGTGCAAACACAGCAGTTGCTAAAGGTAGAAGTGATGTTCGTGGTGGTGGTAAAAAACCATGGGCTCAAAAGGGTGGCGGTCGTGCTCGTGCAGGTTCTCGTCGTTCTCCAATCTTCGTAGGTGGTGGTAAGGCATTTGGTCCTCAAAACAACCGTAACTACGATTTAAAAGTGAACAAAAAGCAAAAGAAACTTGCATTGAACTTCGCTTTAAATGAGCATGCACAAAATGGTACTCTTTTCATAGTTGACAGTATCTCTGTTGAGTCTGGTAAAACTAAAGATGCTGCTGCAATGTTCAAAGCACTTGGACAAAGAGATACTCTTTTTGTAAAAGAACTTTTAGATGAAAAAACATACTTAGCGTTTGAAAATATTCAAGCTACTTATGTTATTGAAGCTAATGAGTTAAACGCATACTTAGCTGCTAACTATCGCTCTATCGTGATAGAAAAAGCTGTATGGGAAAATCTTGTAAGTGAGGCTAAGTAATGGCAGATATTACAGATATTAAATCTATACTATATACAGAAAAGACTCTTGGTCTTCAAGAAAATGGTGTAATTGTTGTTCAAACATCACCACGTATGACGAAAACTGGTCTTAAAGAGGTGTTTAGAGAGTATTTTGGAATCATTCCTACAAAGATCAACTCTCTAAATCAAAGCGGAAAATCAAAACGTTTCCGTGGTGTACAGGGTAAACAAGCAGACTTCAAAAAGTTCTATGTAACGTTACCTGAGGGTGCACAAATAGAAAGTTTGGCGGTATAAGATGGCAATTAAAACTTATAGACCGATAACTCCATCTCGTCGTTTTTATACGAATGTAGATAGTTCAGACATTACGGCAAAACCAAGTGTTCGTTCACTTTTAGTTAAGTTGCCAGTTCATGCTGGTCGTAACAATAATGGTCGTATCACTTCTCGTCACAAGCAAGGTGGTGCGAAAAAACTTTACCGTATTATCGATTTCAAACGTAACAAGCTTGGTATTGAAGGTACTGTTTCTACTATTGAGTACGATCCGTACCGTAACTGTAGAATTGCACTTGTTACTTATGCTGACGGTGAAAAAAGATATATCCTTGTTCCTAAGGGTCTCCAAGTTGGTGATAAAGTTCAAGCTGCTGAAGCTGGTTTAGATGTTAAACCAGGGAATGCAATGAAACTTAAAAACATCCCTGTTGGTACACTTGTTCATAACATTGAGCTTAAAGTTGGAAAAGGTGGACAGTTAGTACGTTCAGCTGGAACATCTGCTCAAATTATGGGTCGTGATGGGAAGTATGTTTCACTACGTATGCCTTCAAGCGAGATGCGTTTAGTTCTTGGTGAGTGTATGGCTACAGTTGGTGTTGTTGGTAACGAAGAGTATGCAAATGTTGTATTTGCAAAAGCTGGTCGTACACGTCACATGGGTATTCGTCCTCAAACTCGTGGTTCTGCTATGAACCCTATTGATCACCCGCATGGTGGTGGTGAAGGTAAAACGAATTCAGGTCGTCACCCAGTTACTCCTTGGGGTAAACCAACTAAGGGTGCTAAAACTCGTCGTAAAAAAGCTAGTGATAAACTTATTATCACTCGTCGTAAACCAAATGCAAAAAGGGTAGGCTAATGGCTCGTTCAGTTAAAAAAGGTCCATTCGTAGATGACCATTTAATGAAAAAAGTTGAAGCAGCAAAAGCTAGCGGAGACAAAAAACCTATTAAAACTTGGTCAAGAAGATCTATGGTTCTTCCTGAGATGGTTGGTTTAACATTAAATGTTCATAATGGTCGCCAATTTGTTCCTGTATATGTTACAGAGAATCATATTGGTTATAAACTTGGTGAATTTGCACCAACTCGTACATTTAAGGGCCATAAGGGCTCTGTTCAGAAGAAGGGGTAGTCATGGCTAGAGCATTATTAAAATTTATCCGTGTATCACCTATTAAATCTCGTCTTATTGCACGTGAAGTTCAAGGTATGAATGCTGAAGAAGCAATGGCAGCCTTAGAGTTCACTCCAAATAAGGCAGCGAAAATTATCTCTAAAGTTATTGCATCTGCAGTAGCAAACAGTGGTAATGAAGCTGAAGATTGTGTAATTACATCATGTCGTGTTGACAATGGTCCAGTACTGAAACGTTTCCGTCCACGTGCTCGTGGTATGGCTTCAGGTATTAGAAAACCAACAGCACATATCTTAGTAGAAGTAGAGGGTAAATAGTATGGGTCAAAAAGTTAATCCTATTGGTTTACGTCTTGGTATCAACCGTAACTGGGAGAGCCGTTGGTTTCCTAATTTTAAAACTGCTCCTGCAGCTTTAGGTGAAGATCACAAGATTAGAACATTTTTAAAGAAAGAGCTTTACTATGCTGGTGTTTCTAACATCATCATTGAAAGAACTGTTAAGCGTCTTCGCGTAACTATCGTTGCTGCTCGTCCTGGTATCATTATCGGGAAAAAAGGTGCAGATATCGAGAAACTTAAAACTGCTGTTCAAAAACTTGTTGGTAAACCAATTTCTATCAACATCAAAGAAGAGAAAAAAGCACAAACTTCAGCGCAACTTGTTGCTGAAAACGTTGCTACTCAGTTAGAGCGTCGTGTTGCATTCCGTAGAGCTATGAAAAAAGTTATGCAAGGTGCACAGCGTTCAGGTGCTAAAGGTATCAAAGTAGCAGTTGCCGGTCGTCTTGGTGGTGCTGAGATGGCTCGTACTGAATGGTACTTAGAGGGTCGTGTTCCTCTTCATACACTTCGTGCAAAAATCGATTACGGTTTCGCTGAAGCACATACTACATACGGTATCATCGGTGTTAAAGTATGGATCTTCAAAGGGGAAGTACTTACTAAAGGTATTCCTGCAGAAGCAAAAGAAGAGAAAAAAGAGCGTCGTGGTAGAAAACCTGCTAGACGTGAAAATAGTGAAAAGGCTGAATAATCATGTTAATGCCAAAAAGAACAAAATATCGTAAAGTAATGAAGGGTCGTAACCGTGGTTACGCTCGTTCTGGTTACAAGTTAGCTTTTGGTGACATCGGTTTTAAAGCAGTAGAAGCTGGTCGTATTGATTCACGTCAAATCGAGTCAGCACGTATCTCTGCTACACGTCACATTAAAAGAAATGGTAAGATTTGGATTAGAGTATTCCCTGACAAACCATTAACTGCTAAACCTCTTGAAACTCGTATGGGTAAAGGTAAAGGTGCAGTTGATAAGTGGGTTATGAACATCAAACCAGGTCGTATTATATTTGAAATGGCTGGTGTTCCTCATGATTTAGCTCGTGAAGCGCTAACTCTTGCAATGCACAAATTGCCATTCAAAACAAAAATAATTACTGCGGAGATGAGCAATGAAATATTCTGATTTAGCAGGTAAAAGTGCAGCTGAGCTTCAAGCAATGCTTAAAGAAAAAAAGACTGAGCTGTTTACTCTAAAGATCAAACAAAAAATGATGCAATTACAAAATACTAGCGAACTTAAAGTTGCTAAAAAAGATATTGCAAGAATCAATACTGCACTAGCTGCAGTAGAAAAGTAGGGGACGAGTGATGACACATAAACGTGAAATTCAAGGTAATGTTGTAAAAATTGCTGGTGACAAAACAGTAACTATTGTTGTTGAACGCCGTGTAATGCATCCTCGTTACCATAAAGTTGTTAAGCGTTTCAAAAAGTACCTTGTACATGATGAGCGCAATGAGTGTAAAGTTGGAGACGAGATTATAGCAGTCGAGTGTCGCCCACTTTCTAAGACTAAATCTTTCAGACTTAAGTCAGTTGTAAAAGGAGCGTAGTATGATTCAAGGTTTTACTCGTTTAAATGTAGCTGACAATACAGGTGCTAAAGAGATTATGTGTATTAAGGTACTTGGCGGTTCTAAGCGTCGTTATGCAACAGTGGGTGACGTTATCGTTGCTTCTGTAAAAAAAGCGATTCCAACTGCTAAAGTTAAAAAAGGTAAAGTTGTTAAAGCTGTTGTAGTTAGAACTCATAAAGAGATTCAACGTGAAAACGGTTCACTGATCCGTTTTGATGATAACGCAGCTGTAATACTTGATGACAAGAGAGAGCCTATTGGTACTCGTATCTTCGGACCAATCGGTCGTGAAGTACGTTACGCAGGATTCATGAAAATTGTATCTCTTGCACCGGAGGTTGTGTAATGGCAAAGTTTAAGTTCAAAAAAGGCGATATGGTAGAAATTATCGCTGGTGACGACAAGGGTACAAAAGCAACAGTAGTTGCAGTTTTCCCTAAGAAAAACAAAGTAATCGTAGAGGGTTGTAAAATTGCTAAAAAAGCGGTTAAACCAACTGAAGAAAATACGAAGGGTGGGCATATCAATAAAGAGATGCCAATTGACGCTTCAAATGTACGTAAAGTGGAGGCATAATTAGATGGCTCGTTTAAAAGATAAATATTTAGCACTTAAACCAGAGATCCAAAAAGAGTTAGACATCAAAAATGTAATGGAAATTCCAGGACTAGAAAAAGTTGTTATCTCTGTTGGAGCTGGTTTTGCTATGAAAGATAACAAACTTATCAAAAACATCGAAGATACTATCACTACAATCGCTGGACAAAAAGCTTCTACAGTAATCGCTAAGAAATCTGTTGCAGGTTTTAAAGTTCGTGAAGGTATGCCGGTTGGTGTACGTGTAACTCTTCGTGGTGAAAATATGTATAACTTCTTAGATCGCCTTATTTCTATCGCACTTCCACGTGTGAAAGATTTCCGTGGTGTTCCAAGAAATGGTTTTGACGGTCGTGGTAACTATAACTTCGGTCTTCAGGAGCAACTTATTTTCCCAGAGGTTAGCTATGATTCAATCATGCAAATCCACGGTATGAATATCACTGTAGTTACTACAGCTGATTCTGATAAGGCAGGAATGGTTCTTTTAGAGAAACTTGGTATGCCTTTTACTAAAGGGAGCAACTAATGGCTAAGAAGTCTATGATCGCAAAAGCGAAAAGAACTCCAAAGTTTAAAGTACGTGCGTATACACGTTGTCAGATCTGTGGTCGTCCACACTCTGTTTTACGTGACTTTGGAATTTGCCGTATCTGTTTTAGAAAAATGGCAAATGAGGGAATGATTCCAGGTGTTAGAAAGTCTTCTTGGTAGGCATTGTCCTCCCAAGGTAGAAACTCCTAACAGTAGCAGTTGAAAAACTCGCAAAATATAAGGAAAATATAAAAATGGCAATTAATGATTTAGTATCAGATGCGTTAACTCGTATCCGTAATG
The DNA here is from genome assembly GCA_027063745.1 of Sulfurimonas sp. Taxonomy (GTDB): domain Bacteria; phylum Campylobacterota; class Campylobacteria; order Campylobacterales; family Sulfurimonadaceae; genus Sulfurimonas. The sequence goes on from JAMORG010000113.1 coordinate 10,249, forward strand.
CTGGTATGAGAAGATTAGCTACAACAACTTTAGTTCACTCTAAAAGTGTTGAAGCAGTAGCTAATATTTTAGTTGAAAAAGGTTACTTAGAGTCTGCTAATGTAATCGAAGATGGCGTAAAGAAGACTATTAAAGTTGTTCTTAAGTATGATGACAATGATAAATGTGTAATCAATGAATTAAAACGTATCTCTAAACCTGGACGTCGTGTCTATAAAGGTAAAGAAGATATCAAACGTTTTAAAAATGGTTACGGAACAATTATCGTTAGTACATCTCATGGCGTTCTACCAAATGACAAAGCTTACGAGCTTGGTATTGGTGGTGAAGTTATGTGTACGGTTTGGTAGGAGAGTAGCATGTCAAGAATTGGAAAAAATCCTGTAGAATTTGCAAGCGACATCAAAGTTGAAGCAAATGGAAATGTTATTACTTTTACTAAAGGTAAATTAAGTGTAGATCTTGATACAAGAGGATTCGTTACATTCGATATCGAAGATAACAAAATCACTTTTCATACAAAATCTGATGCTCGTGAAGATAGAGCTTTTTGGGGAACGTTTAGAGCACTTGCTCAAAACATCGTTACTGGTTTAGTTACTGGTTACCAAAAACAACTTGAGATTAATGGTGTTGGTTACAGAGCTGCTGTAAAAGGTAAAGTTCTTAACTTACAACTTGGTTTTTCTCATGATATCAACTATGAGTTACCAGAAGGTGTTGAAGCTTCTGTTGAGAAGAACATCATTACACTTAAGAGTCATGACAAACAATTAGTTGGTCAAGTTGCAGCAGAAATTCGTTCATTCCGTCCACCAGAGCCTTACAAAGGTAAAGGTGTTAAGTATGTTGGTGAGCATATCGTGCGTAAAGCCGGTAAAACTGCTAAGAAATAAGGGAGGAAGATAGAATGAATGCTAAAGTATTAAAAAGCAAAATTGCGAACCGCCTAAAGCGTAAGCGTCGTATTCGTGCGAAAATCAGCGGTAGTGCTGAACTTCCTCGTGTTTCTGTATTTAAGTCAAATCGTTACCTAAGTGTACAAGCTATTGATGATCTTAACGGAACAACTTTATGTGCTCTACACTCTAAGGCTACTGGTCATAAAGCAAACAAAGAAGGTGCTGCTGCACTTGGTGAGGCATTCGCTGCTAAACTAAAAGAAGCTGGTATCAACAACATTGTTTTTGATCGTAACGGTTACCAATATCACGGCGTTATCGCTGCGTTTGGTGAAGCACTTCGTGCAAACGAAATTAAGTTCTAGGAGCACAGGCTATGACAGAAATCAATAGAGATGAATTTGAAGAATCAATAGTAAATATTGGTCGTGTTACTAAAGTTGTAAAGGGTGGTAGACGTTTTCGTTTTACTGCACTTGTAGTTGTTGGTAACAAAAACGGTACAGTAGGTTACGGTGTTGGTAAAGCTAAAGAGGTTCCTGATGCTATTCGTAAAGCAGTTGATAATGCGTTTAAAAACCTTACAACTGTTAAGATTAAAGGTTCTACTATTGCTCACGACATCGAGCATAAGTATAACGCTAGTCGTGTTTTACTTAAACCTGCATCAGAAGGTACAGGGGTTATCGCTGGTGGAGCTGCTCGTCCAGTTCTTGAGCTTGCAGGGATTCAAGATATCCTTACAAAATCAATCGGTTCTAACAATCCAAACACACTAGTACGTGCTACAATCGAAGCACTATCTCGTATCAAAGGATAGAAAATGGGTATTGAAAACTTAACACCTGCAGAAGGTTCAACTCACGCTCGTAAGCGTGTTGGACGCGGACAAGGTTCTGGTACTGGTAAGACTGCAGCACGTGGTCAAAAAGGTCAGAAATCTCGTTCTGGTTATAAAAGAAAAAGAAACTTTGAAGGTGGTCAACAACCACTTGCTAAACGTTTACCAAAAATTGGTTTTCACTCTAAAGTTGAAAAACCATACGTAATAAACGTTGAAAAAATCAAAGCTGTAGCAGAGCTTGAAGAGATCACAATCGAAGCGATTCGTGGTGTTCACAAAATGGCTGCAACAGTTACAAAAGTTAAATTAGTAGGTGCATCTGCAAAAGATCTTGCATCGAAAATTAAAGACGAAAACGTTACTACAACAGGTAAATAGTTGTGAATAAAAATCTAGTTAATAAGATTCTTATTACTATCGGGTTTTTATTTATCTACCGCCTACTGGCTTATGTGCCAGTACCAGGCGTAGATACAGCAGTTATTGCTTCTTTCTTCGACTCACATCAATCAGATGCTCTTGGACTCTTTAACATGTTTAGCGGAAACGCAGTTCAAAGACTATCAATCATATCACTTGGAATTATGCCTTATATCACTGCTTCTATTATTATGGAGCTTTTAGCTGCAACTTTTACATCTCTTGGTCAGATGAAAAAAGAGCGTGATGGTATGGTGAAGTATATGCAGATTATCCGTTATGCTACGATTGTTATTACAATCATTCAAGCTATCGGTGTGAGCGTTGGACTACAGTCTCTAACAGGACCTAGTGGTAATAGTGCAATCTTAGCTGATCATAATACATTTATCCTTCTATCTGCAGTATCTATGCTAGCAGGTACAATGTTACTTATGTGGATTGGTGAGCAAATCACACAAAGTGGTATCGGTAATGGTATCTCTTTAATTATCTTTGCAGGTATCGTATCTGCAATTCCAAATGCTATTGGCCAAACAATAGAGATGGTAAATACAGGAGCGATGAGCTTCTTGACTGTACTTGCGATCTTGGCACTTATCTTAGGAACTGTAGGTGTAATTATCTACGTTGAACTTGGTGAACGTCGTATTCCGGTTACTTACGCGAAGAAGACGATTATGCAAAACCAAAATAAACGTGTTATGAACTATATTCCTATTAAAGTAAACTTGGCCGGTGTTATTCCGGTTATCTTTGCATCAGCGATTTTAATGTTCCCTATGACTGTGCTCTCTAGCAGTACAAATCCTACGGTTCAAGCTATTGCTGACTTTTTAAACCCGAACAGTTACTTCTTTAACTTTTTGACTTTTGTATTTGTTATCTTCTTTGCATTCTTTTATGCATCGATTACATTTAATGCAAAAGACATTGCTGACAACCTAAAACGTCAAGGTGGTTTTATTCCAGGTATTCGTACTGGTGAAGCTACGAAAAACTTTTTAAATCAAGTAGCAAGTAATTTAACTGTGACAGGTGCTCTTTATCTTGGTCTTGTAGCAACATTACCATTTATGATCATTAAAGGAATGGGTGTTCCATTCTTCTTTGGAGGGACCGCAGTACTTATTGTTGTTCAGGTTGCACTTGACACTATGAGAAAAATAGAAGCTCAGATTTATATGAGTAAATATGAAACTCTAAGTGCGGTTGGTCTATAGCAATGGCTATTGCTCTTAGAAAACCTCAAGAGATTGAAAAACTTCGTGCTGCCAACAAGATTGTTGGCGGTGCACTAAACCTCCTCAAAGAAAACACAAAACCCGGAATCTCTTTAAAAGAACTCGATGCTATGGCAGAGGATTATATCCGCTCTTGTGGTGCTCGTCCATCTTTTAAAGGACTTTACGGTTTTCCAAATGCTGTTTGTACCTCACTGAATGAAGTTATCATTCACGGTATCCCGACTGACTATAAACTCCAAGAGGGTGATGTAATCGGGTATGATATCGGAACGGAGCTTGATGGTTGGTTTGGTGATGCAGCAGTAAGTGTTGGTGTTGGAGAGATCTCTGAGAATGATGAAAAACTTATCGCATGTGCAAAAGATACTTTGTACTATGCAATAGAAAATATCAAACAGGGTATGCGCTTTAAAGAACTCTCTTATATGATGGAGCAATTTATTTTAGAGCGTGGCTTTGTTCCTCTTAGAAACTTTTGTGGACACGGCATTGGTAAAAAGCCACATGAAGAACCGGAAATTCCAAACTATCTAGAAGGCGGGAATCCAAAAGCCGGTCCGAAGATAAAAAATGGAATGGTCTTTTGTCTGGAGCCGATGATATGTCAAAAAGAGTCAAAACCGATTATCTTAGATAATGGTTGGGATGTTGTTAGTACCGACGGTTTACGCGGTTCTCATTATGAGCACACTGTCGCAGTTGTTGACGGTAAAGCTGAAATTTTATCTCTTGCGTGAGAGTTAAAGTAAGAAATTTCTTTATAAAGGACTAAAATGGCTAAAGCAGATGTTATTGAAGTTGACGGCAAGATTATAGAGGCTTTGCCTAATGCAACTTTCCGTGTGGAGTTGGAAAATGGGCATATTATTTTGTGTCATATCGCAGGTAAGATGCGTATGCACTATATCAAAATTCTTCCGGGTGACAAAGTGAAGCTCGAGTTAACACCGTACTCACTTGATAAAGGTCGTATCACTTACAGATACAAATAATAAAAAGAGGGTTCTCCTCTTTTTATATCGTTAAGCTATAACCGATACCATATTCAGTTTTAAGGTATTTGGCTTTATTTCCACTATCTCCGATTTTTTTACGAATATTTTTTATATGATTATCTAAAGATCTGTGTGATGATATAGATGAGAGTTGTTCAACCAAAGTATCTCTATGAACAGTTTGGTTGGCATTATCTAGAAGTATAGAGAATATTTCAAACTCAATAGCTGTTAAATACAGTGCTTTGCCTTCAAAGTAGATAGTATCTCCTTTCCGACTAAAAAGCTCTTTGTGTGTGTTTTGTATATTGTTGTTTTTATTGAGTTGCACCCAGATACGGGCTTCGAGTTCTTTCAAATCAATAGGCTTTACCATATAATCATTCGCACCAAATTTAAAGGCAAATAGTTTAGATTGTGTATCACTGTATGCACTTGTAATTATAATGGGAACTGTAGAGTGTTGTCGGATGTGTTTAAGAACTTCAAAGCCATCAAAATCAGGTAAGTTCAAATCTAAAATCACTATATCTACAGGATTGTTTCTAATGTATGATATTCCATCTGTTGCTGTAAAAAGAGGAGTAACCTCAAAGCTACACTCTGTAAGAAAGTTGTAAATAAGCTCACAGGCCAGCTCATCATCTTCTATCAGCAATATCTTTATTTTGTGCATTTTTTCTCCAAATATATGAAGACAATTCTATTCTAACTATACTAATAAATAATTAATATTATTAGAAAAACACAATTATATTTGGAGCAAGAGGTCTAAAATGTATTCTTTAAAATTTTCCGTCATTGCGAAATTCTGAGATCTCAGTCTCAACCATCTCATCAATCATAATTGTAAAGAGTTCACTTATCATATTCGGATTTATATTTAATTCAATGGCACGCTTACGTACTCTTTGCATAATGTCGTCTATTCTATCTTCTGCTTTTACTTCATCAACTGAGTTTTTAAATGCAGCAGCCTGCCGAATGAGATGACTACGCTCAGAAATAAGATCTACTAACTGCATATCTATTTTATCGATCTCATTTCGTACTTCTTGGAGAGAATTGCATTTTTTCATTGATGTTCCTTTAATTGAAAATTTTTTCGTTAACACTTCTGTAACAATTATCTTATATAATTATACCTACGATTCTCCTTGTATATTCTTTATAAAGTTTAAAGCTTATACATTTACAAAATTCAAAGCACCATATCGAGAGACTCCTTCTCGATATTTTCCTCTTAAGTCGGTTTTACTTTTCTTTTTAGCTCACGCGGCAGATGTGCAAATGGAATATTGTAATTATCTAGTTTTCTCTCACCCTCATAGCGAATGACATCAACAGTCATATTTTCAGGTTTAAAGCGGATAAGTTTATAGGTAATGCCTTTATCGACAAAGGAGAGCTTTTGTTGTGTAAGCTCTATGCTTTTTTTCTTTTTTGCCATGTCTTAGCCTTTAAGATAGATACCGGTATCTTTTACTTCTATCTCGCCCGCCTCACGCAGTTTGGTAAGGGCAGCTTTGAACTCTTTTTTACTCATGCCAAAAGCCTCTTTGATAAGTTGGGGATCACTTTTTGAATTATAAGGCATGATGCCTCTGTTTTCTTTGAGAAGCTCAAGAACCTTTTGTGCAGGTGCTGCACTTTTTTTACTGCCGGCTTTACGAAGTGTGATATCTATGTTGCCATCAGGGCGTACTTTTTTTACAAAGGCACGTCTGCGCTCTCCAACAGTTACTTTTTCAAAGATCTCATTGTCAAAAAGAAGCCCTTCGTACTTGTTCTCTACAAGTACTTTGTATCCAAGTGGTGTTTTTGTCAGTATAAGGATCTCTACCTCTTGGTGAGGGTAGATGTCCTTAACCCGTTTTTCAAAAAAGTCACCCAGTTTCTCTGTAGCGATGAGTCTATGTGTTCGCTCATCATAGACAACTTTTACAAAACGTTTCTCTCCAACTACAGCAGTTGTCTTTTGCAGTTTTTTAGGCAGCAGCAGATCTTTTGGCAGTCCCCAGTCTAAAAAAGCTCCAAAAGGAGCAATATCTACAATCTCCAGTACTCCATACTCATCGAGTTTTACCTTTGGTGTATCTGTAGTCGCTACGAGCCTGTCTTCTGAGTCTGTATAGATAAAGACATCAACTAGCTCTCCCTCTTTCATATCTTGCGTGAGGTACTGTCCTGGAAGCAAAACATCATTGCCATCAGCTGCCATAAGGTAAGCTCCTGGTGTTGTGAGTCTGTCTATTTGTAGTGTGTTGATATGTCCGAGCTCAAGATGAGCGTTTAGTTCTTTGTTCATTTGGTTATTCCGTCATGTTAAATTTATGACATTATAACCAAATTCTGAGTTAAAACTTAAACAAGTGTCAGTAACACAAGCAGTAGTACCGGTGGCGTGATAAGCAGACCAAACTTGGTGCAGCTTGCAAAGCTTAGAGTCTGCATCCTTTTTGTAGTTTTGGCAGTTTTATCTCAAGAGAAGCTATCTCTTTGAGTGCAGCAGCTTGAAAACCCTTAAGTGATGGAGCTATACTATAGTAAGCCCAACGACCACGACGTTCCACATTTAAAAAACCTGCATCTTTAAGGATCTTTAGATGGCGTGAGATTCGAGACTGGATCATGTTAAATGACTTTTCAATATCACAGACACAGAGTTCACCATTACTATCGATAAAGCGAAGTATCTTTACTCTCGTCTCATCACTTAAAGCACTCGTTAGGTTTAAAAAATCATGCATACAGCCTCCTTAATTTCCAAAAGTATAACGAAAAAGAATTTATACATCAAGATATATTGATATATAAAGGATATTGTTCCATTGCAAGTTAATGAAAAATTGAGTTATAATAGTTTTAAAAAGAATAGATAAGGATTTTATGATGAAAAAGATTTTAATGGCATCCGTAGCAACAATTTTGCTTGTGAGTGCTTGTGCTACAAATAAAGGCCCGGAATATAGTGGCAGTAGCTATAACAGAATTAAAACATATGAGATAGGGACTGTAAAAGATGTTCGTCCTGTTGTTGTAAGTGATAATGGTATGGGGACTTTTATCGGTGCGATAGTAGGGACAGTGCTTGGTTCTACTGTTGGTGGAGGAAGAGGAACAACACTAACAACACTTGCAGGTGGTTTGGCTGGATCATATGTCGGTAGTGAGGTAAACAAAGCAAATGCGCTTGAGCTCTCAGTTACTTTAGATGATGGCAGAGATATTGTAGTGGTTGTCAAAGGGACAAACTACCATATAGGTGATCGTGTCAAGATCATCAAAGAGGGCAGTAAAGTAGATCAGGTCTATCTTCTTAACTAAACCTTCTTTCCAAAGACAAGCACGCGTCCATAGCGTGCACTCCACAGAACAAAAAGCACTATCCACGCAGTAAATGAGATATCAAACAAAAAGTTCATATTCCATCCAAATGCTATGTTTATACTAAAAAGAGCCCGCATAAAGACTACAAACTGAATGAATAGAAAAAGGTTTGTTGTAAATCTGTCTGCGTGAGGTGTCAGACCTGAATGCCCAAGGGTAACACGTGTACCAAAACCAATAAGAACTGTTGTTAAAAACCCAATAGCAAGCAAGTGGATATTTAAAAAGTAAAAAGATGTGTCTAAAAACATTTCTGCAGCTAAGCTCATCGCAGATATACCAAAGGCAGCCGGCAGCCAAAAAAGTGCCAAATGCAGTACCCAAAGAATAGATGGTGATTGCAGTGGATGAAACTCCCAACGTAAAAACTCCTTGAGCATATAGAGCGCTAAAATAATATCTACACCCATTTGAGCAAATTTCAGATCAGTAGAAGCAAAGAGGCTTTTTAATATGAAAAGCAAGAGTACGATTTTGACAAAATATTTGTCTTTTTGCGCCCAAGAGTGAGAGAAAAAGGGGATCATTCTCTGAGCGACACTAAAAGCCAAAAAGATGAGGTAGAGATAAAAAGTGATGCTTACGGCTGTAGGCATGAGTGTATAGAGTTGTAGTTCATAAGCGAGTATAAACAGAGCGTGTCCTATGAGGCCAAAATATTG
>JAMORG010000114.1 GCA_027063745.1 Sulfurimonas sp.
AAAAGGCAAAAGAGGAAAAAGAGCGTAAAGAGGCTTTTAAGCGTCAAAAAATCACACTTAACGAAAATCTTCCAAAGGTAAAACGTCATGGAAGCTCATATCAGAGTGTAAAAACTATTCGTTATCGGGGAGCAAAGACTATAGCACCACTTAGTGCTTACAGCATAACGAAAAAGTATGGTACTTATACGGATCCAATCTATGGGATTAAGATCTTTAATGAGTCTATCTCATTAAAACCGAAAAAGCTAAATGCCAAGGTTAAAACCGTATTTAACGGAAAAGTTATCTACGCAGATAAAACAGCTGTGCTTGATAACATAGTAATTGTTGAGCACAAAAATGGTCTCCATACCATCTATGCAAATCTTTCACAGATAGCGCCAGGTATTAAAAAAGGTAAAAAGGTCAAACGTGGGGCAGTCATAGGACGTGTCAAAGATGAGCTTGTCTTTGAAGTAACGCAAAAGAGTGCACATATTAACCCTATACGATTATTTAGATAGTTTTCGCTATAATCGCAAAAAATTTAAGAGTAGAGATAACAATGAAATTTATTCAAACGCGTGGTGTAGATCCAAAAAAAGCAGAAAAAGTAACTTTTTCAGAGGCAATTTTAAGTCCTATTGCCTCTTTTGGTGGGCTATATGTCCCTGAAAAACTTCCAGAGTTAGGTGAAGCATTTTTACAAAAGCATGCAAACTCATCATATAAAGAGCTTGCAAAAGATATGCTGGATGCTTTTGAGATAGATATTGATGGTGCTGTTATTGATGAAGCACTGGGTCTCTATGACAAGTTTGATGATCCTAAAAACCCCGTACCTGTTGTAAAGGTGCGTGAGAATCTTTATGTAAGTGAGCTCTATCACGGTCCGACACGTGCTTTTAAAGATATGGCACTGCAACCTTTTGGTGCCGTTCTATCTTCAATAGCACAAAGACTTAATGAAAACTATCTTATCTTGGCCGCTACAAGTGGTGACACAGGTCCAGCAGCATTAGAGACTTTTAAAAACCGTGCAAATGTAAAAGTAGCATGTCTCTATCCAGATGGTGGTACAAGTGATGTACAACGCCTACAAATGGTAACAGAAGATGGTCAAAACCTGAAAGTAATCGGTATCCATGGTGTTTTTGATGATGCACAGAGTGCACTAAAGCGTCTTTTGGCAAGTGAAAACTTCAAAAAAGCACTTCAACAAAAAGATACAAAACTCTCAGCTGCAAACTCTGTAAACTTTGGGCGTATCATATTTCAGATTATCTATCATATTCACTCGTATTTGGAGCTTGTTCGTCAAGGTGCTATAAAACTTGGTGAGAAAGTTTACCTTAATGTACCAAGTGGAAATTTTGGAAATGCACTTGGTGGTTACTATGCATGGAAGATGGGTCTTCCTGTTGAAAAGATCATTATCTCTTCAAATGAGAACAATGTGCTCACGCGTCTTATTCGTGATGGTAAATATGATCTTCGCGGTAGTGAGGTAGTAAGTACGACCTCACCAGCAATGGATATTTTAAAGTCATCTAATGTTGAACGTGTTTTATTTGACCTTTTTGGTCAAGAGCGTACAAAAGAGTTGATGCTTAGCTTAGAAGAACAAAACTTTTATGAGTTGACAGATGAAGAGCTCACGCAACTTCAAGAGTGTTTTGATGCTGACTGGTGTAGTGGTGATGAAGGTAAGAAGTACATTAAGGAAACTTTTGAAAAAGATGGTTATCTCATGGATCCACATACTGCTACATGCATGAAGTCATATGAGACACGCTCAAATCCTGAGATTAAATCTATTGTTTACTCAACAGCCGAGTGGACAAAGTTCTCTCCAGTGATAGCAAATGCGCTTACTGGTGAAGTAGATACAAAAGATATTGAAGCCTTAGAGTCGATATCGAAAGTGGCAAAACTAGAGATTCCTCCAATGATTAAAGAGCTTTTTGAAAAAGAGATAGTGCAAAAAACAGTAATCGATAAAGAAAAAATCGAAGAAGAGATACTCAAGTTCTTATAGACTTGAGTATCTTTCTCTTACCTTAGTCTCTTCTGCATTTTTATATACCTTTTTTCTTTTATATTTCTTAAATATTCTCTCTTTTCAATTCATAGATTTTTTTATACTTTTTTAGATAACAAAAAAAAACGTTTTAAGGTGCAGTTAATTACTTGAAGAGTAAAATATATATATAGGAAAATATAATATGAATGAAACAATCGAAGACGAATTAACGAAAAAAAGAAATATGCTTTATTATAACCAGCTTGTTATGAATGAGCGAAAGGCTCAAGTATTTAAGAAGAAAAAACGTGCTAAAAAAACAAGCTTTGGATCACAAAAAGTTGAGTTTAAAGATTTTTTGTTTATCCCTGAAAACTGGGAGTTTGCAGCATATACTTTTTATGTTGTCGGTGTTCCTTACTTTGTCGGGGCGGTATTTTTGTTCTTCTTTGTAGCCGGCGGTAACTATGAAAACTTCAAGCTCTTAAATATGAACGCTTTTTTGATTATATGGATGATTGGTTATGAAATAGTAGCTGTCTTTTCTCTTATCTGGATACTTATCCTTTACTTACAGTATGATCCAGAGGATGTCTCTTAAAAGAACTCTTCCTATGAGAGCTCTTTTGCTTTTTCATATGCTGCTTCTATAGCATCTATACAGGCACTTCTGACATTCTTATTTTCCAATGCTGCATATCCTGCTGCAGTTGTTCCTCCAGGGCTCATTACCCCATCTTTTAAAAGTGCAGGATGCTCATCTTGTATGAGTTTTGTAAAACCATCAAAAAGTCCACGCATAATAACCATCGCATCATCACGTTTTAGTCCCTGTTTAACTGCACCATCTGCCAATGCTTCAGCAATAAGCGCGAGGTATGCAGGACCACTTCCTGCCAGTGCTGTAGCTATATCTATCTCTTTTTCACTGTTAAGCCAGTGCGCTTTGCCTATAGATGAAAACAGTTCTAAGGCTTCTTCTTTAAAGCTGCTCTCTCCTGTAAGCGTTGTCATCGATGCTTCAACTGCCGCTGCAAGATTAGGCATAGCACGAACATAGGCAGCAGACTCTATATAATTAGTGAGTTTTTTTATTGTAGTACCAGCTAAAACAGAGTAGATAACCTTTGCTTTGCCTTTAAGCTTTGTTGATATCTCCTCCACATTTGCGGGCTTTACACAAAGAATAACAGTTTTATCTGTAATATCAAACTCATCAAGCAGTGTTTTACTAATGGTAACATTTAGTGAGTTTTCAAAATTTTGCAGTTTTTTCATATCTCTACCGACAACTTCAATAGCATACTTGTTCTGTAAGCCTTTTGCAATACTTAATGCCATGTTCCCATTTCCGATAAATGTTACTTTTTTCATAGGTGTCCTCAATATTTTATGGTAGTATTATACCATTTAATTAATATGATAAATTTAGGTGAAGAAAAATGGAAAAATTTTTAGCAGAAGCAAAAGCTGCGAGTCGTGTTTTTAATGAACTCAGCGGTAAAGAGAAAAATAGAATCTTGGCAGAAATGGCAGAGGCTCTTCGTGCAAATACGATGAACCTCATTGAGGCCAATGCTTTGGATATGGCAGCAGGAGAGAAAAGTAATCTCTCTTCAGCACTTATGGATAGACTCTTTTTAGATGAAGCACGTATAGAGTCTATGGCAAAAGCCGTAGAAGAGATAGCAGCACTTAAAGACCCTGTGGGACGTGTACTTGATGGTTGGGTTACAGAAGATGGTCTTAAAATTGAAAAGGTATCTATTCCTATCGGTGTTATAGGCATCATTTATGAGTCTCGTCCAAATGTGACGAGTGATACGGCAGCGCTTTGTTTTAAAAGTTCAAATGTCTGTATATTAAAAGGTGGAAAAGAGGCTGAAAACTCAAACAAAGCAATAGCTTCTGTACTCCAGGCTGTTTTGGAGAAAAACAACTTACCGCGTGAGCTGGTCTCACTCATACCTGACTCTTCGCGTGAGGGAGTTGCCAAGCTTATCAAGATGGATAAATATGTGGACTTAATCATTCCTCGTGGCGGGGAAGGGCTCATTCGTTACGTGAGTCAAAATGCTACTGTAAGTGTTGTAAAACATGATAAAGGGCAGTGTCATACCTACATAGACAAAGATGCAGATATGGATAAAGCGATAAAGATTGCCATCAATGCAAAAGTACAACGCCCGGGTGTATGTAATGCGATGGAGACACTCCTTGTTGATAAGGCAGTAGCCAAAGAGACACTTCCAAAGCTCAAAGAGGCTTTTGACGCAGCCGGGACGGAGCTAAAAGGGTGTAGTGCAACGCAGGAGATCATAACAGTTGCCAATGCAAGTGATGAAGATTTTGATACAGAGTATCTGGCAAATATCTTAAATATCAAAGTGGTTGATGGCGTAGCAGGAGCAGTGGAGCATATTACCCGTTTTGGTTCGGGTCACTCAGAAGCTATCATCACTGAAAATATTACAAGTGCTGAGAAGTTTTTAAATGGTATTGATGCAGCAGCTCTGTATGTCAATGCATCTACTCGTTTTACTGATGGTGGTGCTTTTGGTTTTGGTGCGGAGGTTGGTATCTCAACCAACAAACTTCATGCAAGAGGCCCTATGGGTATAGAAGGTCTGACAACGTATAAGTACAAAATATATGGTAATGGACAGATAAGATAATGCAGGATATCAATGAATTAAGAGATATAGGTTTTTTTGAAAACCTTAGTGACGAAGATTTGAAAAAGTTGGCAACAATTGCACGCAAAAGAACTTTCTCTAAGGGTGAAGTGCTCTTCTACGAGAAAGATGAAGCTCGTTTTTTAACAATGCTAAGTGATGGTATTTTAAAGGTTTATAAAACAGATCCTAAAAATAATGAAATCGTTCTGCACCACTTTACCCCGGGTTCACTTATCGCGGAGATGGCTGTTTTTGAAGAGATTCCCTATCCTGCATCTGCTGCATTTGAAACTGACGGTAGTGTCATAGAGATTGATTTTATAAAATTTAAAGAGCAGTTTATGTGTCATCCTGATATTGCGTTTGGATTTTTCAAGTCGCTCACGCAAAAGATAAAGCACCTTGAAAATGTTATAGCACTGAATATTGTACTTGATTCAACAGCACGTCTAGCAAAGTATATTTGTGAACATGATAATGGACTGTCTATGAAACATACACAACTTGCACAGATTTTACATATGACGCCAGAGACGCTATCACGGCTTTTTAAGAAGTTTCATAAATTAGGTTTCATAGAAAAAGATGCAAAAGGAAAGTATACGATTAAAGACAGAGATGCACTAACTATTCTTTTTGAATAATAAATTTTATTCTTGACATATGTCAATAACGTCTTTGCTTAAATCAACTACAATCATGGTAAGTTTTTATAAAAGGATTTATTATGTCACATATTCCACAAGATGCACAAAAAATTGAAGTTGAAGGTGCTACAGTTGACTTTTATAAGTTAGAAAAAGATGGTCAAAGTACTTACTATTTTGATACATCAAAAGAGGGACCTCCTCATCCAATGGTTAATGCGATGGCAGGTTTGAACCTTATTAAAGGGACAAACGATACACTTGTTATGATTAATCATAAGACACCGGGTGGTCTTTTTGGTAAGCTTGAAGATGATGTTCGTTATGTTGTTGAAGAGTTGCCAGATGGTTTGGTTAAAGTAGTGTTTTCTTACAATTCAAATGCTCAATCAGAATCAGACCTTACACAAACAAGCTGTTCGGGATAATTTACAAAAATGATGAAAATATCACAGGAGTTTGCACCTCCTTTTAAATTGATAGCTCCCTTTTTTATTTTAGGGAGTATCTTTTTTGTTCTTGCAACACTCTTTTTATATACTTTTGATTTGGCAACTATCTCTTATACTAATCCACAACTAATAGCATTTAGTCACCTATTTTTACTTGGTTTTGTAATGATGATTATTTTTGGTGCTATGGCGCAGCTGGTGCCTGTTGTTCTTGAAGTAGGGCATTTTGGTGTTGAGTTGTTTTATGCTATATGGCCACTGCTTTTAGTAGGCCTGCTTATGATGGTCTATGGTTTTTTAGACTCTGCAGCACTCTTGCCTTATGGTGGAATGGTTGTACTTATATCAATGATGATCTTTGTTGCAGAGATTTTTCTAACAATTTTTAAAGTTGAAAAGCTTACCTTGGTGATGAGCAGTGTCTTGATTTCAAATACATTCTTATTCTTTGGAATTATTTTTGGACTTCTGATGGCACTAAGCTTTGCAGGAACTCTCTCTTTAAACATAGAAGCACTTTTAAGTGCACATGTCTATGCAGTACTTGGCGGTTATATAGCTATTACCATAATGGGCCTTTCAATAGTGCTTATACCTATGTTTACACTGGCACACAGCTTCTCTATGAGACCTTTGGAAATTGCTATGTGGATGATGAGTATAGCGGTTGTATTGGTTATTGTCGGTTCTTTGGCTGAGATAGAATGGTTTAATTATATAGGTTATTTTTTGGCACCGATAGCTATGGGTATCTATTTTTCTCTTATCTATACGCTCTATAAAACACGACCAAGAAAGGAGAATGATGTCTATGCACTCTCTGTAATTTTTTCATATTTGAGTATGCTTGGGAGTATAGCTCTTTTTGCAATCTATTTTTTAACAGAGAAGGAAAACTTTTTATTAGCAGCTGGATGGCTCTTCTTTTTTGGCTTCTTTGCTTTTTTAATTACAGGGCATCTTTACAAGATTATACCCTTTCTTGTTTGGTTTGAGCGTTTCTCGCCATTGGTAGGAAAGCAAAAGGTACCAATGCTTGCAGATATGGTGCCACCGCGTGCTTCAGAAGCACAACTGCTTTTTAGCTCTGTAGGAGTACTTATTGTAACTGCTGCGATTATAGCAGGGAGCAATGAGTTCTTGTATGCTGGAGCCTCATTTTTGTTGATGGGTTCTTTGGCATTTGTACGAAATGTTTTTTATATGATTAATTTTAAATAAGGATAGAAAATGGGAAAATTTACAAAAGATGAAATTTTTAAAGCGATATCAACAGTCATTGATCCGGAAGTTGGATTCAATCTTGTTGAGATGGGGCTTATTTATGATGCAAGCAGTGATGATGAGGGAAATGTCAAAGTAACAATGACACTCTCAACAAAAGCATGTCCACTGCATCAGATGATATTGCAGTGGGTAAAAGAGGCCGTTGAGAAGTTGCCTGGTGTAAAAGAGGTAGATGTTGAGGTTGTGTGGGAGCCTGCGTGGAATATCTCTATGGCAGACGATAATGTCAAAAAGGCACTTGGAGCATAGAACTTACTCTTGCTCTTTTGCCTTTTTGTTTTTAATGTAGCTGTTTTTAATAGCTACTAACTCATATAAAGAGATTGTAGGCATCGCTTCTTCTATAAGCTTGTCTGTCTCTTTAAACTCTCCCTTCATAGCTTTTATATCTTCATATGCCTTTGGTTTTACCTCATTTGTTGCAAATGAGATTGCTGCTGCCCACAAAAGTACAATAGCTATCCAGACAAGTTTTTTAGCTCCTGCATAGACACCTATAAAGTGAAAAATAATTGTGATAAATATACCAATACCAATAAGTAGTGTCAAACTCATAACTCTATCCTCTCTCCTTTTGGTTGTATGGTGATGTTCGCATCTTCAAACATCTTCTCTCCAAAACTTGTTACTCCAAGTGTACCTGCAAGCATCAGGAGTATAACAAGCAGTAAAAACGCAAGAGCAATACCGTAGCGTTTAAGACTATTTAACATCAAAGTGCTCCTCTTTGAGTAAGACAAACTTTGTAAGCTTTTCATCAAGTCCAAACTTTTTAGCTACTTTTGTAGAGATGATGTAGTGTCCAAGTGCTACGCTGAGCTTGTCTCCTTTTTGAAGTTTATAATCAAAATGAATCTTACGTTGTTCTTTTGCCTGGATTTGCGTATCTTTTAAGATTTTATCTGCTATCCAAGGTGGTGCAGGGTGATTCTCTTTTCCTAAAACACGAACAAATTGAACAGGTTTAAGAGAGCTTTTTTTACCATTGCGATCTATACTTACCTGTAGCTCTCCGATACGTAAAGGGTGAAGCAGTAGAGCATGGTTTGCTTTATTTGTGATAAGTATGTCAAATCCTGCACCATTTTTTTGCATGTCAATACTGACATATTTTGCAAGTATTTGTGGTTGATGGATACTTCCGCTAAAACCGTGGTAACGGTGTGTTTTAGAGTCATACATTGTAGTAAAACTACCCTTGACTTGTGGCATATGACAGCTGATACAGTTTGTCTCTTTTGTATTTGGATGCTCTTGTGGTTTGGTGTCACATACTTTGAGCTTATGGGCATTTTCTTTATGTGAATGACATCCCATACAGACATTGCCATTGTAAAAAAGTTCGTTACTAAAGTCTATGTCATGGTATGGTGAGCCGCTTTTTTTAGTAACCATTCCAAAAAAATCGCGTGAGAGTTGAAATTTTTTATCTTTAACACTCTTTTCACTCTCTCGAGCTGAGAAAAGTTTTTTTGTGTCTTTTGTTAAGATATTAGTGTTTGATGCTTTGTTGTGTTTGATAGATTCTATTTTATGACAAGAGACACAAGATACTCCCTCACGCGAAGCACCGTTGTCTTGCGGCAAATACTTTTTATGCTCTTTGAGTGCTACCATAGCCTCTTTGTTGTTTGGTGTATGGCATTTGGCACATTTATAGAGCTCTTTTTTCTTAAGAGGATGTGTGTCCCAGACTGCTTTGTGAATGGGGTCACTAAAGATAGAGGCTTTTTTGTGTTGAGAGCCTAGATGCTCTTTGTAGATAAGTGGATGGCACTTTTGACAGGTCTTGGAACTCTGAAAGTTTGAGAGTCCAAAGAGTTGCGTAGTTAGGAGTGCTGCTGCACTAATGAGCAGTGTTTTCATTTTTTGCATCTTCTTTTGCCTTTGCTGCTATTGGAGCATAGTCCACACAGCGTGCAGTGTGAAAGTCACGCTCATAGTCAGGGTTTGTAAAGTAGTCGCCATCTATCTTCCAGCCCATATCTTTTGAGAGTACAACCGATTGTGAGATGGTTCTACGCATCTTATTCTCACAGATGATCTTTTCACCTTCATTAAAAAGCTGTTTGACCCCTTCCATCCTTGCTGTTGTCACATAGTAGTGTATGCCAATCATAATGGCAAAGATACCAAAAATACCAAGCATTCCTCGCTTAAATGCTTTGCGTGGCATAAAGTCCCGTGTTGTTACAAAGGCCGTCACTGCCAAGAAAAACAGCATAATCGCTATATATGGAATCTCCAGTTCAAAAAATCTATCCATTGTGTCTCTCCTCCCACTCTTTAAATGCCGGTGTAAAGTACTCTATGCGTACCTTTTTAAACTCGCGTGAGGAGTAAAGCGGCATATGCTCTTTTGAGTCTATCTCTTTTGCCATCTCGTCGATAATGGCATTTGTCTCTTCTGTTGTCTTGCCGTGAACCATAGTAAAGAGATTATATGGCCAGTTCTCATACTTAGGACGCAGGTAGCAGTGGCTTACCGCTGAAAAAGCAGCAGCTTTTTCACCAATAGCTTCTCCTTTTTCTTCATCGACATCCCATACAACCATGGCATTGGCATTAAAGCCTGCTTTTCTGTGGTTGAGAATGGAAGCAAAGCGACGCATAACACCTGCATCTTGGAGCTCTTGAAGTACTTCAAAGAAACGCTCATAGCTGATGTCAAGCTCCTCAATAAGTGGTTTAAAAGGCTCACTTACAAAGTCGATGTCATACTGTACTCTTTGAATAATCTCATGGTGCAGGGGTGTGAGTTCAATATCTTTGTGTTTTACCTTTTTGACATGCTCTTTTTTTGCATCTTTTCCGGTGGTATTGAGTTTTACATTTATCTTAAAGAGTTTGAGTGTTGGCAGCATGATGTAGTCATCAGCTTCAGTTAGTTTTGCTAAAATCTCTATGGTCTTCTCAAGTCCCAATTCGCTGTCAGGTGCTACTGCCATGGTGAACCAGATGTTAAAATCATGGTTACGCTCATAGTTGTGCGAGACTCCGGGATGGGCATTTATGATCTTTACCGCATCACTTATCTTGTCTTTGGGAATTTTAAATGCAACAAGTGAAGATTTGTACCCCAGTCGTTTTGTATCAAAAATAGCTGAAGTCTGGCGAATGATATTTGCCTCTTTTTGCTCACGCAATATGTCTAACACCTCTTTCTCTTCAATAGCCAGCTCATTGGCTATCACCTCAAATGGTTTTGGCGTGAGTGGAAATTTTTTTTGTATTCTTGATAATATTTCGTCTTTTAGTTCATCTTTCATAGTAAGCATTCTTTCATAAAAATTTTATTTGTTGATTGTATCTATCTTTTTATTCATTTTCATTGATATTTATCAATAAAAAATCGCAAGATTATGTTATGATTTTACAGCAAAGAGTTTAAACTAAAGGCATGATATGGGCTATTTTCCAGCTTTTTTAAAATTGGATAACAAAAAAATTCTTATAGTTGGCGGTGGAGTAATAGCTCATGAAAAACTGTTGCATCTCTTAGACTTTACTACAGATATAGTAATAGTTGCAAAAGAGCTAAGCGATGCAATGCTACAGACAATAGCGGAGTATGAACTTCATTATGAAAAGAGAGCTTACAAAGAGGGTGATATTGAGGGATTTTTTGTCGTTGTCGTTGCTGTTGATGCCATAGCTCTACAAAAGAGTATCTATGAAGAGTGTCAAAAGAGTCCAACACTTTGCAATGCTGTAGATGCAACAGCGTATTGTGACTTTATCTTTCCTTCTTATATTAAAAAAGGAGACTTGACTGTTGCTGTGTCCACCTCTGGAGCATCTCCGGCTGTTGCAAAGCATCTGCGACGCTATCTTCAAGAGATGATACCAGATACAATTATCTCTTTTTTAGAGGAGATGAAGGGTCTTAGAAAAATATTACCAAAAGGAAAAGAGAGAATGAAGATGTTTGATGAAAAAGCGAAAAAATATATTGAGAGTTGGAGAAGATAGATGAATGTTAAAAAGGGATTTTTTTTCGGACTGTTGTTTGCGTTTTTTGCGCTTGGGTTTATTGCCATTCAAAAGGCAACGCCGGATGCCAAGGCCGATAGAATATACAAAGAGATAAAGGTTTACTCACCATATAAGTTTGAAAAGCGTATGGGTGGTCTTACTATTGTAGATACAAGAACAGGCACAAAAGAGAAGCCAAATGCCGCAGATGCTCTTTATCGTATGGATGAACTTGATCAGAAATGGGGAAGAAATCATTTAAGAGTAGAAGGTAATCAGCTACATGTCTTGGGTGAAAATAATCAGACAGTAGCAAAGATCTTCATTCAAGATAAGCAGGAACGCTCATGGCTTAAAAAGTTCTACGGAATCTAAAATGAATACAAAAGTCGTTGTAGTCACAGGTGCATCTTCAGGGATGGGCTTTGCTACAACTACTTACCTACTGCAAAAGGGTTATAAAGTTTATAGGAGACATTCTAGATATTGTTAAAGCTGCCTACCCCTCACTGCCAAATCCTCCTGTAGTTACCATTAGTGAGCTAAGGAGAGAGTTTTGAAGTTTTTTCTGCTTTTATTGCTTAGCAGTGTAGTCTTTGCTTTTTCTATAGAGAGTTCGTATGCGGCAGCACACAAAAAAGCACTGCAAGAAGAGAAACTTTTACTTGTTTTTTTAACCAAAAAAGGGCTTAGTACAGCCAGCAAAAAACTTCAAATGCTGTTAGAGAGTAAAAAGGTAGCAGATGCTATAGAAAAAGAGGCTGTTTTTGTTATTATCTATAAAGATCAGCGTGAGAGTTATCCTATAGAGCTACTCTATACACAAGAGTATCCGACACTCTTTTTTGTAAACAACAAAGAACTCTTTGCCTGTGAAGCACAACGCTTTGATATAGATAAAGAAGCTCTGTTGGAGTGCTTAGAAGCAGAGTAGGCTCTTTACTCCGCTAATGCTTTGTAGGCATCTTCAACTGATGCATATTTCTGTGTTACAAAGAGATATACTGCAGCATTTAAGCGTGCGAGTTTTCTATACTCTTTGCTTGGATGCGTGAGCTGTGTGAGTGACTCTTCTAGGGAGATTTTCTCCCATGATTTTTTATAGTGGATGTCATAATACTCAGGATCAATAATATACTCTTTAATATCACCTTCTTCAACTATCCACAGACGTCCTTTGCTAAAAAGCTCAGGTGTGCCTTCATTGCCTTGAATAAGTGCAAAACGTTTGTATCTTGGAGCAAAAATCTTTGCATATTTTTTGACATAAGGTTTGTGAAATACACCGGTGATAGCATATTCACTTTTTGCAACTTGTGGGAGTTTCTCAATAGTGTTAAAAGCAGTGCGAAGGCCGAGACGATTTCTTATCTGCGTGAGCTCATGCATTTTGACAAAGAACTCTTTTCTGTCAAAGTAATGTGTGTTTGGCGTAAGTGAGATGTTTTGTGCTATCTCTTTTAAAGTAATGCCATCTTTTGCAGGCTGTTTTTCATCGCCAATGACTACTAGATTGAGTGCCTCTTTTTGAAGTATTTCAGCTACTAGTGGAAAGATGTAAGGATTTTTGGCTTTCCCATCAAACGGGTAGCCCAGCTCAATGGAGTTTTTGACCTCACTTTTTATGATCTCTTCATCACAGGCTGCAAGTGCTCCTAAAAACTCATCAATAGTCTCAGGTTTGAGTCTCCAGCCAAGTAAAAAAGCAGCTATGGCTTCAGGGTAGGGCTCTTGGTTCAAGATTTGACGCATCATATCTTTTGCTTCATCAAAACTCAGATCTCTGTTACCCTTTGGCCCTGTTCCTACTGCGTGAATGTATTTCGAAAACTCCATATATTTTACCCTCTTTATCTTTTGTTGATAAAGTGTAGCAAAATATTGTTAAATGGAAGCTCTATTCTTCAAGTTTATCTTTAATAGCGTCTTCCAAGTCACCATCTTCTGGTTCAATATGAAAGTAGTTTTTTGCAAATTTTATACTAACTGCTTTGGTATCATCATCAGATACTTTTTCAGCAATTATTTCATTATCTTTAAATTCTGTCATTCTCCAACCATTTTCTTTCCCCGCTTGTACTATAAGGTCATGTACCTCACTGAGTGAATGTTTTGGTTTGAAGTGTTCAAAAGATGCCGTTTGTGTATCTGCATCAGGGCCCCCAGTGGCAGAACATGAAGCCATTAGCAGAACAATGGCAGGAACCAGTGTAAGTTTGAGTAGTTTTTTCATTATTTTTCCCCTTCTAGAAAATAACGCCAGATAATATTTTATGACGTAGCATACTATGATATAATAATAATTATAAAGAAAGTTTAAAGCAGGTGGTTTTTTAATGAGTTTACATGATGTAATGATAATTTTAGTCTTAACTTTTCCGATGTTTTTGTTCTCTATCTATCCGGGAATAGTAGTGAGTAATTTTGTAGAAAAAAAGTATGCTGTTGAAGAGGGGACAAAGAGGGCTGTAATGGTGGGTGTTACCTTTTTGTTTGCACTGACACTCTCTACACTTTTATACTATCTCTAATAAGGAGTTTTTGCAATGAAATTTTTACTCTCTTTGGTGACTGCGACACTACTTTTTGCATCAAATGAAGCGGCTCTTGAAGCGTATAAAAACAAAGAGTACACAAAAGCTTTTGCACTGTATGAAAAAGAGGCAAAAAAGGGTGATACTACTGCGATGAATGCTTTGAGTTACTTCTACTATAACGGCATAGGTGTAGATCAAGATACAAAGCAGTCTCTTAACTATTTACAAAAAGCAGCAGATGCAAAAGACAAGCGAGCATGTTTGGATCTGGGGATTTTTTATCTACAGGGTCTGCGTGTTGCACAGGACTATAAAAAGGCTGCAGAGTACTTAGAGTGCGCAGCAGATAGAGGAAGTGCCGAGGCGCAGTATAACCTTGCTTTGATGTACTATAATGGTGATGGTGTCAAACAAGATGTTAAAAAAGCGGCAGCACTGCTAGAAGCAGCGGCAAAGAGCGGGCATAAAAAAGCGCGTGCCAATGTAGGACGTATCTATATGCAGGCACTTGATTTTAAAAAGGCTAAAGAGTGGTTGCAAAAGAATGTAGCAGAGGGTGACAAAGAAGCAAAGCTTCTTTTAGAGGAGATAGATGCTACTCAAAAAGAGTAGTTTTTTACTGGTTAAACCACTCTAGCTGCTCACGCAGCTTTACAACCTCACCGACTACAATAAGAGCAGGTGTCGGCAGCTCCTTTGCTTTTTCTTTGATATTTTCGAGTGTTCCAACAACAACCTGTTGCTCTTTTGTTGTTCCTTTTGAAATAACAGCACATGGAAAATCTTTTGGCTTTCCTATCTCTATGAGTTTTGAAGAGATCTTCTCAAGGTTATGCAGTCCCATTAAGAAGATGATCGTGTCATTCGTTCTAAAGTTCTCCCATGGGATCTGTGACTCTTTTTTGTTTGGTGATTCATGCCCTGTGACTACTCGAAAGCTCACTGCAACACCACGGTGTGTAACCGGTATGCCTGCATAGGCTGGTACACTGATAGCTGAGGTAATGCCTGGAATGATCTCAAAACTAATACCTCGCTCTTTTAAATAAGCTCCCTCTTCACCACCACGACCAAATACAAAAGGATCTCCTCCTTTTAATCGTACGACAATCTCATGTTTGAGAGCATTTTGGTAGATAACTTCGTTGATCTCATCTTGTGGAAGTGTATGTCTGCCATCTTCTTTACCGACATAGACAAACTCACAGCCATCTTTTGCCATCTCCAAGATCTCAGGATTGGCAAGTCTGTCATAGATGATAACATCTGCTTCACCGATAACTCGGTGGGCTTTGAGTGTTAAGAGCTCGACATCTCCCGGGCCGGCTCCTGTTAGATATACTTTGCCCATTATTTCTCCTCTTTCATGTCATATATAAAGATACCTGATGGTTTCTTGATTGTAAAGATCTCTCGTTTGAGCCACCATCCGTCTGTATTGATTACAGCTACTTTGTTTGAGTCATTGACAGATACATAGAGATATGGTTTTGTTTTTGACCAGCGAACATGGAGTACTTTCCCGTCAAATTCAAAACGTTTAACGATTTTGAGTGTTTTTGTATCTATAATCTGAATAACAGGAAATTTTTTACCCGAAAAAGTAACTGCCAGGTAGCGTTTATCCGGAGAGAGTGCAGTAAAGACCGGCATACCTTCTGTTTTTATCGCTTTTATAAATTTAAAGTCAGGTGTAAAGACAAAAACTTTGTTATCGCCAACTGCCGGAATGAAAACTTTAGAGTCGCTTACCGACCAAAAACCAAAGTGTGGAACTTTAAGTACTGGTTGACGCTCTCCAAGTTCAAGAGGAATCTTTTTATACTCCATCGTATCAAGATTAAGCTTTCCTAGCCACGGAGAGTTGAAAAAACCGTTAATGTAGGTATTGCTATCAAGCAGGGCATCAAAAGGCATTACCCCTACATCTTTAAACTCTTTATAAAGTACAAAGTGGGGTGCTTTTTTACCCTTGTTCTCATCTTTATAGACAGCAATTGTGTCTTTGTCCATCTCTGAGAAGACAAGGTAGTCTTTATAGATCTTTATTCCTACATTACGTGAGTCAGTCTTTAGTTTTTGGAGTGGTTTTAAGTCGCGTGAGAGAATATCTACACTTTTGTCATCATAGTTCGCAACAGCTACATAGTTGGGTGCTATGATAAAACCGATGGCACTTTTACTTGTTTTGTACTCTCCTAGTTTTTTCTCTGTTCTTGGATCGAAATGGATGATATATCCATCGCGTGAGATAAGGTAGCCATCATCTTCATAGAATTTCATAACACCATGATTCATGTTGTGCATATTTTCCATATGTGTTCGAGGCAGTCCACCTTCTATGACTGCTACAGAGTTACTCTCTCGCTCTACAACAAAGACCTTGTCTTTTGCAGCGGCAGTGGTACTTAAAAATGATGCACCAAGAAGTGCAGTTAGTAGTAGTTTTTTAATCATATTTCATTCTCTCTTTCTTCTTTAGTTAGGTAACATGATGGATCTTCTGCCCATAGGTCACCACTGATGGCATAGGCACGAGCACGGCTTCCACCATTGCAGATATCTATCTGCTTACAGCTTGAACAGATACCGCTTATCTGTTTTCTTGGATGAATGCGAAGTTGATCAAGTAACTCGCCTTTTTGCCAGATTTCACCAAAGTTTTGGTGTAAGATATTTCCTACAACAAGAGGGAAAAACGGGTCCGGTCGCACTTCTCCTTCAGAGTTGATGTTGAGCAGTTTTCGTCCTGCTGAATTTCCACCCCATTCGATAAGGCGTTTTCTCATCTGCTCTTTTTTCTCAGGATATTTTTTAGCGAATTTTTCCAAAAATAAAACTGCATCCATCTCCATATTTCCTGTTACTATTTCAATGTCTCTACCTGTTTCATAGTACTCAAAAGCTTTATCGAGTATAAACTCAACAGCTTTGCGACGCTGTTCTTTTGTGAGGTCCATCTTTAAGTTATCAAGCCCACGACCTGAATAGACAAGGTGAGAGACATAAATTTTAGGAATATTATGCTTTTCTGCCAGATCAAAGATATACTCCAGTGAACCAATAGTATCTTTTGTCATAGTGAAGCGAATACCAACTTTTGCACCTGTTTCATTTGCAAGCAGTACAGCTTTAAGAGTCTCTTTAAACGCACCTTTTAGACCTCGAAAATAGTCATGCGTTGCTTCATCACCATCTATGCTCACGCCAACATAGTTAAATGTTTCTGTGATCTTTTTAATATTGCCTTTTGTAAAGTAGAGACCGTTACTTGAGAGGTAAGTAATGATGCTATTATCTTTACAAAATTCTGCTATTTCAAAGAGATCTTTTCTCGTAAGTGGTTCTCCACCTGAGAAGATGATGAACTTGACACCGTTTTCTTTCATCTCCAAAATTGTTTTTTTTATCTGCTGGGTTGTGAGGGTATCTACTTCATCAAGTGTTGATTTTGAGTAGCAGTGCAGACATGAGAGATTACATCGGTTTGTAAAGTTCCATATAGCAATACTGCCATCGAGAACTCTTGCTTTTTTTTCTTCTACAACAGAAGATATGAGATTGGAGAGTCGAAACATTATTTCGCTCCTTTAAATGAGAGAATATAGTTACTGATACTTTGCAGCTCATTATCATTTAGATGAAACTGCGTCATAACTGAGCGTTTGTAGCCAAAAGCTTTATACATACTCTTTGGTGATTGAATATAGGCAATAATCTGAGCCTTCGTTCTCTTTTTGGCAATTTCTGAAAAAGGAGGACCAAATGCCATTGATGTCTGATGGTGACATCCCCAACAATACTTTTGGAAAACCTTTTTGCCGTCCATTTCTTTTGCCGATACAAGTGATACTAAAAACATTAAAACAAGGAGAATTTTTTTCATAGTAAATCTTTCTATTTTCTTATATATATTCTAGCAAAAGTAAGCTTGAAATAGAGCTTAGAAAACCCATAAAATAGGGATAAATTTAGAATTTTTGAACTAAAAAATATTATAAGCTAATATTATGAAAAATGATTTGATATATGTCAAGATGAAAGTAGTTGTTGAAGAGTTTAAAAAAGGTTTTCTCCCCAAAGGGAGAAAAAAGGATTAAGCACCTGGGATTGATTGGCGGTGCTCAATAGAGTAAGTAAATGTTGGAGTTGTTAAACCATCGATATATTTAACAAATTTACCGGTTTTAGATTCGTAAATACCGATACGACCAGCATTCCATTCAGAAATCATAGTCCAGTGACCATGGTTCGCAGGCTCAGCATGTAAGATTCTAGGGATTACAGCTTTACCGTTTTTATCTTTAACAGTAGGTACTTTCCAGCTATAAAGTACTTTGTGTGTTACAGGATCTATAACAGTACCACGTTTTGTACCAACTGTAATGATTCTATCAGTTTCGAGAGTTTGTTTGTTGATAAGATACATTTTGTTCCAGTTTGCAGGTCCGCCAAGAACACAGTCAGACCAGATAAAAGGTGTATGCTCACTTGTACCGATGAAAAGTCCTCCACCAGCAGTTCTAACTTCTTTTACAACATTCCAGTCACTGTCCCAGATAACTGCAAGACCAACATTCATGCTGTTTGTAGCAAATAGTTGACCATATTTGTCGTTATACCATGAAGAACCTTGACCTGGGTGTGGTTTAGTTCCCGGACCAGTATAAACTTTTGCAACTAAAGATTTTGTTTTAAAGTCAACAACACCCATAACATCACTACCTTGTGATGCTTGCATTAAGTAACGACCAATCTCTTTACCTTCATTTTCAAAACCGTCATGTAGGATTTTACCAATATTTGGAATATCACCAACAAT
>JAMORG010000115.1 GCA_027063745.1 Sulfurimonas sp.
TGATAGGTACTGCAGAGTAGATCATATAGACGGCAATTGCCATACCTAAAATCGCATCAATTAACTGCTCACCTGTGTAGTTGATAACAACAAGTGCGATTAAAACAGCACCGTTTGAGTAGAGGTCTGTTTTATAATGCAGGGCATCGGCTTTAATGACCATGTTCTGTGTTTTATCTGCAACATAGTTCAAAAACATTACCAGTCCAGCGGTAATGAGTACTGAGGCTATCATCACATAGACACCCTCAGTCATATAGTGCATCTCTTTTGGATGAATAAGTTTTGAGATTGCTTCATAGAGAATAAATAGAGCCGAGAGTGAGATGATAGTTCCCTCTATTACAGCAGCTAATGGTTCAAGCTTACTTCTTCCGAAGTGAAACTTCTCATCCGGGTCTTTTTCAGCATTGTGCAGCGCAAAGTAGTTGAACATTGAAATAATCAAGTCAAGCAGACTGTCAATTGCCGAGGCTAAGATGGCAATCGAGCCACTCATAATTCCAACAGCAAGTTTTATAAGAACTAAAACAGCGGCAACACTACTTGATGCAACGGTTGCTTTTTTCTCTAATCTCAAATGAGTCCTTTGGTTTATTTTGATACAATTATAATAAAATTTAGATTTGACAGTGATTAATATGGATATTGAAAAGTTAATAGAAGAACGAAAAAAATGGATGACCTGGAAAAACATCGCTCCCCTACGTGCAGCACTTGATGGGCTTGAAGATGCGGAGTGCAAAGTAGAACTTGGAGATGTTGTAAAAATCAGCGGTGATTTGGATGAGCAAAAGATCTATGGCACGGCAAAGATGCTAATGCCATGGAGAAAAGGGCCGTTTCAAATAGGGAGTACCTATATAGACAGTGAGTGGAGAAGTAATGTAAAGTACAATCTGCTACGCCCACATTTTGATTTAAAAAACAAACGTGTTGCCGATATAGGGTGTAACAACGGTTACTATATGTTTCGTATGCTTGAAGATGAGCCGGAGTTACTTGTTGGCTTTGATCCCTCACCGCTTTATAAAACACAGTTTGATTTTATCAACCACTTTATAAAGAGTGATATTGTCTATGAGCTTTTGGGTGTTGAGCATCTGGAGTTTTACACAGAGAAGTTTGATACTATCTTTTGTCTGGGTGTACTCTACCATAGAAGTGACCCTGTGGCGATGTTGAAGTCTCTCTATAGAGGGCTTGATAAAAAGGGTGAAGTTATTTTAGATACCTTTTATATAGATGGAGAAGAAGAAATGGCTCTATGTCCTGAGTCAAGTTACTCAAAGATACCAAACATCTACTTCGTTCCAACGATAAAAGCACTCAAAAACTGGTGCACAAGGGCCGGTTTTAGTGGTTTTGAGGTTTTGGAGACTTCCAAGACAGATGCGAGTGAGCAGCGAAAGACAGAGTGGATAGAGGGACAGTCTTTAGAGGACTTCTTAGATCCAAATGATCCAAGTAAAACGGTTGAGGGATATCCTGCACCACAGAGAGTATATGTACGACTTATTAAGGATAAAAAATAATGAAAGAAAATGAGATACAAGAAGAAGATTTAGAGATTGATGATTATCGTAATGATGATGAGCAGGTATTTATTAAAACACATGAACGTATCAATCAGGAACTTTGTGGAGAAGTAATTAAAATTGAACACGGTTATGTTGAACTGCGTCTTACTACAACACCTGAAATGATAGCTGATGATGTTGGACTTATTCATGGTGGTTTTGTATTTTCTGCAGCTGATTATGCGGCTATGCTTGCTGTTAATGAGCGTAATGTTGTTTTAGTGGCATCTGATTGTCAGTTTCTCTCACCTGTAAAGTTTCATGATGAAGTAAACTTTGTTGCACGAGTTCGTCATAAAGAGGGACGCAAGAGAAATGTTCATGTTGAGGCATTTGTCTTAGATATTAAAGTATTTGAAGGGGAGTTTAAAACTGTTATTACCGAAAAACATGTCCTAAAACTGCACCTTTTAGAACAAGAAGAGATGGATAGCGGAACGCCTCCAGAAGACTTAGAGTAGATCTATTTTTTTGCAGTGAGTAAGAAGACTCCAAACTCTCTGTGTGGTTTTGTTATGGTGTTGATATTTTCTATCATAACATCTCTAAAACCTGCACGCTCTACATACTCACGCAACTCTACTTCATCAAAGCCAAAGTGGTGCACTCCTGTGTTGTCTGAGTGAAAAGTACCATTTTCTTTTTCCAGGTCGGCAATGGCAATAAAGCCACCATCTTTTACAATTTTTGTAAGTTCACTAAAAAATGCATTGAGATTTTCTACATGGTGCAGTGTCATAGAACTTACTACTCCATCGTACTTTTTGTTTAATGGCTCTTTGATAATATCTTGATGCAGTGGTGTAATAAAGAGCTCTGGTCTGTTTTTCTCTTTTAGTTTTTCAAGCATTCCTTCGGATGTGTCAACTCCATCAATACTCTTTACTTTTTTGGCTATCTCAAAGCCAAGCAGTCCAGTTCCTACTCCAAAGTCCAGTATCTCCATCTCAGGTGTGAGCGAGATTTTGTTCTCTATTGCCTTGGCAATTGTTTTTGCACCATTTACACGACGATCCTTCTGGTCCCACTCTTTGGCTCTGTTGTCAAATCCGCTCATAATTGCTGTATCCAAAAAGGAGCGTAGCGTTGCTCTTGTTTTATGGTCGTTGTTCCACCGTGACCGGGATAGATGGTCTTGTCATAATCAAGCTGCATAAATTTCTCTAAAGATTTTTTCATATCGGCCGGGTTTGAGTATGGAAAGTCTGTTCGCCCGATACTTTTTTCAAATATAAAATCTCCACTAAACATAGCGTCATCTATTTCTATGGTGGAACATCCCGGAGTGTGTCCCGGAAAGTGGCGAAATTTTACCTTTATACCCTCTATATCAAACTCCTCATCCGGTTCTACCAAAACATCAGGTGTTGATGGTGGCAGATCTGGCATCCAGCTGCTTTGGCGCAGCAGCATATCATCTTCTTTTGGAGTGTAGAGTTTGACTCCCAGCTCACGTTGAAGCTCGGCATTGCTCCATACATGGTCAAAGTGCCCGTGAGTGTTTAAAATGGCTACAGGGTTTGTCACATTTTCTTTGACCCATTCAGTGGCATCAACACCTGGGTCGATAATGATATCTTTGCCATCTTTTGTAACGATATAGCAGTTTGTCTGGTATGGTCCCATTGGTTGGACTTTTATGCTCATTTTCATCTCTTTTTTAGTCGAATTATAGCATTATACACTTATGGATTTTTATAAAACTTTAGAGTTAATTTTAGAAGAAAAAGAAGTAC
>JAMORG010000116.1 GCA_027063745.1 Sulfurimonas sp.
AAAATCTTACCATTTTTCCAATCTTCAAAATAATCACCCATAGTAGGAATCATAGTAAGTTCAGCCGTAAAAACATCTTTAAGCGTCATATTGAGATTTTCTATATCTCTAACAAGGTTAGCTGTATGCTTTTCAAAGTTTGTAGCAACACACTTTAGCCATTTTGCGTGAGGAAGTACCTCTCCTTTTGAAATAACACCATCACCATTTAAGTCAACTTTTTTACCTACATACTCTGCATGCGTTCCCCAAAGTGTAGGTTCTAGCAGATTGTGAAAAAAGTTACCTGGTCTTTTTGTGTTAAATTTACATTTTCCACTACAATCAAGATCATGAGGTGCTACATCTTCATCACCCTCACTAGCGGGGATACCGGCATCTAAAATAAGGTCATACTTTACAGTTTGTGGCATACCGGCTACTATACCTTCTATGATTTCATAGTTACTTGAAGCCTCTATCCAAGCTCTTTGCATAGCTTCTACATCTTTTGCCAAATCTTCTTTATGCATTTTCCAACATTTGTCATAGTTAAATCCGCAGCTTTTTAAATCAGTATAATAATCATTTGCCAAATCTTTTAATACTTTTGCCTGTTCGTGAAGTTTTTTAGCATGTGTAAGCTCAAACTCTTTAACTTTTTGTGTTCCATTTGCAAATGCACCTGTTGCCAAACTAAGACCAATTACTGTTGTTGCGATTATTTTTTTCATTATTTATTTCCTTGTATTTGTTAAAAATTATATGATGCAGAAACTCTTACATTTGTAAAATCTCCGCTGTTGTTAATTGCATTTGTGCCGGTATCTTCTTTATCTTCATCGACTGTTACTACTGCAAAAAATGTTAAGTTGTCATTCACTGCGTATTCAGCACCAAAATTATGCTCAACTATATTTTCTTTTGCCAGTGTTGATGTCGCATCACGTTCAAATTTACCATACGCATAACCTATAGTTGCATCACCAATGGCATAAGAAGCACCAACTACATATGCATCAACATCACCACCACCAATAGCATCGATGATCATATTATCCATATTTGTAAAGAGTGTACCGCCACCAAAGCCTGAAAAACTTGTTTTGTCATCATCAGCACTTCTTTTATTGTATGCAGCCATTAAGCCTAGGTCAGAGATACCAACTTCAGCCATTACACCATATATGTCAGCTTCAGTACCAGAACTATCATCTTCACTTTGATTTAAATACTGAGCACTAATATCAAGAGTTAAGTCATCTTTAGATAAAGCATGAATAGTTGCATCAACATAAATAGATTTATTTCCTATGCCTGCTCCCATTGAGTTATCTGCTTCAGTATTAGATATGTCGTAGTACCATGCACCAAGATGCAATAAATCACCTTCATAGTTTGCACCCACAAAGTAAGTTCCGTCTTTCCCTGTATTTTGCCAAGCATCAGTACTTGCCGGTGCATAACTCTCATCAACCAAACCAGCATCAGTACCTTGCCATCTGTCTAAATATCCTGCAAGAATAGAAAAATTATCTCTCTCGTAAGCTGCTGTATATGCTTCAAAAGTATTATTTACTATTCTGATGTCATCACTATCTGCTAAAGGAGTATCAATCAATTGGCGACCTACTCGAATTGTAAAACCATTTTTAATGTATTCTAAATAGGCTTGTGAGACTTCAGTGTATTGTCCATCACTAGAAACCATCATCGCAGCTCTTTCGCCCTTGTCATTGTCGCCTGACAACACTCCAATTTCATGAACAGTACTAAATTCGACTCCTGCTCCAAAACCATTCCAATGACCTGTATCAAACTTTAACTGACCACCAATTGCAGTAGAATATGGGTCAGCATTTGTAGCATTACTACCTCGTTCATCATAACCTGAATACATAATCTCTAGTTGACCACTGACTTTACCTTTTGTAAAAAACTCATCAAAACTCTTTACATCATCCCCATGAACTACTTCCTGAGCACCAACCCCTGCTATAATTTTTCTTACAGAATTATCTGCACCTACTTTTTCTTCACCTGCAGAGAGTGTAGTCATTGTCATGGCAGCTACAATACTAAGCCTTATAATTTTTTTCATTGTTTTCCTTTGTTTAATCTTTTTTTTGAGTAAAACTCAATACAGAAGAGTTGAATTAAGAAACTAACTGTATTTATTGGCTTTTAGTAAGAAGAATGAAATTTTCCAACTCTTCTGTATTGAACTTTACTTGCATTTTTGACATTTCTTATGTAATGTTATAAACTCTGATGTTTTCATAGCATCACAAATATTTATTTCAATTTTTTTGACTTTGTTGCATTTAGGACAAATTTCAAAGATATCTACTTCATCTCTATACAAGCAGTAGTAAGCTTTTTTCAGATCATCTTGAATCATAAAAATCAATTCGCACTCTATTAAAAACCGTAAATGTCTATAAACAGTATTTAAAGATATCTTTTTAGGGTATTCATCAGCTGCCAAGTCCAGTATCTCAGCGACACTTAAACACTCTGTACTCTCACATAAGATCTTATAAATAATTTCTCTACTATGTGAGTTGTTTACTCTTTTCTTCTCTATACACTGTTGTAATTTATCTATCAAGCAGACTCCTTTATCATTTATATTACTGTCAGATTTGCAGAGTGTATGTTGCAAATCTGACTTTGTTACGAGTGAAACTTTAAATCTTAGGTTAAGACATTTAAATTAGGAGAATATATGCCTGTATAACCTTTATGCATTAATTACAATCTATATATCAGTAACGCTGTTACTCTTCATGTGATATATAGATTTAAGTTCAAGTGCCAGGTAATTTATACCTCTTCATTAGACACTTGAAAATATAATATTGACTTTCATTTACCTCCTTTTTGATAATGTTTATCGAAATACTACAGACATCAAACTTAAAGTATCTTTATAGTGATAATTGTTATCAATTTAATTTTCGCTAAAGAAATATAGTGTTATAGTTCTTTTATTGAAAATGATTATCATAAAGGAAACAGATGAAAAAGATAGCAATAGCAAGTTTAATAGGGGGAGTTTTACTTCAAGCACAAGT
>JAMORG010000117.1 GCA_027063745.1 Sulfurimonas sp.
GTACGCGGTCGATGCGACGCCGATATAGACTAAAAGAGTTACTTCAAAATACAAAAGAGCAGCTTGCATCTGCCGGTATTCCTAACCCGGCACGTGAGGCACAACTGCTTTTTTGTGCCTACTTCAATAAAGATGAGCTCTGGCTTATTTCCAATCAAGAGAGCTTTATAGATGCAGATGAGGCCTTTTTTAGCTGGCTAGATCGCCGCGCTGAAAATGAGCCTTTTGAGTACATTACCAATCGTGTCAGTTTTTACTCTGAGGAGTTCTATATCGACAAGGGTGCACTTATTCCCCGTCCTGAGACGGAGCTGCTTATCGATGAAGTACTTAAAAATATAGAAGATAAAGATGCAGAGCTGCGCATAGTTGAAGTAGGTGTTGGCAGCGGCATAATCTCTATTATGCTTGCAAAATTCTTGCCAAATGCAGAGTTTATTGCCGTTGATATCTCCAAAGAGGCACTGCGTGTTGCGTCTAAAAACATAGAGAAATTTGGTCTGCGTGAGCGAATAGAGCTGCGTGAGGGCTCACTCTTAGAACCTGTGCGTGAGCATATAGACTATCTTGTATCAAACCCTCCCTACATAGCCCTTGATGCTCCACTGGAGTCAAATCTCTCCTATGAGCCGCAAAATGCACTTTTTGGCGGTCATATAGGTGATGAAATCATCAAAGAGCTGCTTGATGCAGTCTTAAGCCGTGAGATTAAGTTTTTTAGTTGTGAGATGGGTTATGATCAACAAGATAAAATACGAAATTATTTAATAGATAAAAAATATAAGAGCCTCTCATTTTATAAAGATTATAGTGATTTTGACAGAGGCTTTACACTAAAGGTATAAAATGAAGCGAAATATATATTTGGATTTTAGCTACTTACTGATTTTAGCGGCATCTTTTGGTGCGGTTATTGTTCTTGGTGCTATTGTTGCACCTGTGATTTTTCACAGTGATACATTTCTGGTAGGAATGCTGATAGATCACTATAATGAAGGTATCATTATGGGTGAGATCTTTCGTCGTTTTTCATACTGGGTCTATTTCCTGGCTGCTTATGTTGCCTTGTATGAGGTTTATATGTATAAAAACGGTCAACGTGATGCCATACTTTTTGGTGCGGCCGTTACGGTACTTTTTTCATCATTGATGTTTGCAGCAGTCTATTCTCCAAAGATTTTGGCTATGCAAAAGCTTGGACATGAGGCAACACAGAGTGATACATTTCAAAATATCCATATTGCAAGCGAACTGGACTTTAAACTTTTGGCATTGGCACTTTTAGTTCTTTTTATCCGTCGTTTGATGCTCCTTCGAATCAATTAGAAATTAATACTTTTTTAACACTTTTTCGTTACTATAGCTTCTAACATTTTAGGAGCTATACAATGCTACGAACTTTTTTTATATATACACTGCTGTTTATCGCTACATTTTCTCAAGCAAACTACTCACAAGCCATAAAGACAAAAAAGATATATCCGCTCGGAGAGAAGATATATGAAAAAAAATGTCCAACATTAAACCTTGAGCATCTTCATACAAAAGAAGAGTTGCAAAAGCGTATAGATAAAAGCAGTTGTGCAAAACTTTCAAAAAAGTATAAAGAGGCACTCTTTTTATACCTTTGGGAGGTAAAACGCTCCAATAAAGAAAACGCATATGAAAAACTTACTGTAACAAAAGAGCAAAAATGTCCTGTGTGTGGAATGTTTTTGTACAAGTACCCTCACTGGGTCAGTATGATAGAGTATAATGATGCAAAGAAATACTACTTTGATGGTATGAAAGATTTGATGAAGTTCTATTTTGAACATCCAAAGGAAGTCAAGCAGGTGCTAACACAGGCATATTATACCCAACAAACAACCAATGCACTTGATGCCTACTTTGTAATTGGCAGTGATGTTTATGGCCCGATGGGAAACGAACTTATACCACTCTCCAATAAAGATGCAGCAAAGAAGTTTTTAATTGAGCATCGTGGCAGCAAGATTATTCGCTTCAATGAAATAACACCTGAGGTGGTAGAGTCTCTTGATTAGATTTAACCCATACATATTTGAGTACGCCTTTTCCTATCTGCTGCGTCACAAGAGTAAGAACAGTTTTATCTTTGTGAGCATAACACTGCTTGTATGGCTTTTGATGACACTATTTTTCCTCTCTTCTACCATCTCTTATGAACTCTCACAAAAAGTAAAGAATATGCCTGATATCACGCTTACACAGATGCGCGCAGGCAGAGAGGCTTTTGTTAAAGAGGCAATGGTTGATGCTGTTTTGGAGATAGAAGGAGTCACTCATGCCTACACCTACATAAAAGCTCCGTATCGTTTTAAAGATGATACACTCTTTGAAGTAGTCGGAGTTGATCCTTTTGAGAGTTTTTATGATCCGTTTATAAACACTCTTTTAGAACAAAATACTCTTGAATCTGGAAGTATGCTTATAAGTAAAGATGTGGCAGAAAAGCTTTTAAAAGCCTACTATACAAAAGATTTTAACTTTATAACTCCAAGCGGAGAGCTTAAAAACCTTAAAATTGCAGCTACTTTTGCAACGGAGCAAAAACCTCAATACAGATGGCTTATTATAATGAGTAAAGAAGATGCACGGGAAGTTTTTGCACTTCAAGCTGATGAAGCAACAACACTTGCTGTAGATGTAGCAAACAAGTTAGAGGTTCCTCTTGTTGCAAACAAACTTCAAGAGCTCTATCCAAATGCAAAGGTTGTTACCAAAAAAGAGCAGCAGTTGACTTATGAGAATATTTTTAATTTTCAATCAGGAACATTCTTAACGCTCTTTAGTGTAACTTTAATGACATTTTTTATCATACTCTATG
>JAMORG010000118.1 GCA_027063745.1 Sulfurimonas sp.
TGAAGAACTTTTTGCACTTATGGATGTAATGCTGCGTGAGGCCAAAGAAAAAGAAAAAACAAAAGCATAAGCTTTTGTTTAATCCCACTCATCAAATTTTGATTTGGAGTGTTTTTCTTTTTTATAACGTCTGGCATTTTTACTTTTATCTAGCTGATTGGAGCTGTAGAGAAGGTCATCTTGAATCTTCTGTATCTCTTCATCACCCTCTTTGTACTCTATCATCTTTTTGACAAGCTTTTGCAAATCTTGTAACTCCCCTTTATAAAGAGGAACTTCTTCAACTCTGTTGTAAAGTTTGAGTGCGTTCTCTATCTTTTTATCATAACGCTCTTTTGTTACTTCTGAGTTATTGCTCAAGTATGAGACCACACTTTTGTGAAACCTCTCTAGTGCCCGAATATACCGAAGTCTGTTTGCATTATCTATCGCTTTTTTTGATGCTGCCATTTTTTGCCTATTGTTTATCTGTTGTTATAATTATACACATTTATATTGGAGAAAAATTTGAAAAAGATTATTATTACACTAATGGCACTCAGCCTGACTCTTTTTGCCGCATACAAAAGTGAGTATCCGACAAAAGAGCTTATCAACTCAAGTATCCCTATTGTTGACATCAGAACTCCCGGAGAGTGGAAAGAGACAGGTATTTTAAAAAATGCAGTGCCCATTACCTTCTTTAAAATAGATGGTTCATATGATGCGCATGCCTTTGTAAATGAGTTGAACAAAAAAGTAGATACAAAAAAACCTTTTGCTCTTATATGCCATACCGGAAACAGAACATCAATAGTTGCTCCTTGGCTTGCAAAAGAGTTTGGTTATGATGTAACAAATCTAAAAGGGGGAATGGAGTATGTAACAAAAGGGCTGCATATAAAAACCATTCCCTATAAACAAAAATAATGCCTACATGGCTTAAATTTCTTTTCTACTTTTCACTGCGCCTCATTATCACTTTTGCAGTGTTAGGTCTTCTTATCTTTCTTCTGTGGTGGCTACTCTACTCTATTTTCTATTAGAGTAGCGACTTTATAACATTACTTACACCCTGGTGCAGATTATAGTTGGCTATAGGAAAGTCCAGATCTTCTCGCTCTAAGTTTACTGTATAGCGTGAAAGATAGGCACCAAGAGTCTCAAGATCTATGGGCTCATAACGCTTGCACTCCTCTTTTTGCAATGATGTACGTAGCAGTTCACCTGCTTCATTTGATTTCGCCAAAGTAAAAGCCAATGTTTTTAAACTTAAAAAATCACTCCAGTCTAAAAAAAGTTCCGGTGTAAGCTCATCGACTTTTTTCCCCTCTGGGGTAAAGAGTAAATCCATATCACGCAGTGGTATAAGCACTGAAAGAATTGCACGTGAGAAAGGTACAACTTTATCTGACCAAAAAGGTGACTCATTTCTCTTCTCTAACTCACTACCGATTGCAGAAGTTATTACATCAAGGCTTCCGTTTTTAAACAGTTCATAACTCTCTTGTTTCATCATAATTCCCAAATTTTTTTCTAATGATACACTTTTAGTATATAATTTTGCATTTAAAAAGGAGGCTTAGTATGAATTTAAATAAAAGTTTTATAACCAATGCTGTTGCACTTGGACTCATCGGAGTCTCTTTTGTTGTTCCTGAGTATAAAGAGCCCCTGCTCTACACAGGTCTTTTTGCACTCTCTGGTGCTGTGACAAACCAGCTTGCCATTCATATGCTTTTTGAAAAAGTGCCTTTTTTATATGGCTCAGGTGTTATTCCTGCTCGCTTTGAAGCCTTTAAGAGTGCTATCAAAGAGCTTATTATGAGTCAGTTCTTTACAAAAGAGCGCCTTGATGCCTTTTTTGCTCAAGAAGAACAAAAGATCGACTTAGCACCCATTATAGAAGAGACTGACTTTTCACCTGCATATGATGCACTGGCAAAGACTGTTATGGAGTCACCATTTGGCGGAATGCTTGGTATGTTTGGAGGAGAGAGTGCACTGGAGAGTCTGCGTGAGCCTTTTTCAAACAAGATGAAAGCAGCCATTATTAAAATAGTAAACTCCGATGCTTTTAACGACACACTCCAAAAACATCTCCAAAGCTCAAAGCTTAGTGATGATATGCTTACCTCAATCGAAAGCATAGTAGAGGCACGCCTTAATGAACTCACACCCGAGATGGTAAAAGAGATCGTTCAAAAGCTCATAAAAGAGCATCTTGGATGGTTAGTTGTGTGGGGTGGAGTCTTTGGAGGGCTTATTGGGCTTATCAGTTCATTTTTACTGTAGAGATTTAGACAATCTCTATAGTTACATCATCACCGATTACTAAAACATCCCCTTTTCTAATCTTTGCGCGTTTACGCTCCTCTTTTTCACCGTTACGTACAACATAGCCATGTGCTACTATCTGTTTTGCTTCACCGCCGCTATCTACAAGATCTAAAACTTTTATCAGTTTATAAAGCTCTATATACTCATCTTGCAGAGGAAATTCTAATTTTGTCATATTCTATCCGATCATTATATTTATTGAAATGATACCCTAGAAGTGCTATAATAATTATTATGCAAATAGGTCTTTCAACACTCTCTCAAATCGGAACCAATTATTATATACCTTTAAATGAGAAAGAGATTCTTGTTGTAGAGGATGATCCACGTTCCAAAAAAGAAGAAAGCGAAGTAAAAAAACTCCAAAAAGAAGAGAAAAAAGCTCAAGAAAAACAAGAAAAACAAAACCCTCAAGAGCTCTCTGAAGATGAAAAACGACTCGTTAAAGAGCTTCAAGCACGAGACAGTGAAGTAAAGGCTCATGAAGCAGCACATCAGGCTGCAGGTGGAGGAAACACCGGTCCTGCATCATTTAGTTATCAGCAAGGACCAGATGGAAAGATGTATGCCATTGGCGGAGAGGTTTCAATCTCTATCAAAGGCGGAGCAACCCCTCAGGAACAAATAGCAAATGCCCGAGCGATCATTACCGCTGCCATGGCTCCTGCAAACCCTTCATCTCAAGACTTTGCAGTTGCCAACAGCGCTAAAATGATGGAGATGAAAGCACAACAAAAACTTGCAAAAGAACAACAACAAAAAAATCTGGCGAAAGAGAGCTATACAGAGACAAACGATATTTCAAAAACACAAAATTCTCTTGATATTTCTGCATAAACCTATTTCTCATTACCTTTTTGCATCTCAATCATCAAAAGTTTTTTTTCACGAGAAAGTTTTTTAACACTGTACTCACGTTTCATTGCACTGCTTTTATCTTCAAACTCTTCTGTATATACAAGTTCTACAGGTCTGCGTGAGCGGGTATATTTTGCCCCTTTGGCACTTAAATTATGTTCATTAAGACGCCTTTTAAGATCAGTTGTGATGCCTGTGTATAATGTATTGTCATTACAACGTAGTATATATAAAAAATAGTGCAAAAACTCTCCTTTTTAGTATCATTTTGTAACAAGAGATCCAATCTGTGTCCATAAGTATTGTAAATAATAAAAAGTTATATTATAATAAAATTAGATTTATCACAAAGTAGTTATATTTTTTTGATACAGGACATATTATGGAAAAACATAAAATTATTATAGTAGAAGATGATGAAATAACCTCATTAAATTTAAATATGTCTCTGCAAAAACATGGATATAGTGTTATAGCCGTTTGTGACAATGCCTCACAGGCAAAGCATAAAATAGCTCTAAACCATCCCGATGTTATCATTATTGATATCTCATTGCAAGAGAGCGATGACGGTATAAAACTTGCAAAAGCTGTTAAAGAAAAATATGACATACCTTTTATCTATTTAACATCGTACAGTGATGAAGAGATTATCTCACAGGCAAAATTGACAGAACCATATGGGTATATTGTAAAACCATTTGACCCAAGCTCTCTTCATGCGACAATACAGATGGCACTCTTTAAGTACCAAATGGAACAGGAACGAAAAAACAATATCACTACACTCAAAGTTGATAAGCTCAACCTTGAAAAGCTCCTCTATTCCAAACGTGTTTCAGACAAACCGATTGTTCCATTTGGCAGAGATTATCACCTTGATATCAGTATATGTGAGACATTTTATAAAGGAAAAAAGCTCAAACTCACCAAAAAAGAGAATGCTTTTTTACGACTTTTAGTCGCGCAACTTGGGCTTGTTGTTACATTTGAGCAGGCTATGAATTATGTTTGGGATGAAAATGGTGCAACAGAGAACAGTGTTCGTACACTTGTTTGGCGTCTGCGAAACAAACTTGAAACGGATATCATTAAAAATGCATCTGGAATTGGCTACTATATCGAAGAGTAGCCATTCTTTCTTAGCCTATACTATTTTGATATCCGCTATTCTTCTTTTTATTTTTTCAAATGTAAATTCATAATTATACACTTCATCATTTGACTTTGCCATCTGTTCCATCTCTGTTGACATTTTACGTAGCTCATCAATACGAAAATTTCCGCTTGAACCTTTAATACTGTGTGCTTTAAGTGCAATCTTTTTATAATCTTTTAGTTTGATTGCTTCATAAAGTTCTGGTAATGTCATCTCCATTTTACGAATAAAAAGTTCCAATAATATAAGTAGCTCTTCTTGCGTGAGCATAAGTTCTTTTTTTAACTGAGTCACATCAACCCCATAAACTTTTTTCTCTTTTTTCTGCTCTTCATTGTCTAGCGTTTCTTCTCTTACATAAGTATCTTGTCGTAAATAAGTAGCAAAAACCCTCTCCAAATCTTTTAAAACAATTGGTTTGCCTAAAAAAGCATCAAAACCGATTAAAAGATCCCTTTCCTTGGCACCCTTAATGACATTGGCAGTTAACGCCGATATTGGAGTATGGCGCAAACTTTTGTCTTCTTCATACTCTATAATCTTACGTACAGCTTCTGTTCCATCCATAACAGGCATCTGCTCATCCATCAATATAAGATCATACCTCTTTTGTTTGAACAGCTCTAAAGCTTCAAGGCCATTTTTTGCAAGATCATAACTCAAACCATATCGCTTGAGAACAATTTTAATAAGTTCCTGATTCGCTTCATTATCTTCAGCAATAAGTACATGTCCCAAAAAACGCAAGGAGATATTTTTAGAATACTCTGCAAACTCTTCAGGATATAAAAGTTCATTAAAGGCTCTATGAATTTTGGAACAATACAGAGGAAAACATAAAGAATTAATATGTTCAAAGCGTTCATAATTATCATATTCTCGACTCATTAAAGCTATGAACTTTTTTTCTTTAGCATTTAATATTTCCTGTTTAAACTTCAAGTCAGCATCTTCATGAACAAAAAGACAAATATCAAAATCTACATTTTCTAAAGAATCCACAACAGCGATATCCATATCAAAAACCTGAGCATATCGAATAAAAGAGTCATGCTTGAAACTAAGTTGCTTATTTTGTGCGTAAACAACCATCTTCAACTCTTGAAACGTACTAATACCAGGAATACTTCTCCCGTCTTCTTCTTCAATCTCTACAGGTATTTCAACCCAAAATGTACTGCCTTTACCTACAACAGAAGAGACACCGACCTTACCATTCATCAATTCAGCAAGTTGATGAGATATAGAGAGTCCCAGTCCCGTTCCTGCTGTTGTATTGGCTATTTCACTGTATTGCGCTTGAGCAAATGCAGAAAAAACATTTTTTAAATCATCTTTCGATATGCCTATGCCATTGTCTTTTACTGCTATATTTAAACAAGCATTATGACAACTCGCTTCTATCACAATAACACCGCCTTCAGGTGTAAATTTAATCGCATTGCTTAAGAAGTTAGAGACTATCTGCTTTATACGCAGAGAGTCAGCAAATAGACGTGAAGGTATCTTTGGATCAATGAAAGAGGTGATAGTAATATCTTTTGAGTTCGCACTTGCTACAAAAAGTTCCATGGTATGACTGAGCTCTTCATGAAGTGAAAAGACCTTTGGTTCTATCGTAAACTCGCCACTTCGTAGTTTTGAAAAGTCTAAGATATCATTGATGATGCTTAAAAGATTCTCTCCACTGTTTAAAATAATCTCTAAATAATTCCTGTGTTTTTTGGATATATCTTCATCTATAAGCAGCGTTACAAAGCCCAAAATCGCATTTAACGGTGTACGAATTTCATGAGACATATTAGAGAGAAAATATTCACGTGCCTGAGAGGCACGAAGTGCTTCTTGCCTGGCATCTACAAGCTTTTGAAAAATAGTGTCTGTATAGTACTTGAGTATGCCTCGAAAGTTTTTATCAAATATAAATGAAAGCTCATCAAAAAGTTCTTTGGAGTTTAAACCTATGTCATAAGAGACATCAAGCATAGAGCGACGAAAATGACTACAGATTTCAAAAAGCTCATCGGCACCAATCTCACGAAACTTCAGATAAGTCAGAAGTTCTTGCAT
Source organism: Sulfurimonas sp. (assembly GCA_027063745.1). GTDB lineage: Bacteria > Campylobacterota > Campylobacteria > Campylobacterales > Sulfurimonadaceae > Sulfurimonas. The sequence goes on from JAMORG010000118.1 coordinate 6,407, forward strand.
TACAGGACAGTTTCCTATTGCCCTCTCTCCTGAAATAACACCCATAAAATAATCAAAAACACCACCCGCATAATTTTTAATAAAAAAATCAGCATCTATGGAATGTTGAGCCAAAATCTCGCTTGGAGAGTCATATCCTACCCATTGTTGTAAAATCTTATCTTTATTTTCAATGAAAAGTCGGCGATTTTTTATAAGGTGAGGGATTTTATTTTGGATGGCAGATTCATTTTCCATTTGCAAACACAACTCATTATCATCCATCCTTCAACCTTAACAAGATTCTCTTTTAAAAACAGACAACGTCCACTTTAAAAAAATAATCTTTAAACAATTTTACAGGCGAAAATGCCTGTAAAAATTAGTGACTTTTGCCAACAACAATTATCATTTTAATGTTAATCACAATAAAACGAATAAATTGCCAGATAACACATGTACGCATTGCTCTTGCGAACTTGCCTGGAATCATCGTAAGGTTAAACTTATCACTCTTTTGAAAATTAATCTCTTCTTCTACTAATTTTTGATCCATCATATCTCCTTTTATTTCTATTCTGGTATTAAAGTCCAGCCCGGATTGAGCTTCGCTTTGTATATAAAGAGATAGTGAAGGATATGTTTAATCCAGTGTCCTGCAAGACCTATCTCACCAAATGTATAATCAGTATCACGGCCAGTACCTGGGTATTTGTCAAAGTCTGGAACAACAGGATAAACTGTCATCGCAGCTGCTTGACCATCAAAGATACCTTTACCGGCAGAAGCAACACACGCAGCACCCATTTCAGCCATAGAAGCTTCATGTAAATGAGCATTTTCCCCTTTTGTGATCAGATCACATACTGAGTGTGCAACTGCTTTACCTATGATACCTGAAGGCATACCCGTACGTGGAGGTGTCGGGTTAATCGGTGTACCGTTTGGTGATTTCATCGGTTTAGAGATGATGTGTGGTGGTGCAAAAGCGATACCAGCAGCAAACATATTTTTGTATGTAGGGTTTTGGTATGTTCTTGGCCAGTCACTTGCTTTCCACTCTTCATAAGGTTTTGGAGTATAGTCAGCATCAACTTTCATAAAACCGTTTGGTGCAAATACAGTATCTGTAATATCTTCACCCGCTTTGTTGTAAGCTTTAAGACCAACACCCGCAAATGGTGGAATAAGCATAGCAAAATCGAACTCTTCTTCACCAGTTGAACCATCAAGAAGCTCATAATGAACTTTCCCTTCTTCAACTTTAGAAGTGTGTGCACCGATCAACCAGTCAACACCACGCTCAGCGAAAAGTGACTCAGCGAAAAGTTTAGAAGATACTACATATCCGCCAACTTTCATATGAAGTCCACCCATACCAAAGTCACCCAAGAATGACTCATTAGAGATCCACTTCATATCTGCCATATCACGAACACCTGCTTTGTTTAACTCATGCTCAATGTTGAAGATATACTCAAACGCCGCACCTTGACAAGTACACATACCGTGACCTGTACCGATTAGGAATTTTTGACGCTCCCCTTTTTTCATCTTTTCAATAGCTTCTTTAAACTTATGCGATGCATGAACAGCGTGATCAGCAGTACAAACAGAAACCGTATGCTCACCCATTTGTCCATTTCCATCACCAAGACCCGGTGTTGCATCGAAGTTAAGCTTTGGTCCTGTTGCATTTACAAGATAGTCATACTCAATTGTCTCTGTTTGACCAGCTTTATCAGCACTTGTATATTCGATTGTTACAAAAGGCTTGTCACTATCATCTTTCCCCTCTGGATTGATAGATACTGCTTTTGCCTGATGATAAGTTATCCCCGCTTTTGCATATACAGGAGCTAAATCAAATGTAACGTCCTCTTTTGTCATCTCGCCAACACCAACCCAAATATTTGATGGAATCCAGTTCCATTTTGAGTTTGGAGTAACGACAACTACTTCATGTTGTGATCCTAACCATTTTGCAGCGAATGTTGCAGTTGTGTGTCCAGCAACCCCACCACCTAATACTACTAATCTTGCCATATATTCATCCTATTTTTCAAGTTCTTAAGTATGTTATCAAAATTATATCACATTTATATCACATTTTTTGATTATTATTAGTTATACAAATAATAAGATTAGTAAATAGCCTCAAAAACATGCCTATTATAAGGGGTTTTGAAAAATATAAAATAAAAATAAATTATCTATTTGAGAATTTTCTCAATAATTTCAAGTGAATTTTTAGAGAGAGACTGTGTAGAAACTACACGCATTAGCTCTCTTTTCATCAATTTTTTGTTATTTTCATTCATTTTGTCGTACATTCTAAAACTCAAACAGAGTGATGATGCCATTTGTGGGTTGATTTTATCAATTTCCAATATCTTATCTGCCACATATTTATAGCCACTTCCATCTTTGGCATGAAAATGTTTATAGTTTCTACTGAATGAACCAATAAGTGAACGCACAAGATTTGGAACTTTGGCATCATAGATTGCATCAGACTCTAAGGATTGTACTCTTTGTAAAATATCTTCTTGAAGCGATGAAGCCAAAAGTGCAAAATATTTATTCATAACAAGAGTGTTATCTTTATAACGACTGTAAAAATCAGCAAATGCCTCTTTTGCCAAAGATGCATCAGTATGTTCTAAAACATCCAAAGCGGCCATACGATCTGTCATGGTTACAGATTCTCTATACTGTTTAGCCGCTATATCTGCGATCTCTTTAGTTCCAAGTGCACTTAAAAGTTTTAAAACTCTGTTTTTTAAAGCTCTTGCACCTATACTCTGTGCATTAAGCGTACTCTCTTTTGGATGATGATGTGTGTGATACAGCGTGAGCAATTTTTCTTTATAATGAGTTGCCAACTCTTTTGATAGATGCTCCATTGCATTATATATAATAGAACACTCTACAACAACTTGTCGCTGCATCAGTGTTGCAATTGTCGGCAGTTCAAGTAAAAGTGCTTTATATGAAAGATCACTCTCCAAATCCAAAAGCTTCCCAAAGGCTTCTGTGTAAACACTATTTATCCCCTCACCTTTCATAAGTGCTTCTAAGGTTTCAATAGCAAAGTTCTGTGCTGCTTCATACTGAATGAAACTATTGGACTCATACTGCATCAAAAAAGCATTATCTGCTTTATATTCAACAATAATCGGTGCTGAGAAATCTCTGTTAAGTGATACTATCGGTTTACTATCTGTTTTATAACAAAAAGTCTCTACACTCTCTTTTATCAACAATGTCTCTTTGAACAATTCTCTACCATTACTATCAAAGAGTGCAACCTTAAGAGGATAGAACATAGGCTTTTGTTCACTGCCGTCAAGTTTTGGCGGAATCTTTTGCGTGAGCGTCAAGCGGTACTCACCATCTTCAAAACTCTCCTCTACCTCTAAACGTGGTGTCCCGCTTTGATCGTACCAAAGTTTAAACTGACTCAGGTCTATCTCTGCTGCTTTACCGATGGCCCATAAAAAGTCATCTGTTGTAACTGCCTGACCATCAAAGGTTTCAAAGTAAAGATCCATCGCCTCACGCCACTTCTTTTCACCTACTAAAGTATGCAGCATACGTATAACCTCAGCACCCTTTTCATAAACCGTTGCCGTATAGAAGTTATTCATAGATATATAAGATTTTGGTTGAATTGGGTGGCGTGTTGGGGAAGCATCTTCAACGAACTGTCGCTCACGCAGACTCTTTACATCTTCGATGCGTTGCACTGCCGGTGAGTTCATATCTGCTGAGAAACACTGATCACGAAAGACAGTAAGCCCCTCTTTTAGAGTAAGCTCAAACCAGTCACGACATGTGATGCGGTTTCCTGTCCAGTTATGGAAATACTCATGCGCAATAACTGATTCTATGCCCATAAAGTTCGCATCTGTAGCCGTATCGCTGTCTGCTAAGACATAAGCAGAGTTAAAGATATTGAGTCCTTTGTTCTCCATAGCACCCATATTAAAACTATCAACTGCTACGATATTATAGATATCAAGATCATACTCACGCCCATATTTTTCTTCATCCCAACGCATCGCCTCTTTAAGTGAACGCATTGCATGAGCACATTTTGACTCATTTCCCTTATCTACATAAATGTTAAGGGCCACCTCTTTAGCGTTCATAGTTGTAAAACTATCGCTCACGCAGCCTAAATCTCCCGCAACAAGTGCAAAAAGGTAAGAAGGTTTTGGATGTGGATCATGCCATGTCACACCGTGACGCTCATCAAAACTCTCATGGCACTGCATCTTGTTTCCGTTACTTAAAAGTATAGGATAGTTCTTCTTCTGTGCAACAACTGTCGTTGTAAAGACGCTCATGACATCAGGACGATCAAGGTATGGAGTAATGCGGCGAAAGCCCTCCGGCTCACACTGTGTACAGAAGATCCCACCTGATTTGTAAAGCCCTTCAAGCTCTGTATTTTTTTGTGGGAAAATTTTGTTTTGTATCTCAAGTCTAAATGCATCAGGCACACTCTTTATAACCAAGGCCTCTTCTTCAATGCTGTATTCACTCGATTCTAACACTCTGCCATCAAGTTTTATCTCAAGCAGCTCAAGCTCCATAGCATCAAGGCGCAAATTATTGCATTCTTGCTCCTTTTCAAACTCCATACAAGATGAGACTATTGTCTCCTCCTCAAAGAGTTCAAAGGTTAAATCCACGCTTTTAATAGAAAAATCCGGTTTTTTATAATCTTTTAAAAATATCTCTTTTGCTTTTTGACTCATCATTTCTCTTTTAAAATTTTTCTTTTATTGTATCCACTCATTCCATCCAAAAGCATTAAAAAGCTTCACAAATGTCTCATCCAAAGATGCCTTTAGCACTATGTGTTCTTGAGTGTATGGGTGCTTGAATTCCAAAGAAGTACAGTGTAAAAGCAATCTCTGTACATCATACTCTGCACGGATAAATTTGTTATGCTCACCCCGACCATACTTTGTATCACCCAAGATGTGATGGTTTATATGTTTCATATGACGGCGTAGTTGATGTTTTCGACCTGTCTTTGGTAAAAGACGTACAAGGGAGTAGCGGGTTTTGTCATACTTCCCTACCGGTTTGTCTATCTCCACCTTTGCCAAAGCTTCATAATGCGTAACGGCATCTTGTGCCTCTTTGTCTTTGTTTGCATCTTTATCCGCTATCTTGTCAAGCTTCTCTTTAAGCGCATGTTCTATCACACCACTGTCCGTAACATAGCCACGTACAACAGCGACATACTCTTTTTGTGTTTCATGTGCTTTAAAGGCTTCACTCATCTCTCTGGCGGTATCACTGTCAAGTGCAAAGAGCAGCACGCCACTTGTCGGCTTGTCTAGCCTGTGTATGGGGTAAACCCACTGTCCTCCAAGCTGATCTCGCAGCATCTTCATGGCATAGTAGATCTCGTGTCTGTCTATCATCGACTTATGCACCAAAAGTCCTGTCGGTTTATTGATGGCTACAAGATGCTCATCATGATAAAGTATCTCTAATTTGTAATCTTTAAACATAGCGCAATCATACCATATCATCCAATCTTATTGTATAATGAGCAGAGTAATTTTAAGGAGTTTAGAGTATGCATGTAGAAGAGTATGAGTTTTCTGTCATCGGAGTTTTAAAAGAGGGGTTTCGTCGCACCTATGGTGTGAAGTGGATATTTGTAGGAGCAGTTTTACTCTACACTATAATTCAACTTGTTTTTGGACTTATCATCCTTACATTCATTCCATCACTAGCACAAGTTGTCGATCAGATTGTCGCTATACTCACACTTCCTATTAGCGTTGGTATTGTGATGCTTGGCATAAATCGTGCACGTGAGCAAGAACTACATATTCACGATATATTTAACTACTTCAATGATTTTCCACAGTTACTTTTAGCTTACTTCTTAATGGTAATCTTCATTGTCGCAGGATTTATGCTTTTGGTACTGCCTGGTATCTATCTTGCAGTTGCATACAGTTTCGTACTGCCACTTATTGTCGATAAGAGACTCGGTGTCTGGGAAGCGATGGAAATTTCGCGTAAAACCATTACCAAACAGTGGTTTAGTTTCTTTGGTCTTGGCATTATAGCAGTACTCTTTTTACTTATAAGTGCCATACCTTTTGGTATAGGGCTTATTTGGAGTATTCCTACTGTTTATATCGCCTATGGTCTGCTTTACCACAGACTCTTCGATGATATAGATGAAGAGAGTTAGTCTCTCTTCGTTGTTTTGCGTTTTTTCTTTTTCTTTGCCATCTTGAGTGACTTCGCTGTCACTTTTTGTGGCTCTTTCGTATGTTTGACAAACTTCTTCGCCTCGCGTTTATGTTCAGCTTTTAGTTTTACTTCATCAACATCTTTTCTACGAATGGTAGGATCAGGCTCAAAACCCTCAACTACATCTTTTGGTATCTTTTGACCGATGAGTTTTTCAATATCACGTATCTCATACTTCTCATAGATATCTATAAGTGTAATAGCTTCACCCTCACGCCCTGCTCTACCTGTACGCCCTACTCGGTGTACATAATCTTCAGGAATGCTCGGCAGTTCATAGTTGATAACATACGGCAGCTCTTCAATATCAAGTCCGCGTGAGGCGATATCTGTTGCTACAAGTACTTTTATCTTACCCTCTTTAAACTGATTAAGCGTTTTTAGGCGATTTGCTTTTGTCTTGTCACCATGAATGACACCAACTTTAAGTCCGTCTTTTACAAGCTCTTCTGCAAGTTCATCTGCACTTGCTTTGGTACGAGTAAAGACAAGAACCTGTTCAAAGTTGCGTGAGCCGATAAGATAAGCTAAAAGTGCAGCTTTTTTGTCGGTATCTACATGATAGGCGATTTGGTTTATAGTATCTACCGTTGTATTTTTCTTTGCAGTCTCAATAAATGCCGGTTTTGTCAAAATAAGCTTTGAGAGTTTACGTACTTTGTCCGAAAAAGTTGCAGAAAAAAGCAGTGTCTGATGACGCTTAGGCAGTAGTGGGTGAATCTTTCTTATATCTTTTGTAAAACCCATATCAAGCATTCTGTCTGCTTCATCCAGTACAAATACCTCAACATCATCCAAAGAGAGACCATTTTCAATATGCTCCAAAAGCCGTCCCGGTGTAGCGATGACTATTTCTGTCCCTCTTTTAAGACGCTCTCGCTGTTTTTGCAGATCTTTTCCACCTACTAGGATATCTACTTTAATATCCATATATTTTGCATATTTTGTAATATCTTCATGAATCTGAATAGAGAGTTCACGTGTTGGCGAAAGGATAATAGCTCGAACTCCTTTACCTTCTACAGGCTTACGCAGGCGTTGCAGCAGAGGCAAAGCAAATGCTGCAGTTTTACCGGTTCCGGTCTGTGCTGTAGCAAATATATCTTTTTTTTGCAGCACCAAAGGAATAGCTCTTTTTTGAATTAATGTAGGCTCTTTGTATTGCAACTCTTCTATGGCTTTTAGAAGAGGTGCAAAGACTCCCAGTTTTGCAAATGACATTTGATTTCCTCAATTTAATTATATCTGTAATTTTAACATAAGTTCGCCTATGTAAAAACGAAACTTTTTGAATCTTTTTTTCTCTCTAGAGAACTAATTTACCCTAAACGCGATATACTTCTACTAAAAAATTCAGAAGACATCAAATGATTCGAAAAGCTTTAAAAAAGACATCAAGCCATCCAAGATTAAAAGAGTTTTTAAAAAAGTATAAAATTCCGCGTGAATACTTCTCAACAAGCCGAAAAATGATATCACGAGGTGTATGGCTTGGCCTTTTTATCGCTTTTATCCCTATGCCTATGCAGATGGCAGCGGTGCTTCTTTTCGTACCATTTTTTCGTTTCAATGTACCGGTTGCCCTTGCCATGTGTTGGCTAAGTAATCCTATTACAATGCCGCCGATGTATTATATGGAGTATCTCACAGGATCTTATCTCTTAGGGATTGAACCAGAACCTGTGGAGCTTACGCTAGAGTGGTTTAAAGATAATCTTGATGAGATATTTATACCACTCTACTTTGGAACTGCAATGTACTCCATCTTTGGATCAACTGCAGCTTACTTTTTGGTTAATCTACTCTGGAAAGATTCTGTTCACAAAGAGCGTAAAAAAAGAAAAAAGAAGTAGATTTCTCAGCGAAGAAAATTAATAGTATCTACCTGAGTAAAATAATAAACTATCCCTGTTATCCATAACAGTAAAATCAAAATATGCTTAATTAAAAAAGAGCTTTTACTTATCTTGTGGCGAAAAAGAGCCATAGCAAGTGTTGATCCTAAAAAACCACCTATGAGTGTAAAAGTATGCAGCTCTTTTTCAGAGACTCTACTTTTTCCTGCTTTGGTTGAACGAAGCTTATCAATACCATACACTACAAAAGCCATTACATTGATAAAAACAAAATAAAAGAAGATTACTTTTTGCAACATTATTTTTTATAACTCCGTATCAACAACCATACTCCTCCCAAGAAAAACGGAATACTTAAAAGCTGCCCTGTTGTTAAGCCTAGATCAAGCACATAGGCGGCCTGACGCTCTTTTACAAACTCTATCATAAAACGGGCAAAAAATACTAACACCAAAAAGAGTCCTAAAAAGAAGCCAACTTTAAAATCATCTCGCTTGGTTTTATAGAGCCAAAACAGAAGTATGAAAATGGCCAAATATGAAAATGCCTCATAGAGCTGTGTCGGGTGACGTGGAAGATTGTCTATTTTTGAAAAGACTATACCAAAAGCTGACTCAGTAGGATGCCCTACTATCTCAGAGTTCATAAAGTTCCCCATACGCACAAAGAAACCAAATAGTGCCGTTGGAATGGCAAGCCTGTCAACAAGCCATAAAAAATCCACCTTGTAACGTTTAGCACCAAGGTAAAGCCCCAAAATCACACCAAGACCGCCCCCGTGAGAGGCAAGTCCACCCTCCCAGACAGCAAAGATTTTGAGTGGATGAGAGAGGTAAAACTCAGGGTCATAAAACAGACAGTGTCCAAGCCTAGCCCCTATAACGATGCCAACAACGGCATAGATAAAAAGCGGCTCTATAAGGCTCTCATCTTTGTTCTCAAGCTTAAAAGCCCACTTCATAAACTCTAAACCTGAGAGAATGGCAGCAGCAAATAAGATGCCGTACCAAAAGATATGAAAAGGGCCAAAAGAGAGCGCTACAGGATCAGCACTCCAAACAAAGTGTTCCATTACTCTTCTCTTAAAGCGTCAGCAATAAGCTCTATAGGGTTTTTAAAGACAGTATCTACCTCAGCGTAGTTCATAGAGGCATTTATCTGCATACGACACGCTGAACATTCAGCGCTGACAACATCTGCTTTTGTCTCTTTAATCATCGCAGCTTTAGGCGCACCAAC
>JAMORG010000119.1 GCA_027063745.1 Sulfurimonas sp.
ATATTACAACTAAACACTCACAACAGGCACTTACATTAGCTCTTAAATTTACTTTTTAGAAAGAAAAATATTCTCCTTTCTTTTTAATAGTATCGCCTTTTGGCGATACACTGTTTTACTCTTTTTCTTTTATCATCATTGATTTTTTTACTGCTTTATACTGTTATGTGTTTATAAATATAGCTTCTAAGGATAATGGTTTGTTATGATAAGTAGATATATAGAAGATAGAAGCCTTAGAAGGCTTCTTCTTAGAAAAAGAAGTGTAGGAGAATTATACCATCGCTACGTGGCGTGTACCCTCTTTGATCTCACCGATAAGGTAAGAGCCTTCAGCAGTTGCTAAAACTTTGTCCACATTTGATTCTTCTACAACGAGTATCATTCCAACACCCATGTTAAATGCTCTAAACATCTCATCTCTATCGATATGCTCACTCATAAGCTCAAAGATAGGAAGTACTTTGATAGCATCTTTTTTTACTTCAGCCATAAGGTTCTCAGGAAGTACACGAGGAAGGTTCTCTACGATTCCACCACCTGTGATATGTGCCATAGCTACTATTTCATTTTTAAGTGCTTTAAATGTCTTTACATAGATATTTGTAGGCTCTAGCAGCGTCTCTATTAGAGGTTTATCGTTAAATTCATCGTCAAATTTCATTCCCATCTTTTCAAAAAGAACTTTTCTTGCAAGAGAGAAACCGTTTGAGTGAAGACCTGAAGATGGAAGCGCGATGAGTTTATGTCCTGGACGAACAAGACTTACTCTATCCATCTCAGATTTTTCTGCAACACCAACTGCAAAACCTGCAAGGTCATAATCATCCTCTGAGTACATTCCAGGCATCTCAGCAGTCTCACCACCAATAAGTGCACATTCACTTCTTACGCAGCCCTCAGCTATACCTGCAACTACATTTGTAGCGACATTTACATCAAGCTTGCCAGTTGCATAATAGTCCAAGAAAAAACTAGGTGTTCCAAAGTTACATATAAGGTCATTGACACACATTGCGACAAGGTCGATTCCTACGGTGTTATGAATACCACTGTCGATAGCGAGTTTGAGTTTTGTACCAACACCATCTGTTGCTGCTAGCATGACAGGCTCTTTAAAGCCAGTAGGAAGTTCAAATGCACCCGCAAATGAACCAATACCACCTAAAACACCCGGGATTTTTGTACTTTTTACTAAAGGTTTGATATTTTCAACAAAGCTGTTTCCAGCATCAATATCAACTCCAGCATCTTTATAAGAAATTTGACTCATGATTATTCCTGGTTTTGAGGTAGATCACATTTTTTTGTGATGATGCAAAGTGGACAGAAGTTCGCAATACCAGCGATAAGAGGGATTACCCCTAAGTAGAACCATGCGATTCCTGTCATAACACCTGCAATGATAAGAGCTATACCGAGTATAATACGAAAAACTCTACAAAATTTTCTGATTTTATTAAAATCCATATGGGTACCTTTAGAATTATATTAATTTAGTGTAATTATATCTATAATTAAGTAAAATTAATCCAAAAGTGGATAAAATCCTCTTCAACTTCAACAACTTATTAGTAAAATAAAAACGAGGACAAATCCTCGCTAGATTACAAGCCTCTTATTTTATTTTACTAATAAGTTAAAAGAACAAGGATAATGAAACAATGAAAGATTTTAAATATAATGAAATGATGGTTCATGTACCACTCTGTACACATAAAGAGCCAAATAATGTGCTTATCATCAGTAGTGATGCAGCGGCATTAGTAACAGAGGTACAGAAGCATATTGACGACATTAGCTGTGATGTAATCTCTGCAGATGCAAATGCACTGCGTGAGGTAAAAGATGGAGCATATGATGTTGTTATCTCTGAGATCGATACTGATGCGGCAGTTTTAGCACATATTAACCGTGTTTTAAATGAGAACGGTTTAGTTGTTATGCCTATCGCTTCACTGCAAGAGGCTGAGGATGAGAACAAAACACTTATGAGCATTTTAGGTAAATATGCAAAGATTGTTATGCCTTACCAACTTGGTAACTGTGAGATGGCACTTTTAGCTTCAAAAGAGTACCATCCAACTGCAGATATCATCTTACAGCGTGCAGACCTTATTGATGGGCTAGAGTATTATAACTCAGATGTTCATCCGGCAGCCTTTGCAATGGGTAATAACATTCGCAAAGCTTACAGAGGCATCATTAAAAACTAATGGCGTATGAGTATGCTATCGCACTGACTGGTGGTATAGCAACAGGGAAAAGTACTGTTGCTTCTTTGCTTGCACTCAATGGCATGCGTGTCATTGATGCTGATAGCATCTCCCATAAGATTTTAGACAACTCAAAAGAGTGGGTGCGTGAGACCTTTGGTAATGAGTATATCTCCAACGGAAAAGTTGACCGGGCAAAACTTGGTTCTTATATCTTTTCTCATGCAGATGCAAAAAAAGAGTTAGAATCCTATCTACATCCAAAAATAAAAGCTGAAATAGAGCGTCAGAGTGAAAAACAGGACACTTTTAAATTTCCCTACCTTATAGATATCCCCCTCTTTTTTGAAAATGGCAACTATCCGATAAAAGATAGTGTTGTAGTCTATACGCCTGCAGAGATCCAGCTTGAGCGCTTTATGAAGCGTAATGGCTACTCGCGTGAGGAGTCACTCAAGCGCATCGCTTCACAGCTTCCAATAGATG
>JAMORG010000120.1 GCA_027063745.1 Sulfurimonas sp.
TACTCCATCATCTCACTCTCACTCACAAGCGGATAGACAAGCAAAACCTGTCGATTGTTAGAGACTTCCTCTTTTATGTGTTCAAGCAGCATCTTAAAGTCCTGCTTGTGAATCACTTTTGAGGTGATATCTTTTGTAAAAGGGGTTGTGGTAATAAGTGAGACATCAATATGTGCCGAATCTATCATCGCCTGAGTTCTAGGGATCGGTGTTGCTGAAAACTGCAGGAAATGGGGCTTTTTCTCACCACTGCTGACAAGTTTTTCGAGCATATTACGCTGTTGTGTTCCAAAACGGTGCTGCTCATCCACCATAACCAGTCCCGCTTCGGGAAGTTCTCTGTAAAGCAGTGCATGCGTACCGATGATAAAGTCATACTCACGCAAGTCCAATTTTTTACTTTTGTTTGTAACAAGGGCTATCTTCATCTGGGGTAAAAACTTGCATGCCTCTTCATAGAGCTGATTTGCAAGAATGGTTGTCGGAGCCATGAGCAGTGACTTAAAAGAGTGCATCATCGCAGCAGCTGCCAAGATAACCATTGTTTTACCACTCCCGACATCACCTACTATCATGCGCCGAGCAGCTACACCCTTTGTAAAATCATTTTGAATATCTTTAATAGCTGCTAGCTGCTCCTGCGTGAGCTCAAAAGGGAGTGCTTTTCTAAAAGCTTCATAGGAGCTTTTCTTTGTTACAGCAGCTTCAAAATAGCGACGTTTATGTGCAAGCTCTTTCATATAGCTAAAGAGCTCTAGATACTTCAAAGCATCAAGATGCTCACGCGACATCTCTTTTTGTGCTAAAATGGACTCTGTTGGGTAGTGTAGCTCTAAAACTCTGCTTGCGACACTCTCTTTTACTCCTTCATCAACAAGGTTTTGCAGCGTAAGCAGTTCTCGCGTGAGCCGAAACATTACATCAGAGCGCAAAGCTGTTTTGTACTTTGGTGTAATGCTTCCGGCAGTACTGAGCTTTTTAGGCATGCTCATCGAACATCCTCCACCCTTGCACTCTATCTTGCCATAGTAGTAGTTTCGCTCACCCACACTAAACTGGTGCATCATATAGGGCTTTGGACGAAAAAGAACACCTGTTATCTTATGACCAAAATTATGTGCAAAGAAAGTAACCTGAATGGAATTAGGAGCACGATATACCGACTCAACGGTGGCATCGATAAGTTGGGCTGCGTGAGGGATGAGTTTGTCTTGAAGCCGATAATCTTCATAGGAGTGTGGTACCAAAAGAGCAAGTTCACTAACACTGCTGATACCAAGCTTGTAAAACTTTGCTTTTTGTTCTTTTGAAAGCTGCATACTCTTAGCGCTTCTCTTCTTCAAGCTTTTGAACACGCTTATAAAGATTTGTAACCATCACTACCAAAATAACAATAATAAGTGTCAAGAGAGTATCTTCTAAGTTTTTCATCTTTTGCCTTTTTATGCTATAATCCGTCTTAGGAATTAGAGGGTTGCAGCCCTCTAATTTATCTCCTGGTAGATTTTAACTACTATATAAATAATAGTCAAAACCTTCAGGATAATGTTAAGATAGAACATCTTAACTCCTTTAGACGGATTTGTCCTACCGATTACTCGGTAGGAGCACTCACATCATACAAAAAAATCAAAAAACTTTAAAAAAATATGACAAAATGAAAGATTTAACCTTTTACTCTTTTGTTGCGCTCTTCTTCTTGTGCTTTGTAAAGTTCTGCACAGCCGCGTGAGAGTTCACGGATTTTTAAGATGTAGTTTTGACGCTCTGTTTGGCTGATCGCTTTTCTGGCATCAAGAACATTAAATACATGTGAAGCCATCATACACAGATCATACGCCGGAAGAGGAAGTCCCGCTTCAAGAGTACGCATACACTCTTTGCTTTTTGCATTAAACTCCTCAAAAAGCATATCTGTATCTGCAACTTCAAAGTTATACTTGGAGAACTCTATCTCGCTCTCTTTGTGCACATCTTTGTAGTAGGTTTTTTCTCCATCAGGAGCAATATTCCATACAATGTCAAAAACAGTATCTACACCTTGGAGATACATCGCCAAACGCTCTGTACCGTAAGTAATCTCTGCCGTTACAGGCTTACACTCTATTCCCCCGACTTGTTGAAAGTATGTAAACTGTGTTACTTCCATACCATTTAGCCATACTTCCCAACCAAGTCCCCATGCACCAAGTGTCGGAGACTCCCAGTTATCTTCGATAAAGCGGATATCATGCTTACTTACATCAAGACCCAAGTATTCTAGCGACTGTAAGTAGAGCTCTTGAATGTTGTCTGGTGATGGTTTGATGATGGTTTGAAACTGATAGTAGCTTCCAAGACGGTTAGGGTTCTCTCCGTAGCGACCGTCTGTCGGTCTGCGTGAGGGAGCAACATAGGCAGTTGCCCATGGAGTAGAGTCGAGTGAACGCAAAAAAGTAGCCGGATGAAATGTTCCAGCACCTGCGGGAATATCGTAGGGCTGTACAATATTACACCCCTGTTTCATCCAAAATTCTTGTAGTTTTAGTAGCATCTCACTAAAAGTTATCATATGGCTTGCCTTCGTAATTAATTGCGTAATTATACCCTAAGAGGCTTTTTTAGTATTTAAAGATGATTCCAACTTTGAGGTATTGGTTATATGCAGTAGAGTCAGGTTCTACATAGCCATTACCACTATTGTCAAAAACAACATTTGACTCTTTAATCTCTTGACGGCTAAAAACATATGATGCAAAAAGTGCAAACATCTCATTTATCTCATAACGCACCGGCACAGAGAGTTGCATAATATCTGCTGAGTCTAACTCAAACTCGTCATTTATTCCCGTTGCACTCATTGTTGGTCTTATACCATATTGATACTCTCCACAAACTGCAATGGAGAATGCTTTGTATTTATACTCTGCACCTATACCCAAGCGCAAAGAGTACCATTCGTACTCTTCAACCTGCACTGAAGAGGGTGACCTTTGCCAATATCTATAGCCAACACCCAAATTACCCAAGAGATAAAAATTATTTCTATATTCATTTTTCCCACTGTAGCCTAAATATATATCTCTTATTTCATTCTTAGTTGTACTAACCACCGAACCATAACCCTGATTTGAGTTTAGATAAGAACCTACATACTTTGTATCACCAGAGAGGCTCATAACTTTGAAATCGATTTGTGATTGTCTATCTAAAAAGTAGCTATAACCGAACTCTATACCTGTTAAGTCAGAGTAGCCTGACTCTTCACTGTCTAAAAGAGACCCTGCTCTGTCGTACTCTTTATAGTCCATATTCATACCGACATATGAGAGTGTGTACTCCATCTTTGTCTCAGCACTTAAAAGTGCAGCAAAAAATGCTAATGAGAGTAATATCTTTTTCATTAAAAATCCTTATCTATACAAGTTTACAAATAATATCACCAACTTCTTTACCCAAAGAAGCCGCTACTACATTACACTTTACCTTGAGTAAAAAACAGACATTTTTTCTATGCGTTGGAGAGAGGCACTCATAGTTTCCCATCCCTTTTGATATTACCAGATCGGCACTGTCAAAAAGTTCCTGTGCCTCTTTTGTTGCTCTGTTGTAAGCAAATCCAGGGGTATTGACACCGCTGTCAACCAGATGACAAAGCTTATCAAAACCGGCCTCTTTCGCCTCTTTTAGTGTCACATCATTAATGATAGGACAACCACGAACCATATAATAGATCTCAATGTCAGAAAATAACTCTTGAAGTGTCTCTACAAAGAGATAGTCAAAGATATGCTCACCTACATTATCGCCTAAAATGACAACTTTTTTTGCACTTTGTAACTCTTGCGTGAGCCTAGTAAAATCATTGTGAGAAAATTCTGTATGAAAAATCTTCTCAAGCTCCTCTTCAAGATCAAACTCAACTGCAGCTGCTAGATCTATAACATTTCCAGCAACTGCTATCTTTGTAGCTGTTAGTAGTTTATTATCAGAGCTTTGCAGTTTTTCTTTTAAAAAAGGAACAAAAGATTGTGCTTTTTGTGTAGAGATACGCTTGACCTCATCGTAGAGATCCTCTTTTTGTGCGATTTCTGCCATTGCCTCATAAACATCTGCAGCAATCTCCGGAGGAGAAAGCTCAAATGAAAACTTCTCACTCATAGCACTGACATGTTCTAACAACCGTTTTTTAAGCATCTCATTAGCATGAATGGCATCAGCTACTCTTTGACTCTGGTTGACAATGCAACCAACACACTCCTCGGCTATTTTCATGAAGGTTTGTCTGTATGTTCTTCTATGGCTTTGTTCCACATAAGCTTGTATTTTCTACGCATAAATTCTACCTCTTGTTGAGAGAGTTTGAGTTGTTCTTGAAGGGTATGAATAGTTTTTCTATCTTCATCATAAAGTTCTTGCAACGATGCCAGAGCCTCACGCAGAAATTCATTCTCTTTGCGGACAGCTTCAAGTGTTTCATCTTTGGCGTCAAGAACTTTCTCATGAAGATTTATAATAGTTCCAATTGTCTTTTCAACAAACTCAGGTTGAACAAGCATCTCATGCTTGTTCTTTTCACTGAGCTCTTGTAGTTTTGCAGGAACAACAACCTCTGTGGCACCTTTGGATGGGTCTATAAAACGGATCCCGTCTTCAACCTTGACTGTCAGCTTTCCTCTTTCAATGAGCTCTTCAACAGCACTCATATCCAAACCTGTCAACTCACAGTACTCTTCATCAGTCATCCACGTCATTATTGCTCCTTATATACAGCCATTTACTTGATGATAGTCTCTATCTCTAAAGAGTCCATCTCAACTTTTTTTGCTTTTGCGATACGATCTTCTTTGAGTTTGATCGCAAGCTCTTCATTTTCAAGTGCCAAAATCTGCATAGCAAGATATGCAGAGTTAATAGCTCCCGCTTTTCCTATTGCAACAGTAGCAACTGGCATACCAGCTGGCATTTGAACAGTAGAAAGAAGCGCATCAATTCCACTAAGAGCAGATGCTGACATAGGAACACCGATGATAGGCTTTACAGTTTTAGAAGCAAGTACTCCTGCTAAGTGAGCGGCCATACCAGCAGCAGCAATAAATACCTGAGCCCCTTTTTTCTCTGCGTTTTCTATATACTCTTTCGTACGCTCCGGAGAACGATGTGCTGATGAGATGATAAGCTCATAGTTTACATCAAAAGACTCTAGTGTATCTGCACACGACTTCATGACTTCATAGTCACTTTTTGAACCAATAACAATTGAAACGAATTTCATAAAGATACCCTTTATTTTTTTTATTTTTTACATACTAACATATTATGTAAAAAGTGTAGCAAATTATAGCGTTTGTTTATTGAATTTTTATTTTAGAGAGAGTGTTTAAAAGAAACAAAGGGTAAAAACCCTTTGTCAAAAAGAAAATTTTAGTAAAGTCTTGCTTCAATACGTCTGTTTGCACGACGACCTTGAGGAGTTTTGTTTGTAGCAACAGGATCTGCCTCTCCATAACCAACATATGTAAGTCTGTCTGCTGATACACCATCTTTGATAAGTTGCTCATAAACAGCTTTTGCTCTTCTTTGAGAAAGCTTTTGGTTATACTCTGCCGAACCTTGGCTGTCAGTATATCCTGCTATCTCTGCTTTTGCTTCAGGATGATTTTTCATAAAATCTGCAAACTCTTCAATCTTTGCATATGACTTTGGTTCAATTACTGCAGAATCTGTCTTAAAATTCACCTGTAGATTAATCCCGTGACACTCAGTTGTAGAAACAATTTTAGCATCTGGCAGATCTTCTACATTGATATTGTTACCAAAAAGTGTTGTAATAAACGCTGCTATTAAAAGTATTTTTTTCATTTTTTCCTCTTTATCTTTTAGTTGATACCTAAAGCTTCAAGCGCTTCAAGTGTTAATGCCCCTTGAGAGAGTCCATTGTCTTTTTGAAAAGCATTCAGTGCTTTTTGTGTCTGTTGTCCAAAAACACCATCAATCGGACCAGGGTTGTAACCTTTGTCTTTAAGAGCCTGTTGTAACTCTTTGATAACATTTGCATTTGTGTTTGTTTCACAAAGAATTCTCTGCCATTTCAACTCTTCTGGTTGAACAAGTTCTCTTTTTTCAACAGTTTGATATGCTTCAGGTTCAACATCTTTGTTTACTTTTGCTTCTTCTACAAGCTCTTTTACAGTAATTACTTTGTATTTTGCAGGAATTACAACTTTTTCATAACTAGCCTCTTTGTCCACTACTTTTGCTTTAAAGTTTTTATATACTGCAGGAGTAACAACTTTTTCTACATGAGCAAGTTTATCAACAACTTTTGTTTTAACAGTTTTATACTTTGCAGGTACCTCTACAAGACACATAATCTCACCCGTATTATTGTCAACTTTTGTAATTGGACCTGTACCTTTCTTCCACTCTTGATGTGCAGGAGAAACAAGTACTTTTTCTTCTTTGATCTTAAATGTTGCAGGTACAACTTTGTATGTCACCTTTTCAGGTTCTACCATTACTCTGTTTTGTACACATTTATAAGTAGCCGGTTTTAATACATACTTAAAGCTCTCTGCTTTATCTAATATCTTATACTTAACCTCTTTAAATTTCGGTTTTGTTACAGAGATCTTCTCTACTTTATCTTTTAGAAGTTTTTTCTCTGTTTTCGTCTCATATTTTGCAGGAATGAGTACTTTTGCATAACACTCACCTACTTTTGCATTTGGAGGAGTTAAAGATATATCCTGTGATGCTGAGGCATCTGTTTTGCTAGTTGCTGCAGTTTCACTTTGAACTGTTTGTGCTTTAGCCTTTGTACTTTTAAGTGCCTCTTTGAGCTTTTGAATTTCAGACTCTTTTTGCTCGACCTCTTGTTGTTTCATCTCAAGAGTAGATGATTTACTCTCTAGCTCTTTTTGTAACTTAGCGACTTCTACATCTTTTGTTGCACAACCACTAAACGTCACTGCCACCATAAAGACGGCTATAGATAACTTGCCTAAACTCTTTTTCATGGAAATCCTTTGAATATTTTGTGTCATTATACTTCAAGAGAGTGAGCATATAATGATTTTTTTAGTTATTATTTATTTTTTGAAATTTCCTATAAAAAGAGAGAAAAAATGTTACAAATTTACGATCTATTTTAACTTGTGAGAAATAAGTGAAACTTATCTGTGACTCTCTGCAATTATCTGTATCATACAGTCAAAGCCCGTAGGCTTCTCCTTTTGCAACTCGATCTTGTAAGTGGCTATTTTTTTGGGTATGTTCCCATATCCGGATGTGAAGGGATTCGAAAAAAGGTAAATGGAGGAAATTTTGTCGGCAGCTCTATCGGGTTGATATTCCCACTGTGTACAGCATCCCATACTTTGCCGTTTTGTGCTTTTAACTGTTTAAACTCTAAGTAAAGACGACCATCTTTTTCATAGGTCTTTCCTATCTCATTATCTACAAGCTCTATCTTGGCATCTAAGGGAGCTACAACTTCAAGTACATCACCTGGACGCGTTGTAAATTTACACATATAGTGTGTACCCTCTTCATTTGTCACCCCTGTCACCTGATGCGTTCCAAGCTGCATAGTAAAGTCTAAGCTTTGTGTATCATGCTTCTCAAACGGGCGTGAGACAAGATAGGCATCTGTATAACCACGGTTTTGCAGAGACTCTAACTCATACTGGTACTTTTTCGTATCTATCTTTTTAGCATAGTAGTCATCTATGGCCATTCTGTAAGCTTTTGCTGTTACTGCTGCATAATAAGCTGTCTTTGTTCGCCCTTCAATCTTTACACTGTCCACAACACCAGAGTCGAGTATCTCTTCGATGTGTGAAGCGAGATTGAGATCTTTTGAGTTCATAATGTAAGTACCTATGCCCTCTTCCTCTTCAAGCTTAAAGAGTGTTCCTGTCTCAGGATTTGCTGCATAGATCTCATACGGAAAACGGCAGTCATTTGCACAGCTTCCACGATTTGGTACACGACCACTCTGAAGAGTTGAGATAAGACAACGTCCAGAGTATGCAAAACACATACTTCCGTGAACAAAGACTTCAAGTTCCAAATCAGGCAACTCTTTTTTGATCTCTTTAAGATCTTTAAGACTTATCTCACGCGCTGTAATGATTCGTGTCGCACCCATGTCATAATAAACCTTGGCATCAAGCACGTTCATAACATTGGCTTGTGTTGAAAGATGTAATGGCATATCCGGTACTAGTTCATGTGCAAGTTTGAGCACACCCGGAGTTGCTACGATGAAAGCATCGGGCTTTAACTCTGCCATCTTTAAAATATGCTTCTTAAGAAGATTCAACTGAGAGTTAAAAGGAAACCCGTTAATGGTTGCATAAACTTTTTTCCCACGTGCGTGAGCATATTGAATACCCTCTTCAAAATCTTCGAAGGTGAACTCTTTACCTGAACGAATACGAAGTGAGAAGTGACTCACTCCACCATAAACTGCATCTGCACCATAGTCAAATGCGATCTTTAATTTTTCCAGTGTTCCAGCTGGTGATAATAACTCTACTCTTTTCATGCATTCCCAAATTGCGCTAAAAGCGCTTCTATATCTTCATTTGAAGCCACATCATTATGTGTGTCTCCATGTATGTGTGTTGCTGAAGAGACACGCTCTTCATCATCAATTTTCCCTTCAAAAAGCGTACTCATATATTTTGACAGCGCACGCATTACATTAATAACACGTTCTATTTTTTGTCTGTGAATATCTTGATACTGCATAATATCCATAACATTCATAATAGCATCGCCACTGTTTTGTAAAGATTCCAGTGAAGCATTTGCTTCATCAAGAGCTTTTTGATTCTCTTGGAGTTGTGTTTTGAATGTTGCAACATCAGGAAATTTTGTAACAAGTTTTTCAAAAAGATCAATATTGGAAGTAAGCACTTCTATAATAGTGTTTAAAGACTCCTCTTTTTCCATCAAGTCATTACTGATGCCCTCAATAATATCAAAGATCTCACTTGCTTTTTCTTCAGATTCTTTTGTAACATCATCAAGCTGATGTACCATTTTATTCTCTTCAGTTGCAGGCAAAGGCAGTTCGGCAGATTTGATTTTCTCTTCGATGATAGCTGCTGGTTCTACAGATTCATCGTCTGAAGCTTCTATTTCACTCTCTTGTGGTGCATCTTGTACCTCTTCTTCTGAGAGTTCATCCATATCAATATCACCATTCATCAGCGCATCTAGTTCCTCTTGAGTCATCTTCGCTTCTCCATCAACCAAATTGGTCTAGTTTATTAATTCTCACTATAATAACATAAAATATATAATATGAGACAAAAATGATAGTTGATTTACATAACCATACACCCTTATGCAACCATGCCGAAGGTTCCATAGATGAGTATATAAAGAGTGCCATACAAGCAGGTACAAAGGTTTTTGGTTTTTCTGATCATGCTCCTATGGACTTTGATCCAAAATACCGTATGTCTTTTAGCGATATGCCCAAATATGAGACTGAAGTAAAAACTGCACAACAACAATATGCAGACAAAATAAAAATTCTTCTAGGCTATGAAGTTGATTATCTTGTCGGGCATATGGATAGACGGGTTTTGGAAGCTGATGTTGATTACCTTATCGGTTCTGTTCACTTTTTAGAAGGCTGGGGGTTTGACAACCCTGAGTTTCTTGCAAAATGGAAAGAACAAAATGTTGATGAAGTATGGCAAAAATATTTTAACACCATTACAGAAATGGCTCAAACTCAACTTTTTGATATAGTAGGACATTTGGACCTTATCAAAGTTTTTAACTTTATGCCAAACAAAAGTATCACCCTTATGGCAAAAGATACACTCGATGCCATTAAGGACAATGGCATGGTCATAGAGGTAAATGGAGCAGGTTACAGAAAACCTGTAAAAGAGGCATACCCCTCAAAAGAGCTCTTAGAAGAGGCCTTTAAACGGGAGATACCTATCACGCTCTCATCAGATGCACACACACCTCAGCAGGTGGCTCTTTTTGATAAAGAGATTATGCAACTTGTCAGTGAAGTTGGTTATAGACAATGTTGCTATTTTGAAAAAAGAGAGCTAAAAACAATAAAGTTTTAAGCCTCTTTCGACGGAGTATTGACAACCCACATAGAAAAGATATTCAAGTAGTTCCAAAAAGACTCTATATACTCAGGGCTTATACCCTCCTCTTCAAGTGCTTCTAAAAGTGGCATATAAAGTTCCAACCATACTCGTCTCGCTTTTTCATCTATACGAAACGGTGCATGACGACCAACCATCTGATGTTCACCTCTACTTTGTGTAAAATAATCTGGCCCTCCCGAGATCTCAATAAGAAAATCGGCGGCATGTTTTTGTGCTTGGGCAAAATCTTCATCATCAAATACAGGAAATAAAAATGCAATATCACTTGTTTTAATAGCATCATAATGATCATTTACAAGTTTACGAAATCGTTCTTCTCCTACTTCGTGGAAAAAACCAGGATGTGGTTTTGCTACAGGCGGGCGAACTCCAAGTTCACCATCAGTGATTTTCAGTTCCAAAACTGTTTCCTTTAAACGTAATTTTTGCGGAATTATACAAATTGTTTCTATAAGTAAATTTAAAGTTATAATTAATAATATCACTTGTATAATACTTCAAACATAAAATGAAAAAAAGGAAATCCTAATGGGTAAATATATTGAACTAACTGCTGACAATTTTGAAGCAACACTTGCTGAGGGTGTAGCCCTTGTAGACTTCTGGGCACCATGGTGTGGTCCTTGTCGTATGATCGCGCCGGTAATCGAAGAGCTTGCTGAAGAGTATGACGGAAAAGCAAAAATCTGTAAAGTAAACACTGATGAAGAGCAAGAGATTGCTGTTAAATTTGGAATTCGTTCTATTCCAACGATAATGTTCTTCAAAGATGGTGAACTTGTAGACCAAATGGTTGGTGCAGCTTCTAAAGATGCATTCGCTCAAAAACTTGACGCTCTTTTAGCGTAAATAAAGGCTTTACATTGATGAGAAAAGGAGGCAAAAGTCTCTTTTCTCTCTCTACCCTTCTTGCTTCATTTTTTGGTGCTGCTATGATTGCAGGTGCCTTTGCCTATTTCAACTACAAATTTTCAGAATATAAATTTATAAACTTCAAAGAGTGGTCTTTTTATGAACAAAAAGACATCTTTCAACCAAAAGAAGATCTCTATATTGTCGTCTTTTACTCCTCACGCAACAAAGGTGTGATGGACAAACTGGCGAATCTTCAACTCAACAAGCCCATACTGGCAATTGATTACTATAACAAAGTACGTTCAAATTCACACTCAACTACTTTTTTGCGTGCAGGAACAAACACTTCACTCAAGTTTATTCAACGCTTTAATATCTACGAAGTTCCATCTGTTTTTTTTATAAAGAGAATCAAAGATACTCTTTATAAACAAGATAGTATGATACGTAAACTAGATAATTTAGATGAACTATCACACGAAATTAAAACTTTATAAATAAAGGAAGCAAAATGAGCAATATACTTGATTGTGCAATTGTTGGTGGAGGTCCTGCTGGTCTTACCGCAGGTCTTTATACTACGCGCGGCGGACTTGAACATGTTGTCATGTATGAAAAAGGAATGCCTGGTGGACAGATCACTCAGAGTTCTGAGATAGAAAACTACCCAGGTGTAACCGGAGAAATAACAGGAATGGATCTTATGATGCCATGGCCCGAGCAATGTAAAAAGTTTGGACTTGTCCATGAGATGGTAGAGGTAAAACAAGTCAGAAAAGATGGTGATATCTTCTCTATTATTATGAGTAATGAGAGTATAGCTCACGCACACTCAGTAATTGTCTGTACAGGTTCTTCGCCAAGACGTGCAGGCTTTAAGGGTGAAGATGAATTCTTTGGTAAAGGTGTAAGTACATGTGCAACATGTGACGGCTTTTTCTACAAAGGCAAAGAGGTTGCAGTTATCGGTGGCGGTGATACTGCTTTAGAAGAGGCACTCTACCTTGCAAAGATCTGTGCAAAAGTTTACCTCATTCACAGACGTGAGAGTTTTCGTGCAGCTCCAAACACTGTAAAACGTGTCAAAGAGAACGATAAGATAGAACTTGTTTTAAATGCTACACCCGATGAAGTATATGGTGATGCCATGGGTGTCAATGGCATAAAAGTGAAACTCCAAGACGGAACTGTTCGTGATATTGCAGTTCCTGGTGTTTTTGTGTTTGTAGGTAATGATGTAAATAACCAGGTTCTTATCCAAGAAGATGGCAGTTTCTTATGTGATGTCAATGAACAGGGTCAAGTAATCGTTGATCTTAGTATGAGAACATCAGTTGCTGGGCTTTTTGCAGCAGGAGATATGCGTATAGAAGCACCTAAGCAAGTTATAAGTGCTGCAGGTGATGGTGCTGTTGCAGGAATTGCAGCAATTTCTTATGTTGATGAACTACTAAACTAAAGGATGAGAGAATGAGTAAAATAAAAGTTGGTGTATTTGGAGCAAACGGCAGAGTTGGCAAACTGCTTATAGAAGATTTAAAAGCAACAGACGGTATGGATTTAGCCGCTGTTTTTGTACGAAACTCACTTGATTTTTCAATAGATCCGTCTGTTTTGGTTACATCAGATATGCATGCATTTTTAACAGCATCGGACATCATCATTGACTTCTCACTGCCAGATGCAACAGAGATTCTTTTAGAAGAGGCAATAAAAACACCAAAACCTCTTGTCATCGGTACAACAGGCTTAAATACTCACCAGCTTAACCTTCTTAAAGAGGCAAGTGAAGTGATGCCTGTTTTATATGCGACAAATATGTCTTTGGGTGTTGCACTTCTAAACAAGCTTGTTCACCAAGCTTCAGCTGCACTTGAAGGCTTTGATATTGAAATTGTCGAGATGCACCACAGACACAAAGTTGATGCTCCTAGTGGAACAGCTCTAACACTTGCCGAGTCAGCTGCAAAAGGTCGCAACTTGGATCTTGACAAAGTTCGCGTGAGCGGTCGTGACGGAAACATTGGTGAGAGAAGTAAGGATGAGATAGCTGTTATGGCACTGCGTGGTGGTGATATAGTAGGTCGTCATACTGTTGGTTTTTACAATGATGGAGAGTTCATTGAGCTCAACCATACTGCAACATCAAGAAACACCTTCTCAAAAGGTGCCTTACGCGCTGGTAAATGGTTAGCAGAGCAAGATAGCGGTCTTTACAGTATAAGTGACTGTTTGGAGCTTTAAAAGGCTTCTTAAAGCTCTAATGCTGTTTTTGCAAGCTTTGCCCAGGCAGAGTTTGCATCTGCTTCTATAGCTTCCCTATAAGCTTTCTTAGCTTCCTCATCTCTCCACAGTTTACTTAAAACCATTCCCAAAAGATACTTCTGTCTTGCTCTTTGTGTCGATGTCAATTTGAGGCTGTTTAACGACTCTATTACCTCTAATGCTTTGTTGTACTCATCTTTTTTCATATAGGCATCATAGAGTGCAAACTCCACAAATGGACTCTGTGCATAAGAAGCTGATTTTTTTTGAATCTGCATAATTTTTGTACCGTATTTTATAATCATATTGGTATCATGAAGATCACTGCCAAGAGCAACCATTGCTGCATATCTATCCAAATCTTTATAATCAAGTCCAAAAACATCTTCAATCTTTGCCATAGTGTCAATCATTTTCTCTTTTTGCCCCAATCGCTCATAGGCATCAAAAAGGTATCTGTAAACCTCTTTGTATGGAGATTTTTTTGGATTGTCAATCAGTTTTATCAAATCTTGTGCTGCACTGATAAGCTCCGTATAGTTTCCGGTTTCATAATCAATTTTGACATATCTAAAGAGCCATTTTTTTCGCTCATCCAACTTTTTGGAGTGAAGATTTTTGCTTGCTATCTCTTTGGAAAGTTTAAAGTCACCACCTTTCATAGCACACTCATATATTCCATCATCCCAACTGTCTGAGAGTGTAATATTGTAGTCATGAGCAATCGTTAAGACACCTTTACATTTTTTCTTCTCCAAAGACTCTAACATCATTCCTTTTGCTGCTTCTTGAATGATCTTTTCTATATCCGGATATATATCGCCATCTAGTTTTTCCAGCTCATCTTTTAAAGCAAGTACGTCAGCATACCTTTTCTCTGCTAAAAGCAATTTCGCTTTTTCATATAATGCTTTTTGTGCAATGGAGTCTGGTGCATACTCTTCAATCAATTTATCATACTCTTGTAGCTTCTGGGTAGCATTTAGATCATCTCTATCAAAAAAGAGCTCATCTTTAAGTGCTTCAACATCTGTAATAAAATCACCGTCAGGAAATTTTTTGATATAGTCATTAATAGCTGCAATAGCAGCTTTTTTATCTTCTGTTTTTGCTAACCATATTGCTTTGTTTTTGAGCAGTTCTTCATACTCATCATAAGTAGGACCCATACTCTTTAACATTGCATCAGCAATTGCTGCAGCGGTTTTATATTTGCCCGCTTCGGCAAACGCATACATCATATCCATTGATTTTTGAATATTTTGCATAAAGTAGTTTGGATCAGCTTTTATAATTTTCATTGCATACTTGGCTGCTTGTGCAGGTTTTGTAGCTAAAAGAATATTTGCCAAATGATATGCTGCTGATGCTGCTACTTGAAGGTTTTGTGTCTCATAAAGTGCTTTTTTATAGTACTCTATAGCCTTTGAAGTACCACCAGATGATTCAAGCATTTCTCCTTTGTAGATATAACCCCACTGAGCATATACACTCCCCTTATGTTCACTAAAGAGTCTATCAAAAAAGTAGTCAGCATCACTGCTTTGTCCAACCTTGGCATAAGCATATGCCATTAAAGAGAGCACTTCAGGAATATTTTCATCAGAAGAGTACTCACGCAAATACTCCTTTGCATAGGCAATTACATTATCATAATCTTTTAATTTTGCATATGCTTTAATTTTATAATACAAAAGCTCTGATTTAAAAAGAGTATTAGGGTAAGTCAGTAGAGTTTCATCTATTAGATCCAAACACTCTGCATACATCTTTTTGTTAAAATATTTTTTTATTTTGAGATAATCTTTAACATCTTCAACTTTTTTTATATGAACAGGATTCCCTTTTAAGTCCAAACTTCCCACATAGGGCATTTTGTCTTTATCAAGATAAAAAGGAAAGTTTATGGCAATCTCTGGTTTGTCTTCTTCTTTGATAATAGGTAATTTTTCTCTGTACCCTACTATAGTCCAACGCTTGGCATAAGAAACTTCAGCAGAAAAAACTGTATTATCCTGAGTCAGGTCAAAAATTTCAGCATAGAGTTTTAATTTATGAAGAGGTTTGATCGAGATAAAAAAGGTCTCACTTTTTATAAAGGCATTCAAGCTAAAAAAATCATTTTGAAGATGAGGAATCTCTTGTGTAGGCTTCTTGTCAAAAGCACATACAACTTCAATAACATCACCAAAATCATTTTTTATACTTTGACAAACAAAGGCTTTTTCATCTGATAATTGAAGTATGGAGTATTTTTGAAAGTCATCTTTTGCACTCTCAACAGAGATCTCGAGTGCAAAAGCATTGAAGGATATAAAGGCTAAGAGGATGTATCGAAACAATGGCTCTTCTCCTTTAAAATTTAACTGTTATTATGACAGCTCTTTAGTATCCACTGTTATATACAAAAGCAGTTACCCACTCAAGTAATGGATTTAAAACGATAAAAGCAAATATAGTACCTACAGCTGCAATACCGATGATAGTTTT
>JAMORG010000121.1 GCA_027063745.1 Sulfurimonas sp.
ATTAAAGAGCATGGCAGTGGCAACTTTAATATTCGTCCTGATATTAAAGAGGGGTGTTCTTTGGTTACAACAGGTATCTATGCTTATGTTCGTCACCCTATGTATCTCTCTGTTTTGCTTATGATGTTTGGTTTTGTGCTTTTATATCCTCTTTATTATGAAATAGTGCTTTATCTCTTTTTGATAACAGTAATCGTGAGCAAGATGCTTTATGAAGAGAGATTGTGGTCTTGTCATGATGAAAAATATCTTAAGTATAAAAGAAGAGTGAAGCGTCTTATACCGTTTCTTTTTTAATCTGAAAGGTTTTTTATGGATATTCTCTTTATACTCAAGGCTCTAGCCGGATTGGTCGTTATCTTGGCGCTTTTAATAGGCGTTTTCTTTTATTCGAAAAAATCTTCTCAAACAAAGAAAAAAAACAGAGATACCCATCAGATAAAAAAGCGTACTGATGTATGCAGATTAGAAGATGTTTTAGCAGTCTTAAAAGATAAAAAAAGCACTTTTGAAGAGTTGCAAAAATCTGTAGAGTGTCTTGTAAAATATCATGCAACAATTCCTCATAAACTTGGCATACGAGCTCACCCGGATTTTGATATCTACGAAGAGATAGTTCTGCGTCTTTCGAAGCATCCAAGTACAAACAAAGATCTTATATTACGAGTTGACAGAGTTTTACAAAAAGAAAATCCAAGCTATAAAGTAGAACTAAATAATGCTCTTACAAAAGGTTTAAATGCGAGGGGGATGTAGCTACACAATGTAGCTACAGTGGAAGTATATTAGTTTTGTTTTTTGGATGAGTGAGACTCTTTAACAGCTTTGAGAAGCTCTTTAAATCCAATATCACTTGACTCTTCAACTTGTTTGATCTCTTCAAGTGCTTTATCATCATCACCTTTTTTATGTGCTGCAATAGCAAGTTGCAGTCCTTGGTGAACTTTTCTATGGTGTTGGGTAATACTTGGAATAAGAGGGTTCCCTTTTAAGGTAGTATGAGCTACTTCACTAAACCAGCGACCAAAGCGACAACTGTTCTCATCTGGAATGCTTGGAGTTTCATCGTGGAAAATTGCTTTGTATCCATTGAGTTTGAGTGAGATATGATCAATCTTGCCGTTACTAACATGAAGTTCATTTGTAAGGTCTTCTGTGTTTGCTTTTATATTTTCAGAGTTTATAACAACTTTGTCAATATTCTCTTTGAAATTATGGAGTACTTCCATTACCTGATTTGTTTCATCTATGAAAGTGTTGCTTATCTCCATCATAGAGTTTGAGTTTTGTTTAAGACCGTTGATGTTGATCTCAACCTCTTGAGTCGCTTTTTGTGTACGTTCTGCAAGTTTTCTTACTTCATCGGCAACTACGGCAAAACCACGACCATGCTCACCGGCACGAGCTGCTTCAATGGCAGCGTTGAGTGCAAGAAGGTTTGTTTGGTCTGAGATGTCTTTGATAAGGTTAATGATTTCTGCGATGGACATAACACTGTCGTTGAGTGATGTTGAGTCATCTCCAAGTGTATTTGAGTGCTCTTGAATTCTGTCAATGGTTGAAACAATAGCATCAGTTTCATCCTCAATGCTATGCATACGTTGGTTTGTTTTTGCATTAAGCTCATTAACTTCTTCAAGTGCTACAAGGTTGTCTTCAATAGTGGCTTGAAGGAATTGTGTTCCACTTTCATAGCTTTTTATAAGTTCATCAACCAATGCTTTATATGCGTCGTTGTCTGTAGTCTCTTCCTTTGTAGAAGTTCTAAGAGACTCTATCTCATGACGAAGACGACTGTTTTCATCTTCAAGCGCCTCTATCTTGGCTTGATACTCTCTCTCAAGCTTTTCTATTTTTGCATTACAGTTTCCAAACATATTTTTATCCTTGTGTTACATATTGGTAAATTATATCACAACTATAATAATTTTTCAGTTATTGGCCCTTGTATTTTGTCTATTTTGAGTTTTTGGAGTTTCTGTAACTCTTCTTCTGTTTTTACAAAGCTCGCAATAATCTCAATGCCAAGTGACTTGATAACAAGTTCAAGAGTGTGCATAGATTCAGCTGTTTGATCAAGTAAAAAAGAGACATCTGCTTTTATAAAGTCAGGGTTGAGCTCTTTGAGATAGCTATAGTCTCCACAAGCACCGCTGAAGTTATTGATACCAAAACCAAAACCAAATTTTCTAAAGAGATCAACATAACCTTTTACTGTCGGAGTGTTTGAGATGGCAAAGTTGTCTGCAACTTCAAAAGAGAGTCTGCAAGAGAGTTTTTTTGCATGTTCTTTGAGGAGTCTGTTGAGCGCTTCAAATGCATGGGCATCTTTTAAAAACTCATTTGAGAGGCGAATAGAGATGATGGAACTAGCAATCTCTTTATGTTGTTTTCGCAGAAGTTTTTTCAGTGCTACAAGATAGATTTTTGAAACAAGTCCCAGAGTAATAGCAGGTCCGATAAAATCGCCATATGGTATATTTTGCCCTTTATTGTCATTGATGATAAAAGTCATTGCTTTATGTTTTATCTCTTTTGTCGTCATATCGAGTATAGGCCAAAATCGCAACTCAAAATACTCTTTTTCAATGCTCTCTACTAAAATCTCACGCCACTTCTCTTTAGGAAGAGCAGGAGTGTTGCTTTTTTGTTCATAGATATAAATATGCTGTTGTGTATCTGCTTTTGCTTTTGTTAAAGCATCATCTGCCTTTGTAAGTGCTTCACTGACAGAACTTTGTGGTCTATATCTGAATATTCCGATATTGAGTGTAATAAGTTCAGGGTCTAGCTCTTTTTGTTCAAGCAGCTCTTCAAAACCTTCAAAGAGCTTTCGTGCAAGATGTTGAGCCATAAAGCTTTCACAATCAGGTAAAACAAGTGTAAACTCAGTGCCATTGACTCTTGCAAGCAGTCTATCTTCAATATTTTGTGTAAACTCACGTAAAATATTTGCAAATTCAAAGAAGAATATATCACCATCTTTTCTACCGAGCTTTTCATTTATATGCTCTGCTCCATTAAGGGCAATGAGTAAAATAGAGCCTCCTTCTATTTTCGTCTCAAGTTCTAAGAGTTCTGGAAGTTTGAGTATAAGATAGCGGCGATTAAAGAGTTTTGTCACAGGATCATTATAGAGAAGCTCATTGTTTCTTCGTGCGGCTTCATTTGCCTTATTGAAGATCTCTTCGACTTTTTTGACCATTGCATTCATTGCGTGAGAGACCTCTTTAAACTCTGTAGTATAGGGTTCTTCGTTGTCAATGACAAACTCATTGCGTAAAATGGCTTCTGCTTGATGCTGAATTCGTTTGAGGGGTTTTAAAATAAAATGAAGCATAATCGCAACGACAACAAGGGCGATGGTTACAGTCAATAAAAAGAGATAGAGAAGTTTAATGAAGTTTTTATACAGACCTTTATAGATAGAGCTGGGATCTGCGATGATAGTTACCTTTCCAAGAAGTGTCCAGCCATCATTTACATCTGCTGTTATAGGGTCTATATGAATGTCTGTAAATTTTACGAACCATTGTGGTACTCCCTCAATGGGATCTTTGTCCTCCTGTTTGTAAGAGAAGCTGTTATCTGCTGTACGATACTCTATAAGACGGTAATAGCCACTGTCAAATTCAGAATCAATGGTACTGATGATATCTGCCTGTTCTCCCTGCGTGAGCGATAGTTTGTTCTGCAGTGAAGAGATATTGTTGACACTGTTTTCATAGAGTGCTTCTATCATGTCACTTTTGGCACTTTGGTAGTTAATGACCAGTACAGAAGCTAAAATAAAGATAATAATGAGTGATATGGCAAGTGCCATCTGCTTAAAGAGTGTCATAGTTTTTTCCTTTTCATATTTGTTTCGAGTTTTTTCCATTTTTTAGATTTTGGACCGGTATCTCCGTTTATCATCTTAACGAGTTTGACAAGATCTGGACGCTTGGATGCAGGAAGTACCAGGCGATTGTTATTTCCAAGTATGAGGATGTCATCTTTTGTTTTTGGACGGGGTACTTTGAAGTATGCCAGAACCATATGAGATATTTTTTTCCCTCGTCTGCTTTTGTAAATGACATAGGCAAACTTCATTTTATGCGGATCGATGCCGAGCTCTTTTAAAATATAGTATTTTGCAATAGTGTAGTCTTCACAATCACCTTTGTTCTTACCGACAAACTCATAAAGTGTAGCCCAGTAGTCACTGACTCCATAGACGCTTCTGTCGCTTGCATAGTGAATATAGTTTACCCATGTGTTTATGGTGTTTAGTTTTTTTATCTCACTCACATTTTGAAGCTTTTTGAGTAGTTTTTTATCGATGGCCACAAAACGGTTTTTGGCAAAAGGGCCATACTTTTTGAGTGCACGCTCCTCTAGTTTTTTTGTTATAAGCGGCTCAGCATTGAGGCTAGATCCAAAAAACAGTACTAAAAGTAAAGCAAGGCGTAAAAAAGTCATTTTTTATTATACTCAATTTTGTCTTTTGTTAAATCCTGATGTTCCCAGTTTACTCTCAACCTCTACATCATCGGCAAAAGGTTTGAGATAAGCCGGAAGCGCACGTCCTTTAAGTTTGAGGATGTCTGGAATCATCGCTTGTGCGACATCTGCTTTGTTGCGTAGTTTTCTTGTTGTAAGGTAGCCAAAGAGCAGCTCGGCCTGTCGTTGGAGTGAGATCTTGTGTGTTGCATCGGTCTGCTCATAGATCCAAAGAGAAAAGGCATAGAAGTTCTTATAGACACTCTCTTTCTCCCACAAGAGCTTGAGCGAGCGTTTGAAGTTGCCTGAGTTGTAGTAGATATCCCAAAACCTTGCAAAGCGTTTCATTATCTGTATATCTTTAAAAGAGAGGTGGGTATTTTGCAAGATATCATAAGGTGGAATGTCACTGTAGACCATCGCAAAGGTCTCATCGTGGCGCTTGATGTGTGTGCCTGAGAGCTTTTTAAGTATGCCTATCTGTATCTCGCAAGAGCTAAGTCGCATCAGCTCATCAAGGTTTTTGCCAAAACTCTCCAGACTCTCTCCAGGAAGTCCGACAATAAGGTCAAGGTGGATATGCGCTGTCGTTTCAGTCTCTAAAAAGCGGATGTTCTCTTCTACCTTTTTTAAGTCGAGCCGACGGGTGATGTTATCGGCTATCTGCGGGTTGAGTGTCTGTATGCCGATCTCAAGTTGCAAGGCTCCGTGAGGGAAGCTCTTTATCTTCTCACGCAGGCTCTTTGGAAAGTGGTCGGGAATGACCTCAAAGTGGGCAAAGTAGGGCGGCTCTTTTGATAAAAAGAAATCCAGTACCATATTTGCCGCTTTCATGTTGAGATTAAAGGTTCTATCAACAAACTTAAAGTTTCGCGCCCCACGCTCCCAGAGTTTCTCAAATTCAACAAGTACAGCCTCAAGATCAAAGGCACGTACCTTCTCATCCATAGAGGAGAGGCAAAACTCACACTCAAAAGGGCATCCGCGTGAGATCTCCACATAGATATAGCGGTTTTTGATGTCGTGATCACTGTAGTACTCATAGGGAAGTTTGAGACTCTTTAGGTCTGGCAGGCTTATGGGGGTAATGCGTTCTGCTGGTGTATCACTCTCTATCTTTTTGCACAGCTCATAAAAGGCTTTGTCTCCCTCACCCTGGATGATGTAGTCTGCTGCATCAAGATTGACCCGAAAAGGGAGGTAGCTAACTTCCGGACCGCCTAAAACGATGATAAGCTGCGGAGCTACTTTTTTAAGGATGTGGATAAGTTCTGCAATTTTGTCAACATTCCAGATATAGACGCCAAGCCCCAAGATATCGGGCTCTTGGTCTAAGATCTTCTCTGCGATGCCCTGAATGGCTTCGTTGATGGTAAATTCCAAAATGTGGGTATCACTTTGGAGTTCTTGCATATTTGCATAGAGGTAGCGCAGTCCTATGGCAGAGTGAGTGTATCTGGAGTTGAGTGTTGATAAGATGATTTTCATAGATGAAGTGTAACATAAAGAGGGTCAAACAGCCAAGAGAAATAAAAGGGGAAAAACTCGGCTGTTTGAAAAATTTATAGGAGTATATGTATCTCGCTTATGAAAGGGGGAAAACATAATTGAGATGTTGGAATTATAATAATTATAAGTTAATGTTGGGTAAATGATAAGCTGAGCTCATAATAAAAAGGTTATAATTACAAAATGTTTTCACTATTATCAATTTTTTACTACTTTTATTTCTCTATTGTCGGTATCTATATTATCTTTATGCCAAAGGTGCTCAGTGACATCGGTTACAGTGCGAGTGAGATAGGTATCATCTTCGCTGCATCGCCGCTTATCCGCTTTATACTTCCTTTTTTGTTTATGCGTGGTCTGCGTCTTGATGCCAATATATTTCGCATTGCACTTTTGCTGGTTATTGCTGCTGCTTTTTCCTTTTATCACTCCATAGACTCTTTTTACCTGCTTTTAGCATCAAATATTGCCCTGGGAATTGCTTTGAGTCTTATTTTGCCTTATGTTGAAGTAATAGCGCTTGATGCCATAGGTAAAGAGCGTTATGGAAAGGTGCGTCTTTTTGGCTCTTTGGGCTTTATTATAGTCGCACTTGTTCTTGTGAAATTTTTATCATCACCTTATGTGGCACTTGATTTTCTGCTTGCAATGGTTGTGGTGATGAGCATAAGTGCCTTTTTGGTGCAAAAAGAGTTGCATAAACGTGAGCATATCGAGCTTCCTAAAACCAATGATGTTTTACTTTTGCGTGACTATAAGCTCTGGCTGGCACTGCTGTTGATGCAGATGAGTTTTGGCTCTTTTTACAACTTTTTTACCATCTATGAGACCGACCATGGACTCAGTATGGATATGACAATTTATCTGTGGAGTTTTGGCGTGCTTGTTGAGGTGGCAATGCTCTATGGGCAGGGAAGATTTCTACAAAAGAATCTCTTGCATGTGCTTGAATTTACGGTTGCCGCTACGGTTGTTAGGTGGTTTTTGGTCTATGCGTTTGCGACAAACCTGGCTGTGCTCTTCTTTTCACAGGCCTTGCATGCACTCTCTTTTGCCCTTTTTCACTCAGCAGCCATTGCTTATTTGTACCAAAAGTATAAAAATCGCAGTTTGGCGCAGCAGTTTTTCTCAGGAATTACCTACGGGCTTGGAGGATTAAGTGGTGCACTTTTGGCAGGATATATTTATGAGTACTATCCAAGTTTGCTGTTTCTGAGCTCATCATTTATAGCACTGTTGAGTTTTGTGATGTTGAAGTGGTATGAGAGAGAGCCTCACGCAGTTGCGTGAGAGCTTGTTTAGTAGTCCATTATGAGGTTAAGGGTAAAAGTGGTATCTGTCTTTTTTTTGCCAGATGCAGGTCTGTGTGTATAGTCGGCCTTGTAGCTGATACCTGCTGAAAAAATATCTGAGAGTTTAGAGCTGAGTGCACTTTTTGAGTAGGCGAAATAGTTTTGTGAATCTTCAAATGAACCACGGAATGTCAACTCTTGTGTAAACTTTGTATCTTTTGTAAAGAGATAATCATATACACCTTTTACTCTGTAAGAGGCGTAGTCATTTTTTTTACCGTTTACAACAGTTACGACAGGAGTGTTATCTGGATTTGGATAAGGGATCTCCACACCTGCTGCATCATACTTTTTATCTGCAAACTGATCAAGTGCATAGAGAATACTTCCCTCAACAGAAAGATTTTGTTTTTCACTTACAAGTACTTTATATTTTAGACCAGGACCTGTATAGAACTGATAGTCAAAACTTGAAAACTTATCTGCTTTGTATCCTACAAGATAGTCAAATGACAATCTATCTGTAAATGCATACCCATAGTTGAGCTCAGTTAAAAACTTGTTTTTTGTCTCAACACTGCTATCTTCTGCATATTGCCCGTCAAAAAGGATCTTTCCTTCATGTTTGCCCCATGCTTTTTTTGCATTTGCATCAAGGTTGAATGTCTTTGTCTTTGTGTTTCCGTTTGTCTCGATATAACCGAGTTCAGTATGTGTAACAAGTGGTGTTACTTTCATATCTTCTGCATAAGCACAAGAGAAGAGTGCTAAAGTTGCCAGGCTTGCGAGTGCTACTTTTTTCATATATATTTTCCTTTTTAGTTTTCTTTATCCATATGAAGATCCATTTGAGGATACGGTATTGAGATACCCTTTTCATCAAATGTCAGTTTTACTTTTTCAAGCATATCAAAGTGAACATCCCAATAATCACCAGTACTTGTCCATGCACGAACGATAAAGTTTACACTGCTGTCTGCGAGTTCGCTAACTGCTACAAATGGAGCAGGTTCTTGTAATATACGGCTGTCACTGTTTACAATCTCTAAAAGAGTCTCTTTTGCGAGTTTTAAGTCATCATCGTATCCGATGCCAAAAACATGCTCAACTCTTCTTGTATCTCTGTTAGAGAAGTTCGTGATATTGCCACTGATGATAGATGAGTTTGGTACGATAACCATACGTTTGTCAACCGGAGTGATGATCGTTGAGAAGAGGTTGATGTCCGTTACTTCTCCTGTAACACCGGCTGCTTCAATTACATCACCGACTTTAAAGGGACGAAAGAGGATGATAAGTACTGCGGCACCGATGTTTGAAAAAGAGCCTTGCAGTGCTAGACCGATAGCCAAAGTGGCCGCACCAAAGACAGCAACAAATGATGTTGTATCGACACCTAACTGATTTAGCGATGCAATGATTACCATCAAAAGAAGTGCAAAGTAGATGATGCTCTCACTAAACTCAACTAATGTTTTGTCAATCTTTGCTTTTGTCATAAGGTGTTTGAAAAAAGCTGTGAGTTTGTTAGCCAGCCATTTTCCGACAATAAAAATGACAATAGCAAAGATAAGATTAAGACCGTATGTACTTGCGTACATTACAATCATCTCCTGATAGGGTGCGAAATTGATATCCATAAAGGACTCCTTCATATATTTAAAGTGTGGGAATTATAACTTATAGAGATGATGAACTAGTGAAGTTTATTGTAAAGTGCTTCAAGCTCACGTGAGAGTTGGAAGTAGTCGTTTTGGTATTTGGAATCAGTTTTAAAAAGAAGCTGGCGATACTTAAGATAGTTGGCCCATACTTTTTTGCTCTGTTTTACTCTGCCGCGTTTAAGCAGTTCAAAACTTACCGCTGCATTGATGAAGCCTTTTTGGAGTTGTACTTCACTGTTTGTCTCAAAGCGTCTAGGAAACCAGAGCTCTTCGAGTGCCTCATGGGCATCATAAAAGCGCTCTTCATCGATGCACTTTTTAAACTCTTTAATCTTGCCTGCTGTCATCTTCATCCAAAAGTTGCATATTTTTACGCCAGTAACCTCGACCGCCTCTGAGTGAGATGCAGTGGTGGTTTGGAAACTTCTCTTTATACTCTTTGAGGCGCTCTTTTGTCGCTTTGCCTGTGTCACAGTAGAAGACAAAGACACTCCCATCAGGGTAGTTTTTGAGCTCATAGGGGTTGTATGTTATAGTGTCTGCCTTTTCTATGGGAGAGAGTATGGTGTCAACAAGAACAACTTTTTTTCCCTCTTTTTCAAGGCGTCTTTTATTTTCTAAAAACTCTTTTTGAGTCCATTCTTCTGGGTAATTCATGTTGGAATTATACCATTTTAACGATACAATTAGCTATGGCAAAAAAAAATAAAAAAAATTCTAAAATAAACCAAAGAATCCGAAAATATTTTGACGATGATCCTTTTGATGTCGGCATAGAGCGTGTTGATAGTAAAACACTCAGTGAGCTTTTTGCAACGCTTGGTATCTACGATATAGAGCCAAACAAAACACTGATGATAAAGACACTGCGTATGATATGGTCAGAGGCAGACAGCAGTATGCGTCAAGATATTTTACGCTTTTTTGAAGCAGACGGGCGTATCTATAAGTCGGACAAACCAAAAGATGAGCCACACTTTAAGCGTGAAGAAAAGATAGATGCCATACTGGCAGAGCTTGATGTTACAGAAGAAGAGGCCGTGCGTCTGCGTGAGGCATTTGCAACGGTACGGGCAAAGAAGATCACCATCGAGAAGATGGAGTCAAAGCTTCGCTACATCCGTTTTGAGATAAAAAAAGAGAAGCTGGAGCGTGAGCTTGAGGGCTTTTTTGACATTGATGAGCACTTTGAGTTTAATGCATCCATTCGCTACGCACTTCTTGATAACTCTTTTCACAAGATAGAGACCCTTAAAACTAAGGCAAGTTACACCTATGAGTACCTGGAAGAGAGTGAGTTTGACGCAATAGTAGAACGTATAGCACACGATAAACTCGAAGCCGTGGAGCAACGACAAAAGAGTGTTGATGCCTTCTTGGCATCACTCAAGATTCCTCACGCCTACCTTAGCACAAAAGAGATACTTGATTCACTGCGTGCTACGCCACCAAAGTCAAATCTGAGCTATCCGCTTATCACGCCAAAAGTGCTAAAGCGCATCGTTGCTCAAAAGATAGAGGCAAAAGAGCTCTCCTTGCATGCCCAGGAGCTGCTTATCGTTGTAGATGAGCAGGTAGAACTACCAAAGAGCAAGCTGAGACTCTCTTATAATCTTGAGCTGCATATTGAGCTAAATGGTCTGCTTGAAGAGATTTGGGAAGCGAAGCGATTTAACTTTGATGTGGTGCATCAAGAGGTAAAAGCGGAGTATGAGAAGGAGTTTTTAGAACACCTTGAGCGTATTGTAGATGAGTGTGCCTCATATGCTTCAATGCTGCATCTTAGCGATGAGGAGCTTCGAGCGCGTGTTTATGAGTATGTACTTGAACTCGTTCCTGCAAGCCTGCATATCTCAGCAAAGGTGCAGCGTAAGATTTTACGCCGCTTTTTACACTCTATTCAGGGTGAGCTTATCAAGAAGCAGCGCCAAGAGCTGCTGGCACGTACGATTCGCGACTTTAAAAGCCTCTTCCCAATAGCACGTGGAATGCGCAGAAA
Source organism: Sulfurimonas sp. (assembly GCA_027063745.1). Taxonomy (GTDB): domain Bacteria; phylum Campylobacterota; class Campylobacteria; order Campylobacterales; family Sulfurimonadaceae; genus Sulfurimonas. The sequence goes on from JAMORG010000121.1 coordinate 10,947, forward strand.
ACTGACCCTTCACATAGGTCCGACAAACAGCGGAAAGACCTATACGGCAATGCAGCGACTAAAAAGTGCTGATACCGGCTACTATCTTGCACCGCTGCGTCTTTTGGCACTGGAGGGGTATGAGGGGCTCAAGCGTGAAGGAATTGATGCCTCACTCATTACCGGTGAAGAGCAGATACTCGATGAGGATGCAACACATATCAGCTCAACGATTGAGATGATGAACTACGACATCGATGTTGATGTGGCGGTTATTGATGAGGTACAGATGATAGATGACCGTGACCGCGGTTGGGCATGGGCAAATGCCATCATCGGTGCACCTGCTAAAGAGGTGATAATGACAGGTTCACCCAATGTAAAAGATGCCATCATCGCTTTGGCAGAGTATCTTGGAGAGGAGCTGGAGATTGTTGAGTTTGAGCGTAAAAATCCGCTCGAGCTGCTTGAAGCACCGACAGATATCAAAGATATAGAGCCGGCAACAGCAGTGATAGCTTTTAGTCGTAAAGAGGTATTGCGTCTAAAACAGCAGCTCTCACGTGACTTTGCTGTGAGTGTTGTCTATGGAAACCTCTCACCTGAGGTTCGTCGTGAAGAGGCGCGTCGCTTCCGTGAGGGTGAGACACAGATACTTGTTGCTACCGATGCCATTGCTATGGGGATGAATCTGCCTATAAAGACCGTGCTCTTTTCCAAGGCACAGAAGTTTGACGGTATAAAAGACAGAAACCTCTACCCATCAGAGATTCACCAGATCGCCGGACGTGCAGGGCGTTATGGTCTTCATGAGGCTGGCTATGTGGGAGCGCTTAACAAAGAAGCACTCTCTATTGTTCGTAAAAACTTCCATAAAGAGGCAAAAAAGGTACAGACACCATTTCGTGTGATGGCTTCGCTAGATCACATCCGTCTGGTCAGCAAGATACTTGAAGAGAACTCACTTGAAGAGATCTTGCGCTTTTTTATCAAAAATATGGAGTTTAACGGACCTTTTTATGCAGCAAGTCTTGACGATATGCTTGAAGCGGCAAAGATTGTCGATGGCTATGATCTTGATATCGCTACAAAATACCACTTGGCCTGTGCACCGCTGACACTCAAGTCAAGCTACATTTTAGAGGCTTTTGAGTCCTATATTCAGGCTTTGGAGAAAAAAGAGCCGGTCTATTATCATCCTCCAAAGCTACGCAGCGAACATGCACAGACAAGCCAAGAACTGCTTATGGCAGAAGATATGGTAAAAGAGATCTCACTTTATCTGTGGCTGAGTTATCGTTTTGGAGACTATTTTGTCGATGCAGATAAAGCAAGAGAGTACAGAATGGTACTGAACCGTTATATAGAAAACACTCTGCAAAAAACAGAGCTCACGCAGGCCTGTAAACTCTGCTCGGCACCATTGCCGCATAACTCAAAGTATGCAATCTGCCAGAAATGTTTTAAAAGACACTATACTCACAAAAGGGGTGGAAGAAGGAGTTAAGAGTTTTTAACTCTTAAACTCATCAATGGTTGCCTGGAGTGATGATGCAATATTAACAAGACGTTTGAGATCTTTTTCAATACTTCCAACACTTGTTTTATTTGCTGTTGAGAGGGATTCTATTTTTTGAATGTACTCTATAATCTCTTGAATATTTTCACTCATCTTCAGACTGTCTTCTTTTGACTGATTTGCTACTCTTGTTGAGTTTTGCATCGCTTCATCTGTAATGTTTATCTTCTCTTTTACGGCATCTGAGACATCAGAGAGCGCTTCTATCTGTTTTGTATTATCTGCCATTTTTTGACTGACATCATTGATGGATTGAACGATGGCATTGACACTGATGTCTATCTCGGCCAGTCCTTTTTGTGTACGTTCTGCAAGTTTTCTTACTTCGTCGGCAACTACAGCAAAGCCACGGCCATGCTCGCCGGCACGAGCTGCCTCTATGGCAGCATTGAGTGCCAGCAGATTTGTCTGTTCTGCTATTTCACGAATGATATTGAGTACATCTTTAACAGCATCGGCATCATTTTTTAAAGCAGAGAGCTCTTCACGCAGCTCAGCTTCAGATTCTACAAAGCTATCAACCTCCTGGTTGAGTTTTGTAAGCTCTGTCTGTGCACTTTGCAGCTCTTGTTCTGCGATGTTTATCTGCTCTTGGGTTTGTGCTGCGGCTTCTATGGTCTCATCTAAAATTGTCTGAATTGCAGAGCTTTTTTGGCTTGTTTTATCTACAAGTGCTTTTTCCTGCTCTGTTCCTTTTGCAATAACATGAGAAGAGAGCTCTATCTCTGCTGCAATATTTTTGTTTTGGTGGGAGAGATCTTTTATTTTTTGTATAGTTTCTTGAATCATGGCTATAAATTTGTTAACCTCATGAGCGGTCTCTCCAAACTCATTACCCTCTTTTTCCTCAAGGCGTTTTGTAAGATCTTTCTCTCCGCTTACAAGGTCTGCAATACGCTCTTTTAGGGTATAAAGCGGAGTGAAAACTTCTTTGACAAAAAAGATAGTAGCAAAAATGGCAAAAAGAATACCAGCAGCGATAAGAGAGAAAATAAGAATTGTATTTGTTTCGCTGATAAGGGCATCATTCTTATCTAATGAAATGACTAAATCCATAGCACCAAGCACATGCCCCTCTTGTATATTGTAATGACATGCAAGACAGCGCTTCTCTGCTACCATTGGTTTTATCATTCTGATAGTATGGTGCCCATTGTCCTCTTTTTCAATGATCTTTTGTGTTCCGTTTTCCAATACTTCACGTAAAAGAGGATCTTTTGTATAGCTTGTCTGTGGGGCATACACTTCAATGACCGCTTTTGATTTTGCAATATGCAGATCTTCAATGCCTTCTATCTTGCGTGCATGTTTAAATGCATCATTAACAACTTCAGGATCTCCCATCATCATACTTGTAGTCATTGTTTGAAAGATAGACTCGCTAATCATCTTCAAAGACTCTTTTGCACTTTTGTTTGAGAGTTCTTGGAGTGTTGAAGAGAGGTAGTACGAGATTGATACAAGTCCAATAAGACTCAAAGAGAATATAGAGAGAATGACTTTAGACTTTACCGATGAAAACATGTGAGAATCCTTGAAATTTTTATCATATATTATAACAAAAAAATGTCTCAAAAATGTCACAGGGTATATAAAAGGTACTCTATCTGCTCAAGCAGCTCCTTATTTGTAATGTTGAAATTGTTTGCATATGCAAGTGCAGCACCTGCACCCACTCCCTCTTTAGCCTCTCCTTCATCATACTTATGCAGTACTGGAATCTCAGCCTCTTCAAAAGAGAAAGTTGTATAGAGTGCGTGAGGTGTGTAGCTGAGCTGCTTTAAAATATGCGCTATATTTGAGTGTTCATCTTTTGCTACCCATGCAGTAGTTGCAAGTGTAAGATTGTTGTGGTTGATGCGCATTAAAACATCCTCACGCAGTTTGTCGGCTATAAGCAGGCAGGCTGCCATTTGTGTGCCACCTGCTAAAACAACATGAAAACGTTTTGTTGCTTCCATTAAAAATCCGGCACAAAAAAGAAGCATGTTATCACTCACATAAGAGAGCTTCTCAAAGTTGTTCATATCGTCGTTTATATGAGAGAGTGCCACTTGGATGGTTTGTTCTTTGATGCTGTTTGGTACATCTTTAAAGCTTGAAGAGAAGTCCTCTTTCACATCATAGTCCAGTGCAAGTGCCGAAGCCGTTGCTGTGGTAGTGCCTGCCGGTGTACTCTCACCCAAAATAAGGTAATTGCCTTTGAGCTCATACTTCTTGCCCGCTTCGCGCCCTTTGTTAAAAACAGCTTCTGCATCGATGTTAGCCCCCTTATCTATGGAGTCAGAGGGGCTAATGCCAAAGTTGTGTAGTATGCAGTTTTGCGGTTTTTTTACAAGACCAAGATCAAAGATCTCTATACTGGAGAAGTTCGCCAGATTGTGTGTCGCACGAGTGATAAGTGCAGGAGAGGGTACACCTGTCGGTGTTTCAGCCAGCTCACCCAAAGAAAAAACTTTTTCGTTTGTGATGTACTCTGCATCGAGTGTCGGTGTGAGTGGTATCATACCCGGTATGCCAGCTTGTGTGATGCCCTCTATCTCACATGTCTTTGTAACTGATGCTGCTAAGATAAAGTCAGCTTTGCCCTGTGGAAGTGATTCTATTTCATTTGTAAAGATGTTGTATGTTTGCATTATTTTAGGCTCTTTGAAAGTTTCTTGTCATTTTAGCAGAGTTTGGCTAATTGACAACAGCTTTGCTTTGAGATAGAATTAGCAAAAAAATAGGAAATAACATATGAAAATCAAAACAATGATAGCAGTCGCAATAACACCATTTCTTCTAAGTGGATGTTTTAAAAGTGAAGCACCAAAATGTTCGGACCCTGCTGTAAAAGGTTTGGTAAAAGATTTATATACAGAGAGCCTGCAAAAGCTCTCAAGCAATCCAATGGCTGCTATTTTTATGGGAGCACTCCCTAAAGAGATAGTCTCTATAAGTGCTGTTCGTCCTGTCGCTTATGATGAGAAGGTAAATCTAAGAAGCTGTAAGGCAGAAGCTCATTTTGACAACAATGTAACAGCAAATATTGAGTACACAGTACAGCTCAGTGAAGAGAACCCAGAAGAGTTCTATGTAGAGCTTGATACTGCCTTTATGGAAGGGCTTATGCAGCAGTCGATGATGCAGGGGATTTTTGA
>JAMORG010000122.1 GCA_027063745.1 Sulfurimonas sp.
ATTGGGGTATCGCCAAGCGGTAAGGCATCGGTTTTTGGTACCGACATTCGGGGGTTCGAATCCCTCTACCCCATCCACCTCTAAACTCCTAAATTACGAACTTTCAAAAAATCAAAATTAAAATACCCATTCAATAATCAAGTGCGACAATTTTATCAAAAATCACCTCACGCATATAGCGCAAGGTATATGAAGGGTTTACTTTAACTTACCGTTACCGTAGTGCTTATAAAGATACTCGGTAACAATCTTTGCATCTTCTTCAGGGATAGGAGCTTTAAAATGAACAATCATTTTATCGACTTTTTTTCTCCAGAACTCTTTTGACTGTGGTCCTTGGTTGATGATATAACCAAACGAGTGACACATCAAACAGTTTGCCTGAACTGCATCAAAACCTTTTCCCATTTTGATCTCATATGAGATATATGGTACTTCTATATCCCCTTTTACCTGCGCAAAAAGTGAACCGGCTGCCAACAAACTTAGTAATACTATTTTTTTCATCATACTTCCTTACACAACTTCTACAGTAACTTCATCGATACCGTTATATTTATAACCACCGTGGTTCCAACCAATATCTTTTGCAAAGGGCTGTTCTTCCCCAAGACGATTTACTGCTTTCGCCATGAAAGTTAGTTTCCCATAGTTAACAGGTTTGTATGCATATCTAAACCCAGTATATGCATAACGTCCATGCTCTTGTTTTAACTCAGCTTTATCCCAAGTTTTGCCACCGTCAACTGAAATAAAGACATCCTTTATACCTGTTCCATCATCAAAAGCAACACCACGAACAACTACATGAGAATTATGATAAACCTTCATGCCATTCTCAGGGTAACCAATGATAGATTTTACATTCATTGTAGTAATCGGTTTTGTTGGCTTGAACTTATGTTCTGGTGTTTCACACTCACACTCGTTATCTGGTACACGGTAAGCAACATCCATAAAGAAAAGAGATTTATACTTATCTGTTACAGTAATATGCTCTAGCATTTTAACCCAACTATCAGAGTAGTATCCTGGAATAACTAGACGAAGAGGATAACCATTTAAATATGGCAAATCTTCACCATTCATCTCATACGCTACAATAACATGATCATCAAGTTCTTCAACTTCCAGCTCACGCACGAAGTTTGGTGTTTCATAGTATGCTGCATTATCTTTACCGTTAAATCCAATCCAGTGTGCATCTTTTTTAAGACCTGCTTTGTTTAAGATGTCACGAAGACGAACACCCTTCCATTTAGCACAACCCATAGCACCACTTCCCCACTGAATTCCTCCGGCAATCGGGTCAAATGCAGAACGGCTGTTACCACCACATTGTAAAACTGCTGTTACTTCTACCTGTTCAAAATCATTTTTAAGCTCATTGAGTGAAATTTCTATCTCTTTTTCCACTAAACCATCAATCTTGATTTTATATGTATCGGGATCAATATGTGTTGGAATATCTGGAAGGTGCCAACGTACAAAAAATTCATCATTTTCTGTAATACCTCTGGCAAACGTACTTCTAGGTGATTCCAGAAGTGGTGGTCTATCAGAATATGTTATGAGTGGACGTTTCTCAGGAAAAGCCATCTCTGCTACTTTTCTATTATCTTTTGGTTGATGAGTCTCCCCTGCAGACAGACTTGTAGAACCAAGAACTGCAACAGATGCAGCAAGTGAAGTTTTAAAAAACTCTCTTCGTTTCATAAGTTTTCCTTATATTTATATATTATGTTTTTATTATATCAGTTTATTTTTAAAAGCACTTAAATACTTTTTTTAAAGGCCTGTATTAACCTCATTTACAGTGTAAATCATTTTTATTATAATATTGCATTAACAATCTTATAAGATAAGGAAATCTCATATGTTGAAAAAAATCCCATGGTGGCTTGGTGGCATTTTAATGGCACTGCTACTTCTTTTTACGTTCTCCGTTTTAGGAGCAAACAGACCAATAGGTGCATCTACCTATGTACCCTACTTCGCAGGAATCATTTTCGATTTGGACCCTGAAAAATATACCTATTTAAAAGAGATTCACAATCCCGGTTCATGGGAAGGTGTTATGCTGCTTGGAGTATTAGTTGGTGCATTTTTAAATGCTGTTTTTGTAACAAAAACTTTTGGTTTTACAGTAGTTCCGGCTGCTTGGAAAAAATATAAAAACAACTCTGCAGTTTCTCGTCTTCTTTGGAGTTTTATAGGAGGTTTTTTCCTTATTATCGGTGCTAGACTTGCTGGTGGATGTACAAGTGGACACTTTCTGAGTGGTATGACACAAACTGCTTTTAGCAGTATGATTTTTGGTGCTGTAGTTATGGCCACACTCATCATTACAGGGAAGCTCTTTTATAAGGAGAGAAAATAATGATGTACGATAAAGATACAGGAATGTTTGATAGAATCCTGAGTATGTTTGCAACAGTACAGGATGAAGGCCACGGTTCAGTACTTTTAGTATTTTTAATAGGTGTTGTTTTTGGCTCTATTATCCAGTACACAAAAGTACATAAGTTTGAAAAGATTGCTGGTTTCTCTATGCTAAAAGATACAGTAGTTCCAAAAATGCTTTTCTTGGCAATCGGACTTGCTAGTATTGGACTTTATTTTATGATTGAAGCCGGATGGGCTTCATACCACTTAAAACCAATTATGCTTGGTGGTCTTATCATCGGTGGTGCTATTTTTGGTATTGCCATGGCTATCTTTGGTAAGTGCCCGGGAACTGGCCCTATCTCTGTAGCAGAGGGACGCATCGACATTATGGTAGGTGCAATCGGTGGAATCCTGGGTGGACTTGTTTTTACCCTCTATTATGATCAGTTTAAAATGATTATGGGACCAAACTTTGGTAAACTTTCACTAACTCAGTATTTTGAAGGTCATGAATCACTAACAGTCCTTATCTTTGGTTTGGTGCTTATAGCTATTAGCATCGCTATTCCACTTATCGAAGAGACAGATGATGAGGACCCGGGCTACCAAAAGTAGCCTATTCTGCCTCAATGTAGTGAGGTACTAAAGATTTTATCTTCTGATAGATCTTTTCAAAGTCTGTAGAATAAACTCTTGTTTCTCCTATGGATGTTATGAAATTCGTATCTCGCTCCCAGCGAGGTACTAAATGCAGATGTATATGTTCTGCTATGCCAGCTCCTGCCGCTGCTCCTAGATTCATCCCAATATTTACAGCCTGAGCACCAAAGCCCTCACGCAAGAGTCGTACACCCTTTTGAGCCAGATCTGCCATATGCAGCCATACATCACTCTCTAATGCTTCAAGCTTGTCTGTATGTTTGTGAGGAATTATCATAAAATGCCCTGGAGTGTATGGGTAGCGGTTCATTACCATAAAGCACTTCTCATCTCTGTAAAGTACATGCAGTTTTTCATCATCAGCTGCGTGAGCACTGATATGACAAAAGACACATCCCTCTATCTTCTCCTGTTTAACATACTCATCTCTCCATGGAGCGTATAAAACATTGTTCATCTTTTTCCTTTATATAAATGCAAATACTAAGTCTGGAAACATTATAACAAGAGCAAGCCCTAAAAGCTGTAAAAGTATAAAAGGGATGATACCTCTGTAGATATCCATCGTCCCTACACTGTTGCCCGCTGCACCTTTTAAGAAAAAAAGTGAGAGTCCAAAAGGCGGTGTCAAAAATGAGGCCTGTAGATTCATAGCAATAAGTACTGCGAACCAGATAGGATCAATACCAAAGGCCTCCATAACCGGCACTAAAATAGGTACTATAATAAAGCTTATCTCTATAAAGTCTATAAAGAAGCCAAGTATAAAGATAGCAAGCATTGCCACCCCTATAAAGACCCACACATCACCGATATCTTCTGAGAAGAACTCAAGGATTATATCTGTTCCTCCGAGCTCATTAAAGACAAGACTAAAAGCTGTCGCACCGATAAGTATCATAAAGATCATACCACTGAGCTTCATCGTCTCAAAAAGTGCATAGCGAAGCATCTCGCGTGAGAGTGTTTTATTTAAAAGTGCAAGAATAAGACCGCCAAAAACACCAAAAGCCGCTGACTCCGTTGGAGAAGCTATGCCCATAAAAATACTGCCAAGAACTGCTATCATAAGCAGCAGTGGTGGCACAATAGCTGCAAATATCTCAAACAACGAGACCTTTTCATCACTCTCAAGTGCAGGAGCATCCTCTTTGTTAACAAAAGCACGAATGAGAATGTATGTAATATAAAGCCCAACAAGAACAAGCCCCGGAAGCACTGCACCCATAAAGAGCTCTCCCACGCTCACACTCATAACATCACCTAAAACTATCAAGATGATAGAAGGAGGAATAATCTGTCCAAGTGTTCCACTCGCTGCAATAGTTCCACTCGCCAGCCCTTTATTGTATCCGGCTTGCAGCATTAAAGGAAGTGCTATAACACTCATCATAACAACACTTGCAGAGACTATCCCCGTAGAGGCTGCAAGAATAGCGCCAACAAGTACCACACTCACACCAAGACCACCACGCACACTGCCAAAGAGTCTGCTCATAGAAAGCAGCAGCTTCTCAGCCATACCCGATTTTTCTAAGATAAGCCCCATCATAATAAACAGCGGCACAGCCATCAAGGTCGTGTTGCTCATAATGCCATAGATACGAAACGGCAGAATATTAAAAACTTCAAAACCGATATCTGGTGTAAAAAAAGCAAATATCATCGCTACACCACCAAAAGCAAAGGCAACCGGTACACCTAAAAGAAGCAGTACAAGAGCAATTAGGAACATAACAAGTGCTATCACAACGCTCTCCATTCTAAAATATCACTCCAAAGCTCTTTGACAGCTTGTAAAACAAGCAACACAAAAGCAAGCGGCATCAAAGATTTCACAATCCAACGCGACCCAAGACCGCCCGGATCACTAGATGCTTCATGCTGTAAGTAGCTCATCTCTACAAAATGTATGCCTATGTATATAATAAGAAATGAGAGCGGTAGTATAAAAAAGAGATAGGAGAGTATGTTGATGATGAGTTGTGTTTTACGTGAGAACCTCTCATAAAAGATATCTACTCTCACGTGAGCATTTTGTCTGAGAGTATATGCAATGCTTAATAAAATAACAACATCAAAAAAGTGCCACTCAAGCTCTTGCAGTGCAGTAGAACCCGTAGCAAAGAAGTAACGCATTGATGCATCATATAAAATAAGCCCAACAAGTGCTACTAAAATAGTAGCTGTTATGTAGGCTGTAAACTGTGTAAATCTATCTATGAACTTCAATAAAACACTCCCTTTTAAAAGTAGTATTTTAACATAAGCCGCAGTGTATCTTCACCTTTTTTCTTTTTATCTATTATTTTATCTTTATAATCATACTTCAATATCAACTGTAGGTTTTGTGAAATTCGAAAACCTTGAGCCACGTTAACAAGAAGCTGATCATTTCCAGAGTCATAAAAACGTTGCGTGAGCTCAATATTTGTATTGAAATCTTTATACTTATCGATAATCAGCCCTATACTTCCACCAAAACCGGCATGAAAACTACTGTTTTGATATAAAAGCGGATCTCCTAGAAAGTAGATATACCCATATTCATTTCCCCATGAATACCCAGCCCCTACTGTTGCTGTAAAAGCAGCTTTATCGCTGAGATAGTCATTATCCCAACCTATATGTGTTCGCCATGAAAAGTTTTTAAAGAAGTTTGTTCTTTGTGCTATGGAGACAATAGAGATAATATCTGCTTTTTCAACTTGAAATGAGTCATTTGAATACGAAAAAAGAAGATTCATAAACTCTATCTGAGTCCCTCGTAAAAAACCATAAGGAGAGTCTTCAAGATCATGATAAGCCGGTCGAATACCTAAAAAAGTAATGATATCTCCATCTCGCTGCCCTGCTCCCACCTGAACTCTTACAGCTCTGTGTCCATCTACAGGATTTGGTGGTGTTCGTATATCTAAAGGTTTACCAACACCCAGCTTTGCACGCTGCAAAGTAATGGCATGAAAGAGTTTGAGATACTGCTCTTTTTTTACTTTTCCTTTAGAGTATTGATATTCAAGATACTCTATGGCACTCTCAAAAATATAACGCTTTTGCTCAACAGAAATATTTTTATTTTGCATTACTTCAGCAGCTGTAATCTTTGCCTCTACAAGCTCAATAGGGAGTATAAGATTTTTCTCATCAAGCAACTCTTCATACTTTAAAAGTTTTGTACGTTTTGATGGTCTATAGTGTTCATCTGTCACAATGCCCGCACCCTTTACAACATGAACAGTCTCTAAAGGTATAACATCATAAAAGAACTGCTCACGCAGATGCAAAGTTGGTCTTGCAGCTTCAATCAGCCAAAGCATATTGTATGAACAGTTTTCTGTAAAGAAGTAGTAGTATGAGTTTGTACCGTTGAGCTCCCAAATATGGCGAAACATTCGTACTGTTTCAGCTTGGCTAAGGTCTAGGTCATACTCCCAGATATCTCTTTGCTCACTGTCACGGTACTCTTTTAACTTCTCATAATATGGTAAGAGTGAATAGCGTCCATAATAACCACCGACAAGTCCTTTAATGGCAAAAACCACACCATTCTCCGTCTCTGCATTTGCATTGGCCGCATAATTTACCGCATAGGAGAGGAGTTTTGAATGGTATGATGAATTTATACGTAAAAAGGTATGTCCAAACATTGATGCCGGAGAGTTTATGTGTGCCGCTGGAAAGACCAGTGTTGTTGACTTTGGATCAACTCTATCAAAAATTTTGTCATATTCACTACAAACAGCATCAGGAAAGTCTGTTGCACCCAACTCTTTTTGCAACCATGCATAACGAGCTGGAAATCTACAGATACTGGAATTATCATCTTTTTTCTCATCTGAAAAAAATGCATCTATAGTAACTTCGAGTTCATGTTTTGGGTTAGTTGCACCATCATCTGCAAAAAAGAAGTTAGAATCATCTATCTCACTGACATTGTTGTCCATATGCAATAGAATATGCCAGTAGCGTTTGTTATAGAGCTGAAGATCATTTGCTTCGTTTTTATAATTTTGAGCACTGTTTGCTTCAAGATAAGAAGTGCTAAAAAGTATAAAAAAAATAAGATAGAAAAATTTTATGATAAAACCTTATAAAGAGGAGTGCTCACGCAGAAAAAAACTGCGTGAGATAGAAATTACATTGCAGTTGTAGAGATATTATCCAATACATCTGCCATCTCTACAGACTCAGAGCTGTAAATTTTGTTGTAGTTTGCTTGAAGTGTAGCATTGAATGCAACTTTGTCTTCAACTTTTAAAAGCTCAGCTAAAGTGTCAAGTGACTCACCATGACCTGCAGCCATCTCTTTTGCTAAGATGTCCATGTTTGATGCAACAAACTCTGCTGCTCTTTCATTCATAACAAATTTAGTTTTTTTACATCCTGAAGTACCAGAAGTAATACCAAAAGTCTGGTTACCAGAAGTACCGTTTGTTGTTGCTTGAAGTGCAAGCATAACTGCAGATGAATCATCTTTGATGATCATTGAACCAAGACCACAACCAGTTTGATTATTTACTGTAGCAAATGCTCCAGTACTAAGTGCAGCAACTGCTGCTAAGCTAACTAATAATTTTTTCATTTTTACACCTTTATATTGTAAGATAAGTTATTGTAGAACAACTAAGCTTAATCAATTCTGTTATTAAATAAAATTTGGTGCATCATTTGCAAAGAGGATGATATCACCTGCTTTTGTCTCTTTTGCAAGGAGTTCAGTGAGTGCTGATTTGTCTGCAAGATAATAGCTCTGCTTTACTTTAAGATGCTTTTTAAAGAGCTCTGCATTGAGTGAACCCGTCACTATAACCGTATCAAAGACTTCATTAATCACATCAATTAACTTTTCATTTAGCTCATCAGAACTCTCTACAAGTCCAGGTGTTACAATGACTTTATTGCCATTGTGCAGTGAACACAGACGAATACCCTCAAGCATCCCATCAATGTTTCCATTGTAGCCATCATCAAGTATAATCTTGCCGCCTGCTTTGATGATTTGGAGTCTATGCTCTACCGGTTGTAGTTTGGCTACTGCTTTTTGTATCTCTTCATTGCTCATACCAAACTCTTTGGCTATGCGTACTGCCACTGCGATGTTCATCGTCTGAAAAGCACCTAAGACATCAGTATGAAACTTTAATATTTCACCATCAATCTCTAGCTCAAAGTCTGTCCCATCAAGTGTCGCTTGAACATTTTTTATCTCCTCACCAAAGAAAGTCACCTTCTCATGTGGTTCATCCGTTACAGATGTATGAATAAATGCCTTTTGTAATCTTGGAGAGTGCATGATTTCAAGCTTTGTAGCACGAATATTTTCAAGTGACTTAAAGTACTCAATGTGGGCAGCACCAATCTTACCCACAACTACAATCTCAGGTTCTATAAATGTAGTGATCTCATAAATATCACCCTGCTCACGCGCCCCTGCTTCACAGACATAAACCTCTACATCTTCACTGAGGTTGTTATTTACATCTGCTACGATGCCACCTAGTGTATTGACACTTCTAGGAGTTGCATAGACATTGAACTTTTGTGAGAGTATCTGTGCTACGAAGTTTTTAATACTTGTCTTTCCATAGCTTCCTGTTATGCATACCCTTTTAAGATTTGGCATTGATGCAAGCTTTTTCTTTGCTTGACGCTTATAAACCATAAAGAGGTACTTCTCAATGAGGGTTGAGCCGATGTAAGCCATTGCAAGCGGTAAAAAAACACCATAGACTTCACAGGCACTTTTAAGTGTGCAGAGTATGTCTTGAAAGAGAGTCAGACCAAAAAGCAATATCAAAAAACGCTTCACACGCCAAGTAAGAACCAGCTTTTTATCGAGTCGTTTGTACCATACCAAAAGTCCTGGAATGTACGCAAATACAAAAAAGATAGTAAAAAACTTCCCTGTTGTATAGTAAGCCACAAAAGGGATTATAAAAAAGAGTATGTGCCAGTGTGGCTTGTGGTGCTTGAGTATTACACGATCTAGCTTATAGCTGTACCACTGTAGATTGGTAATAAGATACCACCCAAGCAGCATTACAAAAAGGATGTTTTGTACAAAGAGTACTAATGTTTCATATTTTTCCATTTAGTGTTCCAAACGTTTTAAAAAATTTTGTTCAATCTTTTGTGAAATATCAGCAGCATGCTGCATAAAGAAGTAGTGGTCTCCATCATAAACCTCTAGCTTACTATGCGGTAGCAGTGCTGCCATTTTCTGTGCAGAATCAAGTGGCGTTGCCGTATCATCTTTGCCCCAAAAAAGCAGTGCCTCGCCTTCATAAGCTTTAAAGTAATCACTAAAATCCTCATCAACAACGTTTTTAAAGGTTTGATACATAAACGCATTGAGCTCTTTTGCATCTTCAGCAACAAAGAGGGAGCGAAACTTTGTAAGTCCAAGAGGTTTGAGAAGTTTAAAAAGGGCTATTTTACTTTTTACTTTAAGCGATTTTGCTCTTTTGATCCCTGCACTTGCAACAAGTACTAAAACCTCAGGCTCTAAAAGCAGTGCAACTTTACCACCAAAAGAGTGACCAAGGATAATATCATAAGAGGCATTGAGCTCACGCAGCAACAGTCTCATTATCTCAGCTACATCAGCTGTAGTCATAGCCATAGAAGCAGTTGAATTTCCAAAACCGGGCAAATCAATGTAAATATGCCTAAAACCATTCATGTACTTTGAAAAACTCTGTTTCATTAAGTTTTTATTACTTCCCCAACCATGAAGTACAATCAAGTCAACCTTCTCTTGTGGGTTGATGATCTCATAGCTGATATCAAAAGTATGTTGTTTATACTGAATGGTCTTTAAGGCCATTACTTTCCTTTGGCTTGAGAAATAGAGTGAATATACTCATAAGTCACCTTTGGACGCTTTGCGTGAGGCAGAGAGTTTGCCAAAGATTCAATTGCTTTTGGAAAATCTTCAAAAAGATAATTTGCCATAGAACCCGGAATTGGATTTATCTCATTTAAGAGCACTTCATCACGATGTACAAAAAAGTCACAACGTATAAGTGCACCTTCAAAAAGGCCTTTATATACTTTGTCAAAGTTTGCCTGTAGACGTTTTTCAAGTTCTGCAGAGATATCTGCTTTTAAGACCTGCTCAGAGCGTGAAAAGTCCATATATTTCTTCTCAAAGTCTAAAAACTCCTCTTTATGCGGTTCTTCTACTATTGAGTAGTGCATTTGACCATTAGCACAGTATCCAGCAAGATTGTACTCTTTAACACCCTCTAAAAACGGCTCAACCAAAACAACAGAATCAAACTCAAAAGCAACATCAAGAGCATAGTCAAGTTCACTCTCATCTTTTACAATACTTACACCGATAGAGCTTCCCAAACGTGCAGGTTTTATGATGATAGGATATGGTGTTCTAATATCATTCATCTCATCTTTTTTCAAGATCTCATACGCAACACTTTTTACACCAATAGCAGCACAAAGATACTTTGTATAACGTTTATCATAAGAAAAAGTACATGCATCAACGCGTGGGCCTATATACTTGATAGAGTAAAAATCAAGAAGTGCAGATATAGTACCATCTTCACCATCACTACCATGAATAAGATTTAAAACTGTCTCTTTATGCTCTATATTATTGCTTCCAAAAAGAGACTTTTTAATCTCAACAAATGCTCCTTGCCCAAGTAAGAGCTTTGGCATAGCCTTATATTCACCTTTACTAAAAGTGACTGCTTTCATTTTATCTGCTTCGATAAGATAAAAATCATGCTGCCCGTCACAAAAAATAAATTTTAAATCAAAACTGCTAAGTTTCTCTTTGATTGTTATTGCACTGACAATACTTATCTCATGTTCAAAGCTGGCACCGCCAAATAAAATAGTTAATTTCAATATTGTTTTCCTTATTCGTTATTTCATTATATTGTTTGTAAAAGTTTCAGTGCACCTTTGACAAGGCTCGCTGTATCTTCACCCGCACAAGCAGAGAGTGCTTTTGCAATTTTATCTTTTTTAAACCCAAGAGCTTCTAAAGCTTCAGCTGCTTCATTGTGTGCCTGTGTTGCAGGTGATGTTGCATTGGCATTTAATATTTCACTGTCAAAACCACTAAGCTCAACTAAAATACGTCCTGCGCTCTTTGGCCCTATTCCCGGTACTTTTTGCACCGCTTTTACATCTTTGTTATTTAAAAGTGTTGCAAACTGCGACGGAGTATAAGTTGAGCATATTGCCATTGCAACCTTTGGTCCAACACCATTTATTTTAATAAGACGTTCAAAAAGCTTCTTCTCTGCACTGTTTGCAAAACCATACAAAAGGTTTGCATCTTCACGAATTATCTGTGTTGTCAACAGATATATTTCGGTTTGTGCAAGTGTACCAAATGTATGTAAAGAGATGAAAACTTCATAGACCACTCCTTGTACATCTATATGTACAAATGTCGGTTCTTTATAAACAATATTACCTCGTAATCCTACTATCACTTATTCTACCTCTTCATTTAATGGACGAATCACATATTCGCCTTCATTGATTTCAACAAGTCCAAAAACCTGCTCTTGCGAACCTTCCAATGGTTTATATACAATATCAACAGGAGGATCAACAAGTTTAAAATGGAGCTCGTTATAACCAATCCATTTATCTTTGTTGATGATTCGTGCATCAAAAATATTATCTTGAAAGGATGCTGTTCGAGTGGTTAAAAGATTTAATTTTTCTTGTTTAATCTGATAATCCTCTTTTAAAACTTTAAGTTTATCTTGCATATTTTGAAACTGTTTATATTTTTTTACAAAACTCTCTGGCATTTTAACACCATTTTTTTGGTAATGCAGCAGACGTTTCTTAATCTCTAAAAATGCTTTCATTCCATCTTTTATAAACTGTGTATATTTTTTTATATCTTTTTTAAGTTCTCTTATCTCAACTTTCAGCTCTTTTATCTGCTCTTCATTTTCTTCAAGAGAGTTCTTGGCATCACGACTAAGGAGCGGATCAATTGTAAAGATATTTTCACTGCCTAGAAGCTTATGAATCTCTATCTTGCGTGAAGCTGTTGCTTTTACGTGAGATGCACAGATCTCTATCTCAATCTCTTTTGCTCTAATATTCCCACCGACTGCTTGAGTCACTGAAGCATATTGGGCTTCAATCTCCCCGTGTTCCAGTCTTGTTACATGTACTTTATCACCTATTGCTTTGCCTTTGTGAACATTTATATCGAGTTCATCAGCTTTTACAAGTGCAGTTTTATGAGTCTGACCACCTACTGTTGCCTTTTTTGCAAACACTTTTGCATTTGATCCGACATTACCTTCTATCTCTATCTCTGTAACCTCAACTATCATTCCTGTACCAACAGCATCTTTAATGGCATCTGCCTCTTTTACTGAGATATTAACATCAGAGTCAACACCACTCTGAATAGAACCGGTTGTTTTAAAACTGATCTCACCGACATCCACTTCGTTTTTGATAAGATAGGTGTTGTTTTCAAATGCAATGTAGCCATTCTCTTTTGCATAATACTTAATGGAGTTCTCATCTTCAACGACTTTAATACTCTCATCAACGCTAAATTTTGGTTCATTTTTTACAACAGGATCTTTTGGCTGTAAAAACTCTCCACGACAATTACGCCCTGGCTTACCCATCTTTGGTTTAATATATTCAATAAGAAGTTCACCCTCTTTGACATTTTTTATAAAACCACGCTCAGCATAATTAATACGCTCATTCTCATCTAATTCGTTCTGTTTTTTTTCAAAATGTAAAATAAGTTCATCATCTTGCGTTGCAGTTGGCTCAATCCCTTCAGCTATAAGATGTGTCTCACTCTTTTCTATCTCTAACATTTCAGCAATACGCACTCGTGCTACAAATTTTGAGATAAATGAAGGCATCATTTCATCAAATATATCTATTAAAATACCTGCACGGACCTTTTTACGATTAATAATATCAAGCATATCATTTTCAAGGCGAGCATTATACTGAACCTTTGAACCCTGTGCAATGCTCAGATATACTTTGCATTTGGTCGCATTGGCACCTACTGCGGTTTTTAACTCTTTATAAGGATCGCTAAGATCATTTTTTGAATATATTTCAATTTCGTATGTCTGTTTTATTTGAAAGTTAGGATTGAGCAGTAGTTCTTCTTTGCAGATTTCGCACTCATCACCAATTTTTGCCTCTTCCCATTCACTCTCTTTACCATCTTCATTCAAACGTGTATAGGTTTGTACCTCCAAAAGATTAAAGTCAAGAAGTTCGGGTTTGATATCGTAAGATTTTGCAAGAGAAAAAATCTCTTTTGCAACATTTTGAGTACGGACAACTGTTGGGCGAACTTTTTGAATGCTGGGTGCCTTTTTCGAAGAGCCAAATAGAGCCATGTTTTATCCATTCTTAATTTTATAGTCTAGATTTTAACCAAAGATTTGTTAAAATCTCGTAAAACTTATATCATATCGACAAAGAAGCCCATGTTTAAAGCCATTTTCACCAATAGTTTTGGTATTTTATTTTCCCGAATATTAGGATTTTTCAGAGACCTTTTAACAGCATCAGTATTGGGTGCAGGTATCTACAGCGACATCTTTTTCATCGCCTTTAAACTGCCTAATCTCTTTCGTCGTATCTTTGCCGAAGGTGCTTTTACACAAGTATTCATTCCTGCTTTTACACGCAGCCGACATAAGGCGGTTTTCAGTGCGCATATCTTTGTTATCTTTCTCTCTATCATCTTACTGCTCACGCTGCTGGTGAACCTGCTTCCAGAACTCTTTACAAAGCTTATAGCCACCGGTTTTGATGAACATACCATAGCCATTGCAGCACCCTATGTAGCGCTGAACTTTTGGTATCTGCCACTTATCTTTGCAGTTACATTCATCGCAGCACTTCTGCAGTACAAACACCACTTTGCCACAACAGCCTATGCAACAGCACTACTCAATCTCTCCCTCATAGCTGCACTCTTGCTTGCAAAAGGTGAAGATGAAGCGACTATTGTTTACTATCTTAGCTGGGGTGTGGTTATCGGCGGTATACTGCAGCTTATCGCTCACGTGCTTATGCTTTACAAGCTTGGGCTTTGTAAGATGCTTCTTGGTGGCTTTGGCTACTTTAGAGTCAAAGCTGCAGCTATAAAAGAGGAGACAAAGAAGTTTCGCACCAACTTCTTTCCTGCCATGTGGGGAAATTCAACAGCGCAGATCAGTGCTTTTTTAGACACCTTTTTAGCCTCTTTTTTGGTTACGGGTTCTATCTCCTACCTCTACTATGCCAACCGTATCTTTCAGCTCCCGCTTGCTCTTTTTGCCATTGCCACATCGGTAGCGCTCTTTCCTCGTGTGGCACGATATTTAAAGAACAACGATGAATCAAAAGCACTTCAAAACCTTGGGCGTGCCTTTTGGTTTTTAGCCTTTATCTTAACAGGCTCTACTCTTGGTGGCATCATCCTCTCAGATGAGATAGTCAAGCTGCTCTTTGAGCGTGGTGCTTTTGATGCCACAGACAGCCAAAACACAGCAGCTGTTCTTCAGATGTATATGCTCGGGCTGCTTCCTTTTGGTATGCAAAAGCTCTTTATACTCTGGCTCTATGCAAAAGAGCTCCAAGGCAAAGCTGCCAAGATCGCCACTGTCTCTCTTGGAGTTTACATCACTTTTGCTCTTGCATTTATTCAACCCTTTGGTGTGGCAGGACTTGCACTTGCTTCAACACTTGGTGGTTTTGTAAGCCTCTTTTTTACACTCAAAATCTTTGGCTGGCAGAACTTTTTTGCTATACTTCGCTCACGCAAGCTGCTCTATTTGGTAGTTGGCTCACTACTCTTTACTATACTCTTAGTAATACTCAAGGATATGATTCATGTTTATCTATGACTCTGTACAAAAAACAAAACGCAAATTTGAA
Source organism: Sulfurimonas sp. (assembly GCA_027063745.1). Taxonomy (GTDB): domain Bacteria; phylum Campylobacterota; class Campylobacteria; order Campylobacterales; family Sulfurimonadaceae; genus Sulfurimonas. Next base: position 14,965 of record JAMORG010000122.1, read on the forward strand.
CCACTGGAAGATGGCAAGGTCACACTCTATGTCTGTGGACCGACTGTCTATGACGATGCACACCTAGGACATGCCAAATCTGCCCTTGTTTTTGACCTTTTAAGTCGTGTTCTTCGTGCAAACGGTTACGAAGTGACATATGCTAGAAACATTACAGACATAGATGACAAGATCATCAAAAAAGCCATAGAGCAGCAAAAAGATATAAAAACAATTACAGACTTTTATACAGAGGCCTTTCACAAAGAGATGGAAGCCATTGGAGTAAAACGCCCAGACATCGAGCCAAAAGCAACAG
>JAMORG010000123.1 GCA_027063745.1 Sulfurimonas sp.
CAACTTTTGTTCGACTTGATCTGTTTTGAGGATTCTTTGGAAAAATAACATTTTTTAAACGCTCTTTTATTCGATCTGCTTCTGCGTTTAATGCTTCACTTTGCGAATAACGTAAAATTCTAAAGTCCTTCATTTTTCCAAGAGGATCAAGTTCTATAACTGTCTCAACACTCTCTCCCTCGGTATTAGGAGGAACATGAAAGTGTTCATAGACTATAGCTTGAATTTTAGCTAAATATTCATTAACTTCATCAGCAGCAGAACTGCTTAAAGCCTCTTTATTGTCATCACTGTCTAAGTTTTGAATCTTTTGACTCAAAGAGGATTTTTGCTCTTTTTTAAGAGTTTTTACTTTTTTTGCTATATCTTTTAATCTTTTTGAGTTTACTTTTCTCTTTTTCACTTCTTTTGCTTTTGGTGTCCAAACATCTGAAAAGAGATCATTCACATCTATGTCTTGAACGGCTTGTGTGCTACTACTGACTTTTTGCGGAGCAGATTTTTTCTGTGTAAGCTTTTTATGTGTCTGGGGCATAACTATTGAGACTGACACATAGTTCTTCTTCTCAAGACCATATGTTTTATTACTGGCATTGACAAAAAGCATATAAACAAACAAAGAAAGAAAAAAAGCAAAAAGAGAGAGTGATAAAAAACCACTCAGGATGAAGTATCTGTTATTATCCATTGGTAGCTAAAGAGACCTCAGAAAATCCTGCCTGCTTTACAGCAGCTAAAACTGACATAACTACACCATAATCAAGTGTTTCATCAGCACTGATTAATACAGTTGCTTTTTTATCAAGTTTTTTACTGTAAAGAAAAAAATTATCACCAAATGAGTTAAGAAGAAAGTTCTCTTTATTGACCTTAATAGTTCCTTCTTTATCTATTGTAATATGTACAGGAGGAATTTTTTCAATCTGCTTGCTAGTTGAGCCTTGAGGCAGTTTAATTGTCTCTTCAAAGATAATATTGGGAGCGATCACCATAAGTACTACAAGAAGAACCAACATCACATCAACTAAGGGAGTAATATTTAACTCAGGCTTCTCTTCCCAATCATACATACTTAAGCCTTACGAGCTAAAATTGCATCACTTTGCATCTGAATATAAGAGATAAGCTCATATGATTTGCGTTTTAAGATCTGATGGTAGGTATAAGCAAAGATCGCTACAAATATGCCTGATGCAGTTGCGACAAGTGCATCTGAAACACCGGCAGAAATTACTGACATACTGCCACTGGCCTGACCTATATGAGCAAATGTATCCAAGATAGAGACAACTGTACCAAAAAGACCTATAAAAGGAGATGTTGAAGCAAAAACGGACAGGACTGAAAGCCCCTTGGTTGCTTCTTTTGTAGCTGCTAATTTTGCAAGTTCTAAAACTTCTTTTGAAATAATATGACTACTACGAATAAAATTATTTAAAAAGGAGTTATCACTAACAGTTGTACTACCCAGTAAAAGATTTTCCAAAGAAGCACTTTCACGAGCAGACCAACTGTTTAGAGAAAAATAGCGGTAGAAAAAAGTCCAGTTCAAAATAATAAAGTAGATAGATAGCAAAACCAAGACACCCAATGTAACTGGGTGACTCTTTAGATAAAAATCTACTATATTATTAAACATGAACTATATTAGCTTTTGTGCTGCTGATTCAAGCTTAGCAGAAACAGATGCCAATGCAGTACTAGAGTCTGCAACATCATCAAGAAGTTTTTTAGCTTCTTCAAGAGCTTTTGCAACTTCTGATTCGCTTTCACCACGAATTGCAACAGCACCTTCAACTAAAACAACTACTTTATCTTCACTAATCTGAGCAACACCCCATTTGATAAGAATGGACTCGACTGTTTTATCCTCTTTCTCAACATCAACAACACCACTTGTAAGTAGTGTAGTAAGTGATGCATGTCCAGCAAGCACGCCGAACTCTCCCTCTTGTCCAGGAAGTACAACACTAACGACATCATCATTGAAGATTTCGCCGTTAGGTGTGAGGATTTCAAGTTTAAACTTTTCCATTTCAGTCCTTTAAAGAGTTACTATTTAGCTTTGTTAGCTTTTTCTATAGCCTCATCCATTGATCCTACCATATAGAAAGCACTCTCAGGTAAGTGATCATACTCACCTTCTAAGATACCTTTAAATCCTTTGATAGTATCTTCAAGAGAAACATATTTACCAGGTGCACCTGTGAAAACTTCTGCAACGAAGAATGGCTGAGAAAGGAATTTCTCAATCTTACGTGCACGTTCAACAGTCGCTTTATCATCTTCAGAAAGCTCATCCATACCAAGAATCGCAATGATATCTTGAAGATCTTTATACTTTTGAAGTGTTTGTTGAACACCACGAGCTACACTATAGTGCTCTTCACCTAAAATTTGTGGATCAAGTAATCTTGAAGTTGAATCAAGTGGATCAACTGCAGGATAGATACCTTTTTCCGCAATTTTACGGTTAAGTACTGTTGTTGCATCTAAGTGAGCAAAAACAGAAGCAGGAGCCGGGTCAGTCAAGTCATCTGCAGGTACATATACCGCTTGAACAGATGTAATTGAACCGTTTTTCGTTGATGTAATACGATCTTGTAGAGCACCCATTTCACGAGCAAGTGTCGGTTGATAACCAACAGCTGATGGAATACGTCCAAGAAGTGCTGACATCTCTGAACCAGACTGTGCAAAACGGAAGATATTATCGATGAACATAAGAACGTCGAGTTTCTTCTCATCACGGAAATACTCAGCCATAGTAAGACCAGTAAGAGCGATACGGTTACGTGCTCCAGGAGGCTCACTCATTTGACCGTAGCACAGTGCAACTTTGTCAAGTACGTTTGACTCTTTCATTTCGTAGTAAAGGTCATTACCTTCACGTGTTCTCTCACCAACACCAGCGAAAACTGATAGACCGTCATGACCATGAGCAACATTGTGAATAAGCTCCATGATAATAACTGTTTTACCAACACCAGCACCACCGAATAGTCCAACTTTACCACCTTTTGCATATGGTGCAAGAAGGTCAACAACTTTGATACCTGTTTCAAACATCTCAGTTGTAGTAGACTGATCTACTAGTGGTGGTGGATCACGGTGAATAGACCATGTTGGAGCATCTTCAACTTGATCTCCACCATCGATAGTCTCACCGATTACGTTAAAGATACGTCCAAGAACTTTTTCACCAACTGGAACCTTAATAGGTGCACCAGTAGCTTTAGCGTCCATACCACGTACTAAACCTTCACTCATATCCATTGCAATCGTTCTTACACGACCATCACCTAAGTGAGCAGCAACTTCTAAAACTAGACGATGTTCACTTCCATCTAAATTAACATTTACTTCAATTGCTTCGTTAATTACAGGAAGATAACCATCAAAATCAACATCAACAACAGGACCCATTACCTGGCTAATTTTTCCAATCATATTTCTCTCCATTATTTCATAGACTCTACACCACTGATAATCTCTATCAGTTCTGTAGTAATAGCAGCTTGACGCGCTTTATTAAACTCTACATTTAAGCTTTTTACCATCTCTTTTGCATTGTTTGTTGCTGTATCCATTGCCTGCATACGTGCAGAGTGCTCAGCAGCAACACTGTCAATAAGAGTATAGTACATATTGTATTTCGCATATGTATCTACTAAAGAGTTAAGCATACGCTCTTCATCTTCAGCTTCGATTTCTAACATAGATTTTGGTTGAGCATCATTACACTCAAACTCTTCTGTGTCAATTGGTAAAATTCTATTTACATGTAACTCTTGAGTGATCATATTTTTATACCCGTTGTAAACAATGTAAACAGCATCTGTTTTACCTTCAATGAAATCATCGATAGATGCTTTGATAAAATCATCAGATTTCTCTTTATTTGGTTTTGAGCTTAAACCTACAACCTCGTCATACATTTCAACTTCGTTGTATTTGAAAAACTCAATACCTTTTTTACCGACACCACGTAGACGAATTTTTACTTTATCATTTTGAAATGATGCGATAAGTCTTTTTGCTTCTTTAATAGTTTGAATATTAAAGCCACCACAAAGACCTTTATCAGCAGTTACAAAAATAATATCTACCATTTTTGGATTATCAATAGATGTGAAAAATCTATTTTTTTCTAATCCGCCAACTTTATTGCATTCAATTCTTCCAGCGATTTCGGCAAGAACCTGATTCATTTTCTGTGCATAAAGACGAGAGCGTTTAGCAAGTTCTTCTGCACGGCGAAGCTTAGCAGTAGAGACCAGCTTCATAGCACGCGTTGTTTTTTGCGTACTAGAAACACTCTTAATCTTTCTTTGAATATCTTTCAAGTTTGCCATAGTTAAATCCCTTAGTTAGCTACGAAGCTAGCTTTGAACTCATCAAGTGCTTTAATAAGAAGTGCTTTTGTTTCATCATCAAGTTTCTTAGCACTTCTGATATTCTCAAAAATTTGAGGGTAAGAAGCTTCAATGAACGGATAAAGTTCAGCTTCAAAACGAACAACATTTGATGCATCGATATCATCAAGGTATCCTTCGTTACCAGCAAAGATAATTACAACTTGTTTCTCAGCTGTAAGTGGAGAATATGGAGGTTGTTTTAAGATCTCAACCATTCTTTGTCCACGCTCAAGTTGTTTTCTTGATGCTTCATCAAGGTCAGATGCGAACTGAGCAAACGCTTGAAGTTCACGATACTGAGCAAGATCAAGACGTAAAGTACCAGCAACTTGCTTAGTAGCTTTAATCTGAGCAGCACCACCAACACGAGATACAGAAAGACCAACGTTGATCGCTGGACGGATACCTGAGTTGAATAAGTCAGTTTCTAAGAAGATCTGACCATCAGTAATAGAGATAACGTTTGTTGGGATATAAGCCGCAACGTCACCTGCTTGTGTTTCAATAATTGGAAGGGCAGTTAAAGAACCTGCACCGTTTTCATCAGAAAGTTTTGCAGCACGCTCAAGAAGTCTTGAGTGAACATAGAAAACATCCCCTGGATATGCTTCACGACCTGGAGGACGACGAAGAATAAGTGACATTTCACGGTAAGCAACCGCATGTTTAGATAAATCATCATAAACGATAAGACCATGACGTGCATTATCACGGAAGTACTCACCCATTGTAACACCAGTGTATGGAGCCAAGAATTGAAGTGCAGCAGCTTCAGCAGCAGTTGCAGATACAATAATTGTGTATTCCATTGCACCATGTTCTTCTAAACGACGAACGATTTGTGCTACAGTTGACTCTTTTTGACCGATTGCAACGTAGATACAAACAACACCATTACCTTTTTGGTTGATGATAGTGTCAAGTGCAACAGTAGTTTTACCAGTTTGTCTGTCACCAATGATAAGTTCACGTTGACCACGACCAATTGGAACGAGTGCATCAATAGCTTTAATACCAGTTGCTAATGGCTCATGTACAGATTTTCTATCCATAATACCAGGAGCTTTCTCTTCTACGAAACGTACTTCAGTAGTCTCGATTGGACCTTTACCGTCAATTGGCTCACCAAGAGCATTAACAACACGACCAAGAAGTGCATCACCAACAGGAACTTTTAAAAGAGTACCAAGACGTTTTACGCTCATTCCCTCACGTAAGTTTACACCAGAACCAAGAATAACAACACCTACGCTGCTCTCTTCAAGGTTCATCACTAAACCTTTAGTCCCCTCTTCAAATTCTACCATTTCTCCTGCCATTACATTGCTAAGGCCATAAACCTTTGCAACACCATCCGCATAAGAAACAATTTTACCAGTTTCATTGATATCAACACTTAGTTCAAAGTTGTCGATACGCTCTTTAATTATTGAGCTGATTTCATCAGCTTGAATTTTTGCTACCACTATCGTTCTCCTCTCGTGAAAGTTAAATTGCTTTTATTATATGTTCTATAATTTGATTGTCAATACGCTCTTTAGAGAAGTTAATCTCAATACCAAGACCTTCAACCTCTACCTTAATTCCATTAAAATCGTTTTTCACGAAGTTCAATGTAATAGTAGAATCAAATTTTTTGCTTAAACCACGTCCAAGTTCGTCTATAACGTTTGCATCTATATTGCTGTCGCTATATACATAACCTGTATATGTTTTAGTCGTGTTTGCTATATCTTTTTTCAACTCTTGTGCAATTGTAGGAATAATTGTAACTCTTTTATTCTCAACAAGGAGCTTAATCAAGTTGTTGATCTTTTCTGAATTAGCCGGTTTTACTGCTTCAAGTAAAAGCGCTTCTTTATCTTTAGTAGGTACTTCTGGGTTTCCTACTACACTTACGAATTTTTCATCTTTAAATGAATCGCTAAGTGCATCAAAAAGTGATGCTATAGCTTCTAGCTCATTTAAGTCAGAACTCTCTTTAAGTGCTTTAATATATCTTTTTGCAATCAGTTCTTCCATGCTATGCCACCTTCTTTAAAATAACATTTGCCATAGCTTCTCTATCAAAGATGTCTGAACTTTGTTCTAGAGTTGAATGAACAATTTCTTCTACAACTTCACGAACCATATTTCTTTGTTCAAACTCTTTTTTCATTGCGAACTGTTTTTCAAGATTTTCAATTTCAACTTCACACTGATTTAAAATAGTGTCGTTTAAAATTTTACTCTCTTTTTTCGCAGTCTCTAGCAACTCTTCTGCAAACTTCTCAGCCTCAGTAATTTTCTTAAGTGCCTCTTTTTTCTTATCTACAGACTCAGCAAGCTTTTCTTGAACTTTGTTAAGCTCATCAGCTATACCTTGACTTCTTGAAGCAAAAAAGTTTTTTACAGGTTCTCCAACCAGATACCAAATAAGCCCAGCAAAAAGGAGGAAATTTACCGTTCTTTGAACGATATCTGTACCACCTTCAGATGCTAATGCTGCAGTTGATATCATTAGTATTAGTACTAAAATTCTACTCACATTACATCCTTATATCTGACTTATTTTAGCTTTTAATGCTTCTTTGAAAACAGGAACCTGATTCATAAGTTCACTTGAAAGCTCTTCTTTCGATTTTACAAGTGACTCTTTGAACTCATTATATTCTGTAGTCAATGAAGCACGCTTTGCTTCTATTCTAGCATCTGCTAACTCTTTAGCATCTGCAATAACTTTTTCTCTTAGGGCCGCAGCTTCTAGTTTAGCATTCATAATTATAGACTCTGCTTTGTCAAGAAGTTCTTTGATTTCACTGTCATTAGACCCTACTTTTTCAAGGTCTTGTTTAATGTCATCATCACGCTTCTTCATAAAGGCGACTAACGGATTATAAAGTAAACTATTTAGAACGGCTATAAGCGAAACAAATACAACAAATGTAGCCAAGAGTAGTATTGGATTTATATCTAACATAGCACCTCCTAAAAGTTGCGGAGATTATACTATGATTAAATTGAAAGGATAGTTAAATGAAGAAAAAATTTTATAAAAAATCTAAATTAATTTGTAAAATGTGACAAAAATTCTCTTATTTCTTCTTGAGAATCAAAAGAAACAGTCACTTTATTTTGTGATGTTTTAGCTAAGAAACCTAGTGAATTGAGCTTTTGTTTCAACTCTGAAAGATCAAGTGCTTCCTCATCACTCTTTTGCTCTGTTTTGGTAGCTTGTATGTTTTTTTGTTTCATACTCTTTACCATACCTTCAAGCTCACGCACACTCAGTTTCTGTCCGATAATAGAGTTTACCATTAATTGTTGTTCTTTTTCATCTAAACCGACTAAAACTTTTGCATGTCCTGCAGATATTTTCTTTTCAGTAAGTGCTTTTTGTGTCTTTGTTGAGAGTTGCAAAAGGCGTAAAGTATTTGTAATATGTGCACGACTCTTATGAATCATAGTTGCAAGCTCATCATGTGTTATTTCATGAAGTTTGATAAGCTCATTATAAGCTTCAGCCAACTCCATAGAGTTTAACTCTTCTCTTTGAATATTTTCAATTAGAGCAAACTGACGCATTTTTTGCTCATCAGAATTTAAAACTATCGCTTTTATCTCTTTAAGCTTTGCAAGTTTTGATGCACGAAATCTTCTCTCACCGGCTATTAAAATATAGCCGTCAATATCTTCTGTTACAACAATCGGCTGAAGCAATCCGTCATTTTTAATAGACTCGGCAAGTTCATGCAGTGCTGTCTCATCAAATGTTTTTCTTGGCTGAAAAGGATTAGGTCTGATATCTTTAAGAGGAATCTCTAAAATACTCTCTCTTTGTGTACCTTCATTCTCATACGCTTCATCTATCTCACCTAAAAGAGCATCTAAACCACGACCGAGTTTTTGACTTTTCACTATCTTTTTCCTTTAGATTAAGCAGTTTTGCCAATAATGGCTTGCGCTAGATTTTGATATGCAATTGATCCTGCAGATTTTACATCATATAAAATTGCAGGTTTTCCAAAAGAGGGAGACTCTGCAAGTTTTACATTTCTTGGCACTACTATATACTTGTCTTGATTATCTTTAAAGAGTTTTCCCTTAAAGTGTTGACGCAGATCTGCAAACACCTGTTTTGAGAGATTGTTTTGCGAAGAGTACATTGTCGGGATAAAACCTTTTACCGTCAGTTTTGGGTTTATTGATTTTCTTACAAGTTTTACTGTATTTAACAACTGTGCAAGACCCTCAAGTGCAAAAAACTCACACTGAATTGGAATAATAACAGAGTTTGAAGCTGAGAGTGCATTTATTGTCATTGGTCCAAGTGCCGGCGGTGAATCTATAATAATGTAGTCATAATCTTTTTTTACATTAGCAATGGCTTTTTTAAGAACCAACTCACGCCCTTTTGCTTTGTCTGCATCATAGTATTCTTTTTCAATTCCGACAAGACCGATATTTGATGGAACAAGGTGAAGTGTAGGCAGATCTGACTTTAAAATAATATCTTTGAGTTTTTTTGTACCAATTAAGACATGATAGATATTAAACTCATAATCATTTCTGTGAAAGCCCAACGATGTTGTAGCATTTGCTTGTGGATCACAGTCAATAAGAAGTACTTTTTTCTCTGCAACTGCAAGGGATGCTGCTAAATTTACAGCAGTTGTAGTCTTACCTACACCACCCTTTTGGTTTGCTATTACGATTACTTCGCTCATCTTAGACTGTATATCCTCTCACCATTAATTTCCAAACTGCCATCATCACACAATTTCGCCTCAGATAATGAGACTTTTTTATTATTTATATGTGTAAAAAAGTTCTGATTTTTATAAAATTCTAACCTATATTTGCTAAAAACTTGCTTCCATAAAACTTTTTTTTCAAGATTTGCAAAATATTTTTCAAGCAGCTCATTTATATCAATAATTATATCAAGTCTAGAGAAAGATTGTGGTGAGTTTAGAATATTTAAACCGACACCACAAAGTAAAACATCCCCGACAAGTGTTGTTATCATGCCACCGGCTTTTTTTTCATCTATATAAAAATCGTTAGGCCATTTTATCCAGACTTTTGAGCCGAATTCAGCCAGAGTCTCTTTTAACACATAAGAAAAATATATAGATGCAGACTCTATTTTCAAATCTTTAGGCAATTGGTTCAAAGGTATAGCAAAAGAGAGAAAAAGATTTCCTCTTGTTGATGTCCAGTTATTATTTCTACTGCCTATACCATCTGTTTGTTCATTTGCAACAACAGCTACAGGAGCTTGAAGTTTTTTTGATTGTAACTTATGTTTGAGATATTTTTGTGTTGAGTCAAGGACATCAAGCCAAAGTATCTGCAACACTTAGCCTTTTACCATTAACATATGCAATTGCATCCATCTCTTTTTTAGATGGGGGTTGCAAACGAAAAATGCGTAAAGAACCCTCTTGGCATCCAACAACGATACTCTCTTTATCGATTGAAAGTATCTCTCCAAGCTTATGTTTGCCCTCTCTTGACTCCAGTGCCATTTTTTTAAGCTTGAGACCACTCTCAAGATAGATGCCAGGCCATGGCGTAAAGGCTCTGTATTTATTATAAATTGTAGCTGCATTATCAAAGTTAATGAGTCCATCAGCTTTAGTGATTTTTTTACAGTGTGTAGCCTTGGCATCATTTTGCTTTTGAGGTTTATACGCTTGAAAATTTTTCAAAACATCTACAGTAAGCTCTGCTGCTGTTTGTGTTAGAGCTTCAAAGAGTTCCTCCACCATCATATCATCACAAACACTTACTTTTTCTATCTTTAAAATGTCTCCGGTATCAAGACCCTCTTCCATCAGCATTGCAGTAACCCCTGTCTCTTTGTCACCATTAAGCAGTGTCTGCTGAATAGGACTTGCTCCTCTGTACTGTGGCAAGATAGAAGCATGAAGATTGATGCATGGTGCATGGTCAAGTATCTCACGTGGAAGTATCTGACCATAGGCTGCTACTACTATGTAGTCACATGAAGTACTTTGAACACTTTCAATGGCTTCTGGCTCACGCAGACTCTTTGGCTGAGAGAGAGGAATATCATGCTTTTGTGCTGTTACTTTTACCGGTGGAGGAGTGAGTACTTTTTTACGTCCAACAGGCTTGTCTGGCTGGGTATATACTGCTACAACATTGATCTCATTATCAGCAATCAAACGCTTTAAAATAACATCTGCATAATCTGGTGTCCCCATAAAAATAACATCTATCATGACTGTTCCTTTGGAGTAAAAAGTGTGCCACCTTTATGCTTCTCTTCTAACATAAAACTTTTAACATCACGCAGATCAAATCCACTGGCTAAAAACATCTTTTTATTATGTTCTAAAAGATATGCAGCAGCTTTTAGTTTAGTAACAATTCCGCCTGTTGCAAATTCATTATTTGGATTTACCTCTTGCGTGAGTGCCTCATGTGGTATTTCATTCACTGTTTTTAATATTTTTGCATCCTCATATTTTCGAGGATCTTTATCATAATACGCATCAATATCAGAAAGTATTATAAGCATATCGGCATCAGTATGTTCTGTAATGTATGCAGAGAGCTGATCATTATCACCAAGTTCAAGCTCATCTGTAGCGGTAGCATCATTCTCATTGACAATTGGAATGACTCCATTACAAAGAAGTGTTTCAACAGTATTTCGTACTCTTTGAATATCATCATCTTTTGAAAGATTTGCAGCAGTCACTAAGACTTGTGCCGTTATGATTTCATGACGCTCAAATTTTTTTGCATAGCGTTGCATTAACACCGGCTGTCCGATAGCTGCAAGAGCCTGTTTGTTTGCTAAAGCAGTTCTGTCCAGCTTGAGTTTTGTATAGCCTCCGGCAACTGCACCTGAAGAGACCAAGATCACTTCATACTTCTCTCTTAGCTCTGCTAAAAAGTTAACAAGTGCCTGCATACGTGAGAGTGCAATCTCTCCATCTTGGGTAAGAACTGCACTACCAACCTTTACAACAACACGCTGCATAAGTCTTACTTTCTGTCAGATTGCACTAGATTAAAGAGTGCATACTTTAACGGCTCTATATTTTTATTTATTGCAGAAGAGATAGGAACAATAAAGTAAGGTTTTTCTCTATCATATCCCAGTGTCTCATCAACGCTCTCTTGAATAAAATAAGGTAAATTTTCATCAAAATCAAATTCACTCTTTTGCGTTGGCTTTAATCCCATCATCTCAATAAAACCTTCAACTAAAGCCTTTACATCCTCAGGAGGAACAATATCAACACGAGTAAGTGCTATGGCATACTTGCTTTGTCCCAGTTTGTCTGAAAATGCTGCAACTTCCTCACGCAGTACATCTATCTGCTCTTTTAAGTCACGATATGAAGCGAGATCTATCATAAACAGAAGTGTTTTTGTACGTTCAATATGGCGTAAGAACTTGATACCAAGCCCTTTACCCTCGTGTGCTCCACCAATAATTCCCGGAATATCTGCCATTACAAATGATTCATAATCACCGATATTTACCTGTCCTAACTTTGGCGTGAGCGTTGTAAACTCGTAGTTTGCAATCTCAGGGCGCGCATTGGAAACTGTTGAGATAAGTGTAGATTTTCCTACATTTGGAAAACCGACAAGTCCAACATCAGCAATGAGTTTAAGGTCTAGTTTTATATGACGTGTCTCACCTTTTTCACCAGGTTGTGCATATGTTGGTCTTTGATTGGTAGGAGATTTGAAGTGTGTATTACCCAGTCCGCCTTTACCACCTTCTAAAAACTTCACCTCTTGACCATCTTCAGTCATATCTAAAAGGATCTCTCCTGTGTCTGCATCTACTATTTGTGTTCCTGGAGGAACAACAATGACTTTTTTTGCACCAGATTTTCCGGTACAGTTTGAGCCCTCACCCGGACGGCCATTGTCAGCTTTTATGTGCATCTTTCTTTGAAAATGAGAAAGTGTGTGCGTATTGTTGTCACACTTAAACCAGATGTCGCCACCTTTTCCACCGTCTCCACCGTTTGGACCGCCATTTAAGACAAATTTTTCACGACGGAATGCTACACACCCTGGTCCACCTTTACCTGATGAGACTGTTAATTCGACACTATCTGTAAACAAGTGTTCTCCTTTAGTTTTAAAACAAATACTTAAAAACCCACTATTATAGAATAAGTTGATTGTTAAATATTTGAAATTTTAGTTTGTTTTGGAAAAAATCCGAAAAGTAGAAAAAAATGTCTGAGCACAAGGCTCAAACAGTTGTAGAAAATTATGCAGCAGGAATAATTGAAACTTGTTGGCGTTTTTTATCTTTACGCTCAAATGCAACAACACCGTCAACTAAAGCATAGATAGTATGATCTTTACCCATACCAACATTTTTACCTGGATGAACTTTTGTTCCTCTTTGACGAATAATGATGTTACCAGCAACTACTGCTTCACCACCAAATTTCTTAACACCAAGTCTTCTACCAGCTGAATCGCGGTTATTCTGTGTACTACCCTGACCTTTCTTATGTGCCATTTCTATCTCCTTAAATTTAGTTCCTAAATTGAAGGAACCTTTTCATTAATTTATAACATAAAAGGAACAAAGTCCCTTTTATTACGCTAACGCTTTGTTTTCCTTAGCGGAAAGCTCACGCGACTAGTCGCTTTTCGATATCTCTGATTCAGCTTACTATGCAGCTATTTTTGTGATACGAACACGTGTATGATCACGTCTGAAACCACGTTTTACTTTACTATCTTTACGACGACGTTTTTTGAAAATAACAACTTTCTTGTCACGTCCCTCACTGATAACTTCAGCAGTAACAACAGCACCCTCAACGAATGGAGTTCCAACTTTAAGTTCACCAGCATTTACTGCTAGAACTTCTTTGATTTCGATAGTAGCATTTGGCTCTAGAGACATTTTGTCTAATGAAAGAACGTCACCCTCTTGAACTTTATACTGCTTACCACCATTTTTAATAATTGCGTACATCTATGGTCCTTAAATATTTTTAGGTTGTATTTCTACAAAAAGTGCGGAATTATACCCAACTAAGCTTTAAGTTATGTTTAATTTCTCACCTAAACTTTTTTCTTTTTAAAAAGTGTTGCTATTTTTTTTACTGTAAAACGAACAATAAAGAGAAAAAAGTAGATAAAAAAAGCATAAAAAAAAGGATGTGCATAATTTGCTCTTGCTTGCATCAGAGCAAGCCTTTGTGTAGGATCTGATAGTAAATCAGGATGCATTAAAAGTGCAAGGGTGACAAGCAAGATGACAAATATTGTCACCTCTCTTATCACAATGCTTTTCATATTACATCAAGCCTCGCATCATAAGTTGAAAATACATAGGTTTGAGCATATAAAGGTCAAATGCCCACCACAGCCATCTCTCTTCACCTACTGCTAATGGGAATGACGGTGCAGCACCTTCGTAGTTAAACTCAGCTAAAATGATTTTACCATAGCGAGTTTTTAAAGGACAAACAGTATAACCGTCAAATTTCTCTTTTGCTTTTTTGCCTTCCATTACAGAGATAAGGTTCTCTACCATAATAGGAGCTTGGTGACGAGCAGTTCCACCTGTCTTACCTTTAGGAATACCACAAATATCACCAATACCAAATACATTTTTATAGCGTCTATGTTGAAGTGTATATTGGTCAACTTCCAACCAACCTTTACCGCTACCTTTTTGCCATGCAAGTGGAGAATTTGCAACAGCATCAACACCAGCCATCGGTGGTACAACATGAATAAAATCATAAGGCATTTCAACACGCTCAGTTTTTTGAATAATGTCGTACTCTTCCAAATCTTCGTCATACTCACCCTGAACTTCATATTTATGTTCAAAAGTAGCTATTTTTTTATCAGCATCAATCGCTACAAGGTTGTGATGAAATTTATTTGTAATATTTCCATAATATGGTTGTACTTTTTTAACAAGTGTTTCATTTACTTCAGGAACACCAAAAAGTTTTCCACCATTTGTTGCAAATGTAAAGTCAGCTGTAAGCCCATCTTGTTTTAAGAAGTCATCACTCAAGTAAAGGATTTTTTGTGGAGCACCACCACATTTGATTGCAGTTGCCGGCTGAGTACAGATAACTTTTGGTTTACCATTTTTTGCTGCTTCTTTAAGTTCCAAGAACCAATCGTGTGTTACTTCACCACCAACTGCCGTACCGGCTTCTGGATCATTTAAGTAAACAGATGAGATTCCATTCTTACCAATCATCTCTTTTGTAAGACCATCGATCCACTCATAGTGATACTGCAGACCAGTTGCAACTACAAGATAGTCATATTTTACTTCTTTTCCATTACGAGTGATAACTCTGTTGTTATCTGGGTCAAAAGTTTTTACTGTATCTTTGATCCACTCTATATCATCTGGAATGTAGTTTGAGTTCTCACGAAGAAGATCAGATGTCTCCATCTCACCAGCTGCAACAAAAACCTGACCTGGTTGATAAAGTTGCATCTCATTTGGAGCAATAAGTGTGATGTCTGGGTTTGAAAGCCCACGGTGAAGACGAGCTAGTGCCATAATACCACCAGCACCACCACCTACAATTACAATCTTACCTTGCGCATCAGAAGCTTCCGCTTTTGTACCTGCAGAACTTCCTGCACTTGCAAGCACACCTGCCGCAATCGGCGAGATACCCATAAATTTCAGGGCATCACGACGACTCATTCCCTCTTTACTTACAACTTCATCCATAAAATCAACTTTTTTTTCTGACAT
>JAMORG010000124.1 GCA_027063745.1 Sulfurimonas sp.
AACAGAATAGGCCTTATTCTCAATGCTACACTCATTGGTTCAGAGTATGGTTATGGTTATGGAGCGAGCTATGCCTATGGATACGGCAATGCCCAGTACTATAAAGACAGAGGATAAATGATGCTTAGTAATGAAAAAAGAGAACTCTTACGAACTATGATCCCAAAAGCTGTTCTAAAAGCCATCACGCCTGAAGCAAAGCACAGCATTATAAAACGTACTTTTCATCAAGATATCATTCCTATCTACAACTACCCATTTCGTATGGGTAGAGAAGCCAGAGTAAAGTACATAGATGGCGAAGTAATACTACAAGAACGCCATAAACTCAGTGGCCAAGAACCAAATAACGATGTCTATCTATTAGACAATGGAGAGTACTTACAGATCTCACGTGAGCACTGTAACATTTTAAAAACAGCAGATGGATTTACACTACAAGACAGAGGCAGTGCCTGTGGGAGTATGGTAAATAAATTTAGTATTGGAGGAGATGATCATGATGGTTCTGTTCCTCTTAATGATGGAGACATAATCACTTTAGGCTCTAAAGAGTCTCCTTATAAATATAAATTTATTGTTCTTGAAAATGAGATTGACAACCTATAGGTCGTCATTGTAAATGCTGTTTAACTCAAAACAGCGTCTATATGCACTACTTTGAAGTACTTTGGAAAATGCTTCTAAATACTTTTGAGAGTGTATATCACTCCCTATAAAATCAACCATATTTGCTTCTACTAACAACTCCGCTGACTTTTTAACACCTTTACCATAAAAACCACCTAACGATATAGCATTTATCTGAAATAAGAGTCCCATATCTTTCACACGTTCAAAATCTTCTATGGTTTTATAGTACTTATACCGTTCAGGATGCGCTAGTATTGGCCTGTATCCGGCAGACAACAACTTAGCTACCGCTTGTTCAAGCATGAAAGGTTTAAGAGTATAAGAAAGCTCAAACAGTATGTAGTTATCACCAAAAGTCATCAACTCTTTTTTATCGATTAACTCCAAAAAATGTTCATCATAATAATACTCTGCAGCAACATCAACATCTATCTTTAAGTCATGCTTTTGCATCTCTTCTTTTAGTTCTTCATAGATTTTTAGGATATTTTGCTTTGTGTTTGCAAAACGATGATGCATAATGTGGGGAGTAGTTACAATCTTTGTAAATCCAAGTTCTTGTAGCTGTTTTATAATCCCGATACTCTCATCGAAATCTTTAACACCATCATCAATACCCGGTATAAGATGTGAATGAAGATCTGTTGTATGAAGAATATTTTGAGATGATGAAGGTCTAAAGATATTTGCCAGTTTTGTAAACATATATGCATAACCTCAGTAAGAAATATTTAGCTAATTGTAAACTGTTTTTTGTTTAAAAAAGAAGAAGAGAGAAAATCTCTCTTCTTGATGTCATTAATCAACGTAAATAGTATCCTCAATGACAACATTAACGACTTCTGAAGTACCTTCTATTTCAGCTTGATATGTATGTGTTCCATCACCATTGTCATATGCATTTGCAATATCAAAACTCTCATCTAAATGAACAGCATCCGCCATATCGTCATTTGAAGTAATAATAAGCATATGATCATCATTTGCAACAACATCTAAAACATCTTCAGCAGAGATGTTTAGTTCTGTTCTGCCACTTACTACAATAGCATTTATTTTCGACAATCCGCTAGCCTCAACAACACTGCTTAAGTCAACATTTCCACCATCCATATCAAACATACCAATTAATGCCTGATCGCTATCAACAACACCAACTACTGGTGCATCATTATCGCCACTTACATTTACAGTAACTGTTGCACTTTCACTTGTAGCATTATCTGCTTCAGAATCATCAGTAGCATTGTATGCAAATGTAATGGCTACATCTTCATCACCTGCTAAAGGATCAATAAATGGTGTAGAAATACTGTATGCACCACTATTTTCTACATTGATATCAACTACATTATGCTCAGATAAAATATCGTACTGAGCCTGTGTCGCTTCAGCAGAAATATTAACACTCTCTAAAACAGAACTGCCATCATCCAAAGTAACATAGTTGGCTTCAATACCAAAACCTGGTGTTTCATTAATGATACTTTCGACTTGAGTTAAACTTGTTGCCTGTGCAATATCATCAAGTAGCTCTGTAGCTGTTGCACTACTTGCCACAATAGCAGAAAGAAGTGTTGAGTTTTGTAAAATTGCTACTATTTCACCTTTTAAGCTGTTAAATATAGCATCGTCACTTTCCGCTTGAGAATAAAGTGCTAAAATCCCAGGATTTTTTTCTGTAAAAGTAACACCAAGTGCAACATCTGATGTCAAGCCAAGTTGAGAAGAGTATGTGGCAATACCAAACTCATGTGTGTCATTAGTGGCATCTGCATCTACAAGATGACTATTTTGAGCAAGAGAAGAGACATATCTAATATTATTTACTGTAATTGTCTGACCTGTAGAGTCATCAACAACTACATCAACACTACCTACAAAGTCAGTTTCACTTACATTCTCTACTATATTTTCTACTATAGGTCTGTCGTTTGTACC
>JAMORG010000125.1 GCA_027063745.1 Sulfurimonas sp.
ACTCTACAAATTCTTTGTTCTCATTCTCTTGAGATAGAATCGTATCAACTGCCAACTTTCCAAAAACAAGACCTTCAAGCAAAGAGTTCGACGCAAGACGATTGGCACCGTGAACACGTGTTGAGGCCACTTCTCCAATTGCATAGAGATTTTTCACACTTGGTACTCTTGCACTCAGGTCTGTTTTTATACCGCCTATGGCATAATGAAAAGCCGGTGAGATGGGAACTCTGTCTTTTGGTACTTTATAACCAAGTGCTCGCAGATTTTTATAGATATTTGGGAAACGGTGCTCAAAATACTCATCATCAAAATTTTCAAGATTAAGATATACCTGCAAGCCACTCTTCTTTTTGTACTTATAGATAGACTTTGAGACAATGTCGCGTGAGGCAAGTTCCCCTCGCTCATCATATTCAAACAAAAAGCGCTTACCGTTTTCATCTTCTATGGTTGCACCCTCACCTCTGAGTGCTTCAGTAAGCAGCATCTTCTGTGCTCCGCTGGAGTTTACAAAAACTGTCGGGTGAAACTGCAGCATCTCCATACGATCGAGCTCTATACCCTTCATAACACAAAGACCCTGCATATCAGCGCTGATGCACGGTGCGTTTGTATGGTACTCATAGAGTGAACCGACCCCGCCACTGGCAATAATGACATCTTTTGCATAAAGATTATAACTTTTACGATGCTCCAACACGGTAACACCATAGCAGACTCCGTCTTTTATAAGCAAATCAACTACACGTGCATCACTGAGCATTGCGTGAGGATTTTGCGAAAGTAGGAAATGGTGCAAGTAACGTCCTGTTGCATCACCTCCGGCATGTAAAATTCGCTTACACGAGTGTGCAGCTTCACGAGTATAGAGCAGATTTCCTTCATTATCTTTATCAAACTCAAAGCCATTTTCTATCAAGTCATCAATAGCCTCACGTGAGAACTGACTCAGTACCGCAACGGCCTCTTCATCACACAGACCATCACCTGCTGCTAAAGTATCTTGAATATGAAAAGGCACATCTGCCTTGTCTTTGGCCAAAGCCACACCACCTTGTGCATAAAAAGTATTACACTTAAAGGGCTGACGCTTATTAATAATAAGAACTTTTTTCTCTTTTGGCAACTTCATCGCAGCATACAGACCTGCAACACCTGCACCGATTATTATGACATCATATTGAAACATTATTGACAACTTTCATTGTTTTGTAAAGAGTCAAACTCTTTCTTTTTATAGTGAAATTCCACATTTTTATCACCCTTTGGGGCATCTTCTTCATAATATGGCGGGGCTTTGTAACCACACGCATTCAGGCTTAACAAAAAGCCTGCTATAATACACATATGAAACGCGCTTCTGATATTCTCAAATCTATTCAAAATAAACCTCAATTTGCCAAGTTATCTTCTTTTGGCTGTATTAAAATGATTCAACGCAGCTTCTCACCACCCTTACAAAAGATGATCAAATTCGCATACATAAAAAACTCTATTTTATTTTTTGTACTCAACCATCCAGGTGCCAAGCAAGAGTTTGATAATAGTATACAAAGCATTAAAAGCGCTTTAAAGTTTGTCAAGCCAAAAGAGTGTGAAGATATGCAGATAGATGATATCCGTGCCTTTGTCAGCCATACACCCACACCTAAAAAAGCAATACTTTTTAACCCTGATACCATTCCCTACTATCAAGAAAAAGCCAAAGGTGAATTTGAAATAGTTGTCCACGATGAAAAACTCCAAGAGATCTTTAAAACTATCCAAAACATTGTAAAAGAACGCCATGAATCTTAAACAAACCATAGAACAGCTCCCATCCAAACCAGGCATATATCAATATTTTGACAAAAACGGCAAACTCCTCTACATAGGAAAAGCCAAAAATCTCAAAAACAGAGTAAAAAGCTACTGGCTTTTTACACCTGAGCTACGGCCAAACACCAAACTCTCTTCACGCATCGTCAAAATGCTAGATCAGACTGCTTCGCTTAACTACATCGTAGTAAACTCTGAACATGATGCACTCATTTTGGAAAACTCACTTATAAAACAGCTCAATCCTAAGTACAACATCTTACTGCGTGATGATAAGACCTACCCATATATCTACATAGATACAGCCGAACAGTATCCGCGTTTTGAAATTACCAGAAAAGTGCTCAACAGTAAGTCTGTCATCTACTACGGCCCATACAGTGTCGGTGCACGCGATATCTTAAACTCACTCTATGAACTGTGCAAACTTGTGCAAAAAAAAGGCTGCTTAAAGTCAAAAAAACTCTGTCTTTATCATCAGATAGACAAATGTCTTGGCCCATGTGAGCTTCCTGTCCCAAAAGAGCGTTACCAACAAGAGCTGGATTATGCAACAAAACTTATAAAAAACAAAAAACTTCTTCTAAAAGAGCTTCAAAAAAAGATGGAATATTACTCCGAGGAGCTTCGCTTTGAAGAGGCTGCCGAGTTGCGTGACCGCATAGAGAAGATAAGCCGCTCAGAGATAAAAAGCGAGATAGATTTTGCCACAGATGAGAACTACGATATCTTTGTCGTGGCAAACAATGAGAAAAAAGCTGTCATTGTACGTATATTTATGCGTCACGGAAAGATCATCTCTTCATCACATGATACGGTTATACTTCAAGAAGAATATGACATTAATGAACTCTACTCACGCGCACTGCTTGACTTTTACAAAGATCAAAAGCCTCCTATCATTGCTCCTATTTTACTTGCACAGGAGTTTGAGGACCAAGCTGTCATCACAGAACACCTCAGCCGTCTCTTTGAGAAAAAAGCCTCGCTTAGCGTACCTAAAAGAGGGAAGAAAAAAGAGCTTATTGATCTTGCCCTGCTCAATGCAAAAGAGCTTTTAAAAGAGACCAAAAAAGAACAAAACGAGATACTTGCAGAGATTAAAGAGCTCTGTAGTCTTAGCTCACTTCCAAACAGAGTCGAAGTATTTGACAACTCACATATGTCCGGAATGGCCACTGTTGGAGCTATGGCAGTCTATGACAACGGCAAGTTTGATAAAAAATCCTACCGTACCTATCACCTCCAGGCAAAAGATGAGTATGCACAGATGCGTGAGACACTCTCACGCAGAGTTACTAGCTTTGAGAAGAACCCGCCACCTGATCTGTGGGTTATAGATGGAGGGGCAACCCTTTTAAAACTTGCACTTGATATTGTAGAGTCATGCGGAGTCAACCTTGATGTCATCGCAATATCCAAAGAGAAAGTAGATGCAAAGGCACACCGTGCAAAAGGAAAAGCCAAAGACATCATCTATACAAAAGATGATGTCTTTAAACTCAAAGAGTCTGACAAACGACTTCAATGGATACAACGTCTTAGAGATGAAGCACACAGAACTGCCATCAACTTCCATAAAAAGACAAAACTCAAGCTTGATCAAGAGAGCAAACTCTTAAATTTAGAGGGTATCTCTGCAGCTAAAATACAAAAACTACTTAATCATTTTGGTACTTTTGAAGCACTCAAAAATGTTTCAGAAGAAGAGATTAGTGAACTTTTGAACAAAAAAGATGCAAAAACTATCAAAAAATTTTATAAATAAGTTTTTTTTTCACTGCTTTATGATATATTTGTGATATTTTTAGTTATTTTACTAACTTATAAGGTTTTTTAATGAATAAAGTTACACCTATAGATGAAGAGTTTCCATTTGAAGAAGGTACTATTATTTCTCAAACTGATGAAAAAGGTAATATCACCTATGCCAACAGAGCTTTTTGTAAAATTTCAGGCTATACTGTAGATGAACTTCTTAATAAACCCCACAATATTTTACGCCATCCCGATATGCCAAAAACCATTTTTGAAAAAATGTGGAGTACCCTACAAAGTGGACAAGCATGGAACGGACTTATTAAAAACCTTCGCAAAGATGGTAGGTATTACTGGGTTGATACTGAAATTCTTCCTATAAAAGACAGCAACAATACTATTACAGGTTATATTGCCGTTAGACGTGCTGCATCTCCAAAAGATATAGAAGAAAATAAAGAAACATACAGAAAAATGCTCGAAACAGAAAAATAAAACAAGGTAGGAACAATGTTAATATACAATTATCAAAAAGAGTTTTTAGGAATAGAGGAGAAAGATTTAAAAACCCTCGGATTTTCAACACTTGCTGAATTAAAAACAGAAGTAAACGACTTTGCAGATCTTTTTGTCAAAACACCTGGTTATGTACACAACTTCAAACATGTTCACTGGATTGATTTTATAGCCTATGCCGATGAAGGAGAAGAGGCAAAAGTACTTATAAATGTCAATGCAAAAACTTTTACTGCAAAACTTACGCTAAGCAAAGCCTACCTTGCAGACAATCCGAGTGCACCTGCATTTATGATTCATCTTCATGGCCTGCGTTCTCTCTCAAACGATGAAACAGAAAAACTATCTGCAGGTATTTTAGAGAGAGAACTTCCAGAGGTTACACATAAAGAAGCTAGAAACATTATTCCACCTGTTTCTCCTATAATAGAAGAACTACCTGACTCTTCGAGCACAATAATTTCTGAACAAGAGACACCAGCAGTAACATCTCTTAGCCATGATTATGATCAAGAAACGGAACCTACTCCACAAAGTCAAGAAGAAGATATCAGTAATCTATCTATTGATATCGATGAGTCTATTTTCCAAGATGATGATATGTTTGAAAACACTCCAACGGAACAAGAGGTTATTTCTACACAAACAGAGACAAAAGTAGTACCTCCAACATCATCTTCAACAACAAAAGCTGCTCAAAAACTGGCAAATAGCGGCTTTGTGTATGATCCAAATATTGCCTCACGTGAACTTGGTCTTCCTCTTGATCTCATTGAAGAGTTCATACAGGACTTTATACTCCAAGCAAAAGAGTTTCAACCAAAAATTTACGCTTCTTTGGACGAAGGTGATATTGACAATGTAAAAATTCTTGCACATAAACTTAAAGGAGTTGCAGCAAATCTTCGTGTTGAAGATGCCCATGAAGTACTCTCCAGTGTCAGTGCTACAACTGATGCCGGTGTGATTCGCGAAAATATTGATGCTTTTTATATCATCATACAAAGATTGGCAAAAGAGGAAGAAACACCTGCTCCTGCATCACCGCCAAAAGAAGAAAAAGCAGTAGAGACAAGTATAGAAGATGATGATAGACTAGATATCACTTTTGATGATGATGAAGTATTTGAAATCTCTAATGAAGAAGTACCAGAACAAATAGATATACCAGAACTTGCGGATGATGACTTTTATCAACAAGACATCCTCCTTAAAGAAGATGAAGCTGAAACAGTTTCAGCCGAAGAAAACTTTGAAATCTTGGAGCTGCAAGAGGATGAACCCAAAGAAGAGCAGACAACACAGCTGTCTTATTCAAAAAAAGAAGTTGCGGCTGAGATTGGACTAAGCATTGAAGATTTCAATGAACTGTTTGCAGACTTTGAAAAAGAGTCTCTAACTATACTGGCTGACATGAAAAAAGCGCTTGAGCTTGACGACTTTGCAACAATAAGAGATGAAGCCTTAAAACTCAAAGGCATGAGTGACAACATGCGACTACAATCATTTACTGATGAATTAACAAAAATTATTCATTCTACCGATAAAGATGCCATTGCAAAATCTATTGATTCACTTCAAAAACAATTAATCCAAATATCGGCAGTAGGAGCGTAAACTATGCAGTTAGGACTTAAAAACAGACTAAGACTCATAAGTCTTTTTCCTATCATTATCTTGATTTCAATTACCAGTTATTTTGTTTACAACTCATATGAAAACTACAAAGCAGCTCAGGTACTTCAAGATAAGCTCTCTATTAACAGAGAGCTTAACGATCTTATAAACAGTATCTCACGTGAGCGTGGTATGACGATTATGTACCTTGGAAACTCATCTCCAAATACACTGAAATCACTTATTAAACAGAGACGTATAGTTGATGCAAAAGAGGCTCTTTATCTCGAGCATATCAAGAATGAACAAAAACTACATGATCATACGGCAGGAGAAAACAGTTGCCCTACATGTAACAGAGTGGCTTCTTTGGAAGCTTCGCTTCAACAGATCAAGAGTATAAGAAAACTTGTTGATACACATGAAGCAAGTTTTCAAGACATTTATGCAAAAGCTTACAATGCAGCAGAAAAAAAAGGCATTAAAGAGCTTGAAGCTATTACACAAGATCAGCTCGATCCTCTCATTAACGAATATGCAACATCTTATATCTCATTTGTACGTGCAAATGCTGCTACAGCAGACGAAAGAGACTTTATCTCCTATGCAATAGCACGTTCGGCAGAACTGGATGAAGAGGAGATCAACAAATGGATCTCATTGATTGCCAAAGCAGATGCAATCAGCTACGATACCATTAAAGACAAAGCCGTTGTAGAAAAACTTGATGCTATTTTTAAGAATGAAGATGCACAAGAACTCCTTGAGGATATTAACAGTGAACGTGCCAGTATTTTAACGGCAGCCTCAAGTGGTGAATATGATACAAATGCAGGTATATGGTTTGCAATGCTTTCAGAAAAAAGCAATCTGCTTACAAAAGCACAAAACAGACTTTTAAGTGCTATGGATGCCCGTGCCATTGCTGTTAAAACAAAAGCACTTCAGTTTCTGGCAATTACTCTGACTGTTTGGTTTGTCTCACTTATCTTGGCGATTTTGGGCTTTTTACTCTCTAATGAAATTGCTAAAAATATTAAGAACCTTGAAGAGGTTCTTAAAAAAGTTGCAGAAGATACACAGGGCATAACCGATCTAGATGCAACAGCAGACATCAACCTTCATACTGCCGAAGGTACAGCCGAAGCCTATGCTTTACTTGAGCGTATTATTGAACAGACGAAAAAAGACAAAGAAGCTGCACTTGAAGCCAATGAAGCAAAATCAATGTTCTTGGCAAATATGTCACATGAGATCCGTACACCACTTAACGGTATCGTTGGATTTACAGAACTTTTAAAAGATACAGGATTACAAGAAGAACAAAAAGAGTTTGTTGACATTATTGAAAAATCTTCAGAAAACCTTCTTGAAATTATCAATAATATTCTTGACCTCTCAAAAATCGAGTCCAATAAACTTGAAATTGAAGATATTGTCTTCGATCCTATCAATGAATTTGAAAGTGCTGTTGAAGTTTATGCTGTTCGTGCGAGTGAGAAACATATTGATCTTGGATGTTTTATTGATCCATCCCTTGAGCAACCACTCAAAGGGGATCCGACAAAAATCAAAGAAGTTCTTATTAACCTGCTCTCAAATGCAGTTAAATTTACAAGTTCATCTGGTGCTATCAATGTCGATATTCGTAAACTTGAGAGCGATCAAGAAGGCATAACAAAAGTTCGTTTTGAAGTGCAAGACAGCGGTATCGGTGTTACAAGTGAACAAAAAGCAAAAATCTTTGAAGCATTCTCACAGGCCGATACATCTATTACAAGAAAATACGGTGGTACTGGTCTTGGTCTTACTATTTCATCTCGTTTTATCGAACTTATGGGTGGACAGCTTGATCTTCATTCTGAACCGGGTGAAGGAACTACTTTCTTCTTTACACTTGATTTTGAAGAGATACAGAGTACAAAAGAGTCATTAAAAGATGCATTTTCTGGTGTTAATGCACTTATATTGGAGTCATCACATAAAACAAAACGTCAAGACAAGTACCTCCATGAGTACCTTACATATTATGGTGTAAACTACACGACATTTAAAGATGAAAATGAACTGGAGACTATACAGAAACAGGTAAGCTATGACCTTTTATTTGTAGATTATGAATATGCAAATGAAGATGAGCTTAATAAATACTCAGAGATGCCAGAAGAGCTTGTTTTACTTACCAAGTCATACTTTATGCGTAAAATTGACTCTATGGCTCTTGATATATTTAAAACCATCTACGAGCCACTTAATAACACAAAACTTATCTCAGCACTTGAAAACTATAACAATGAGAACTTTAAAGCACAAAAAGCAAAACGTGCCAAACGTAAAAAGTTTGATGCAGATTCATCGCACTTTAAAGCAAATGTATTGGTTGCCGAAGATAATATCATCAACCAAAAGCTCATCAAACGTACTCTAGAAGATCTTGGTCTTACAGTAGATATCGCTTCCAATGGTCTTGAAGCATTCCAAAAAAGAAAAGATGGAAATTATGATCTAATCTTTATGGATATTCAAATGCCGTTTTTAGATGGTGTAGAAGCGACTCAGGAGATTTTAGAATATGAAGAGGAGTATAATCAACCACATGTTCCAATTATTGCACTGACTGCAAATGCACTCAAAGGAGACCGAGAACGTTTCTTAACAGCCGGACTAGATGAATATACTACCAAACCTCTAGTACGTGCAGAGATTGTCACACTGCTCAATCATTTTCTTGCCGACCACATTACAGATGGTTCAGAAGAAGAAACAGAGATAGTAATTGAAGAGAGCATTGAGACTGATTTACCAGAAGAGCAACAGACAGAAGAAGAAAAATCCCAATATACTGCAGAGATCTTACTTGCTAAAAAGAGCCCTTTTGAAACAAAACTTTTTACAAAACTGCTAGATAGCCTGGGATATACCTATGATGTTGCCAATTCACCTGATGACTTGAATGAAAAAATCAAAAATGGTTCTTATAAAATTATACTTTTTGACAAAGAAACAGAACCATTTGAACTCAAAGAGTTTGCCCGTTTTGTTTCACAGACTAGCGAAGAAAAAGGTACACATACTTATCTTATTCTCATAAAAGATGCCATTAGTGCTAAAATGAATCAAGAAGAGGAAGAAGCAGTCAATGAAGTGATAGCAAATATTATAGACAAAGCACTTCTAGAGCGTATAATCAAAAAATATATATAAAGATAACAAAAGGATAAATAAATGATAAGAACAGATCTAACAGTACTTGCTGTTGATGATGATGTGATCAACTTAAAACTACTCAAATCAATGCTGATGAAGAGTGGTCATGTCAAAGAAGTTATTGAAGCAAAGAATGGCTCTGATGCTATTGGCATTCTTAAAAGCAGAAATGATATAGATCTAATCTTATTAGATATCATTATGCCAGTTATGGGTGGCATAGAGATGCTCAAAGTTGTTCGCGCAGATGACAGTCTTAAACAACTGCCTATTATTGTTCTGACAACAGATGAGACGAAAAAAGGTGAAGCACTGGAAAATGGGGCAAATGGATTTTTAATGAAGCCTATCCGCCAAGATGAGCTTATTAAAAGGATAGAACTCGTTATAGTCTAAAGAAGAGGAGTACTTTTAAATAAGTACTTGCTTAAGCACCTCTTCTATCTTTTTGACCCCTACGATTTCTAAAGACTCTTTTACTTCATCTGGAATATCATCCAGATCTCTCTCATAGTTTTTCATAGGAATAAGTACTTTACTCATCTCTGCTTTATGTGCAGCGATGAGCTTCTCACGCAGACCACCAATTGGCAGCACCTCACCACTAAGTGATACTTCACCAGTCATTGCAACATCGGAACGCACCTTGCGTGAGCTCAATATCGATGCAATAACAGTTACCATAGCAATACCTGCACTTGGACCATCTTTTGGTGTTGCACCGTCTGGTACGTGAATATGTAGGTCATAACGCTTATATACTTCACTAGGATCTACTTTTATCTTCTCTTGTTTCTCTTGGTATGTCATTGGAATCTCATCTTCTGATATTCGCAGTTTTCTTTTATCAATGAGTGTTTTAACAACACTCATAGCAATTCTAGCTGACTCTTTCATAACATCACCAAGGCTACCTGTAAGTTGCAGTGTACCCTTTCCTTTGATGCGGATCGATTCTATTTTCAAGACATCACCACCGACCGCTGTCCATGCGAGGCCATTGACAACGCCAACGACTGGCACTTTATCTGTTTTTTCAATCTCAAAGACCGATTTGTCAAGATATTTTCTAAGCTTTTTAATGTTAATTGTGACTTTTTTAATCTCTGGATTTTTGAGTATCTCACGCGCTGCTTTACGACAAAGTTCAGCTATTCGACGACGAAGATTTCTCACACCGGCCTCACGCGTATATGAGTGAATAAGCTCACGCAGTGCAGGTTTTGTTATAGTCATCTCTGACTTTTTAAGACCATGCTTTTTAAGTTCTTGAGGAACAAGATAGCGTCTTGCTATCTCAAACTTCTCTTGTGGTGTATATGAACTCAGCTGAATAAACTCCATTCTGTCACGCAGCGGCCCCGGTATGCGGCCAACATCATTGGCAGTTGCAATGAAAATGACATTTGAAAGGTCAAGGTTGAAGTTAAGATAGTAGTCTCTAAACTCACTGTTTTGTTCAGGATCAAGTATCTCTAAAAGTGCTGCTGTCGGATCACCACGTTGTGAGCGTGTAACCTTGTCAATCTCATCTAAAACAATAACAGGGTTCATCTTCTTTGCATCGATAAGCCCTTGTGTGATACGCCCAGGCATAGCACCGACATAGGTACGACGGTGCCCACGTAATTCATTTACATCTTCAAGCCCACCAAGTGCTATACGAACAAGAGGACGCTTGAGCGCTGATGCGATAGAGTTTGCCAAAGATGTTTTACCAACCCCAGGAGGTCCTGAAAAACACAAAATAGCCCCTGCACTCTTTTTAAGTGCTATACCTCGTAACTCCAGAAGCTCTTTTACCGCAAAATACTCAACGATTCTCTCTTTTGGTTTCTCAAGTGAGTAGTGATCTTTGTCAAGCTGCTCTTCTACTGTCTCAACATCGAGCGCTTTTTTAGAAAGCTTCCCAAAAGGAATCTCCAAAGCCCAGTCAAGATAGGTCTGCGTCATAGAGGCTTCAGAAGAGTCCGGATGCATGCGAGCAAAGCGATCAAGCTGTTTTTTTATCTCATTGTAGGCATCTTCACTCATCTTTGACTTTTTAGCCTCAAGCTTTTTGTAGTACTCCTCTATCTCCTCTTCACGCGCCGTATCTGTACCAAGCTCTTTTTGGATCTGTTTGAGCTGCTCTTTTAAAAAGTACTCTTTGTTAACTTTTTCGATGTGTGTATGTACTTTAGAGCGTATCTCACGCTGAAGTTTGTTCGCTTCTATCTCTTCGATGAGTATATCTATAAGATCTAAAAAGCGTTTTTCCGTATCTGTCTCTACAAAGAGTTTATATGCCTGCTCTTTTTTCAGCTTGATAGTCGAGCAGATAAGATCGATGATACGGTTATGGTCATGATTTTCCTCTATGGTACGAAGCAGATCAGGTGGAAAGTAATTACTCACAGCTGAGAGCGCACGTACCTTCTCACGCACTACTTCCAAGATAGCATCAATCTTTGCAGAGTCCACTTCAGTAGGCTCTAGTATATCTACGTGAGCGATAAGTGGCTCATCTGAGACCTTATAGAGTGATTTTGCACGCGCTAGTCCTTGAAAAAGCACCTTTACACGACCATCCGGTAAAGATACCTTACGCATGATAGACCCAACAACACCGGCATCATAGAGTGCATCATACTCTCGCTCACCCTCATGCCCCGGTTTTGTAGGACAAACAATGACTAAGGCATTCTCCTCTATGGCTTTTGTAGCTGCTGCTATGTTTTGTTCATCACTTAAAAAAAGTGGTGAGATCATAAAAGGGTATAAGAAAAGTTCATCTTCGGCAATTACCGGAATATCTGCCGGAAAGTCTCCATAATTACTTAGTTTCATTACTATCCTTTACATCTTCATCTACAGTGTTGCGTGAGACAACACTTTGTGTATCAGGTATTAAAAACGCATACCAACTCGATGTTCCGTCACCTTCAAAAATCTCTTTATACCATGGTGTGTTCGCACGCTCTATCTCGTCCCAGTTTATCCATTTTGCAGGGATGATAGATCTGTAATACGCTGCTGCTTTTGGTTTGTCAATACGCTCATAGAGTGATGCTATCGTTTCATTTAAGACTGCATCAGCAAGGTAGAGGTTTGTAAGCATAGAGTCAACCAAAGAGTAGTACATTGAGTTTGGATAGCGACTTTTAAAAGCTTTTGCCTCTTTGATGGCATCAGCTATAAGCACTTGGTCACGACGTGGATTTGGCAGTGCCATATACTTCGCTTTTATCTTCAAAAACTCTGCAAACTCTTTTTCATTTAAGTTTGCATAACGTTTAATGTACTCATTTAAAAAGTGCTCGCTTAAAAGATACTCTTCATAGTGCATATG
This sequence comes from Sulfurimonas sp., assembly GCA_027063745.1. GTDB lineage: Bacteria > Campylobacterota > Campylobacteria > Campylobacterales > Sulfurimonadaceae > Sulfurimonas. The sequence goes on from JAMORG010000125.1 coordinate 12,251, forward strand.
CGCAATGGCTAGTATCATCGTAGCTTCCGGAAGTAGTGGTGAGCCGATATGCTCCCCTTGCAGTGATGTGTAGTAGTCATCGGCCTTATCCAAATCGCCATTGCTAACAGAATCAATAATCTTGCCATACCAATAAACAGCCGGTTTGTTGTACTCTTCAACATCTTTTGAACAACTGCTAAAAAACAAGAGCGTGGCTACTGTAACAAAAAGGGTAATCGTAAATTTCATATAAAATCCTAAATATTTTTAAAGTAAAGGTATTTTAGCGAAAAGTTATATAATGAGCTTTAAATGGAGAAAATAATTAAAAAAGAAGTGGTGGCCTGTCTCGGAATCGAACCAAGGACACAGTGATTTTCAGTCACTTGCTCTACCGACTGAGCTAACAGGCCTTTAAAAAAGAAACAGAAGTGTATAGTAAAATTACTAAATTTCAGCTTATGCACCTCAAATTTATCTGAAATAAAAAAATTGCACATAAACCTTAATAAGACTAAAAATAACATTGTTTTTATCAAAATTAACTTTTTTTTTCTACTTTCAGAACAATCTGTAAAAAAAGTGTTACAATTAAGATATAGAGAAAGAAAAATAAAAAAAGAAAATTCACTCTTTTTTTGTTGCTTTTTGAAAAAGGGTTATTTATGAAATATCTTAAATTAAAATCTTTATTTGTTTTATTTATTAGTTTACCGATAGTAAGTATGGCACAAGACACCATTAACAATGCTAATGATATTTGTTATGAGAAACCTATTTCAAGTGGAACATTGTGTTTTGATATGGGTATTTGTAAGGGTGGAGTCGGGTGTAAAAACAGTTACCCGCTGAAAAATATTGGTGATGCTACACTTACGGATGTAAAGATAATTTATGATGAAACAGGCTTAAGTGGTTCATTTGGTGATAGTTGTGGTGTCAATCCTTCTGGAACATGTACATCACAAAGCAACATTGATCTGGGTCTTGTTAGTCTATTGGGACAAACAACTTTATTTACCTTAAACAATGACATACCTGCTGGTGACGACAGTAATTCAATCTGGGCTGAGAACTTTCTATCTGGAAGTTGTTTTAATGGAGAAAATCTATATGCAACTTATGAAAAAGATGGTAAACTCTATAGAGGAAAGATTCAACAATGTGCCGAAACTGCTTCAACAGGGGGAAGAGATTTTGAATTGCGACATCAAGAAAATTTACGAGGAGATGTCAAAGCCATAGGAAATACTGTTTTATGTATAAAAAACAATTCAGGTCAGTGTGTAGAGCCTAATGACAGTAATTCAAATGCCGAAACCAACTTACAAAAAGCACCGACCTCTTCAGCAACACTCTCACTTCCTGAAGGCGCTACTGTTAAATATGCCAGAATCTATTGGCAGGGACGTAAAGAAGCAAGCTCAAGCAACAGTGAGTGGGATAATGCATCAAAACAATCTGCAGGTCACATAAAACTTAAAAAAGACAACGGCAGCTATGAGACACTTACCGCCGATATACTCGATGTCAGTTCAACAGAAGCAGATAACTGGGTTAAAATTTACTCTGCAAGTGCCGATGCTTCAAATGTTGTTACAGGTAGTGGTACCTATGAGGTTGACACATCAAGTTTTTATACATCTACTGGTAAAACGCGGGAAAAATCTCCAGAAGACGGTTTGGGTAATTATGGAGCATGGATGCTTGTTGTGGTTTATAATGACCCCACAACAACAGAGACACATAATGTTGCTATTTTTGATGGGTACAAAACAGTATCAAAAAACAATGCAGAAGTTAACATCAATGTCAGTGGGTTTTTAACACCAAAAACAAATAATGTAAATTCCAATCTCTATGTCTTTGCTGCAGAAGGAGATAAATATATAAAAGGTGACCACTTAAAAATGGCAGGAGAGAGACACAATACGACGTTAAGAGATATTGCACCAACGATGAATAATGCCTTTGATTCCAGAATTGATGTCTCTGCAGCAAGAAGTCCAAATCTGACAAACAACAACGGAATAGATATACAAGAGTTTGATGTCGGAAGCACAGGAAAAAATATCATTACAAATAATGAAACCGGTGCAAAATTTCAATTTACATCAACACAAGACACCTATTTTCCTTCTGTACTTGTATTTTCAACACAAATATACGCACCTCGCCTCTGCTATGACTATACCTATGGGCAAGATGGACATTTTATAACAGCACCTAGCATTAATCCACCTTTGCTTGATGGTACTTTTGACAAATCAAAACCTATAAATGTAAAACTCTACTTTAAAAATCTTGAAAATTCTGATATTGCCATTAAAGATTTAACCCTTGATGTTAATCCCATAGATATTTCACAAGCAAAATACAGACCTGAGTCTGTTTTTGTAACGCGTCCAAATGAAACTATACAGCATATTAGTGATAGTGACTTAAATGTCAGCAATGCAGGAAGTTATGTCAATAATATTTTTATCGGTGACCTCGATGCACTGGAATATTTTTACACATACTACAGCCTTGATACAAATCAAACAACCATAAATGCGATGCCAATCAATATTACTCTCAACTATAATCTACATGTAACACTAGACGGCATTGATACTAATCTTGGCAATGCTTTTACTCGTATTGAAGATATGGATCCATGCCAGAGTAACTCTCATTACCAACCTGTACCTGGCATATTTAATATTGTCCATAATGGACAGAGTAAGGCCGATGACCCTTATTACTACTTTAACCTTCCAACACAGGTTGTTGGA
>JAMORG010000126.1 GCA_027063745.1 Sulfurimonas sp.
AAACAAAGCACTCAGCTATGGTGTAACACCCTATCAAATAGCGATGCAAATCCCTATAAAAGGGCAGGTAATAGGGCTTAATGCAAACTTGGCATCTATGAATACACAGTATGTAAGACTCTATCTTAAAGGGAAGTTTTCTAAAAATATTGAGACACTTAGACTCTTACCTATAAAAACACCATACGGTGAGATACCACTCAGTGAGATTGCAACACTCAAACGCCATTTGACTTTTGCAAAAATTGAAAGAGATAAACTGCTTTACAGTGTTGATGTTAATGGATATCGCTCAAGACGACCGGTAACGCACTTAACAGATGATACTGAGGCAGCTTTAAAAGATGTAAAACTTGATGGTGTTATAGTAACACAATCTGGAGATATTGCTCAGATTCAAGACAGCTTTAAAAGGATGTTAAAAGCGATAGGACTTGGTGTTATTATTCTTATAATGACACTTATTGCTATTTACAAGTCAGTTCGTATGGCATTTATTATGATTTTGGTACTGCCACTCTCACTTATTGGTGCTTCGTGGGGGATGTTACTTTTTGAAAAACCAAGCTGTATGCCAAGTCTTTTAGGTATTTTACTGCTCTTTGGTATCATTATTAAAAATGCAGTTTTACTCATAGACTTTTACCAAGCCTACAGAGAAAAAGGTGAAACACCGTTTGAAAGCGCTCAAGAAGCTGTGCGTGTTCGTTTTAGACCTGTTATGATGACAGCTTTTGGAACGATCGCAGGTATGGTGCCAATTGCACTTGAACAAGCCGTAGGGCTTGAGCGACTCAGTCCTTTGGCTGATGTAGCCATAGGAGGACTTTTGGTTGGAACACTTCTTACACTTGTCTATGTACCGATGTATGCGTATATCTTTGACAAAGATAACAAAAAACCGATAAAGAAGAGTTAGAAGATGCAAGATATAAGTTGTCATGAGATGCATGAAGGCGAGGTTTTAAATGCCTCACGCAAAGAGTTTCCTCTCTTTCATGCTCTTTTGTATGGAGACAGAGTCTCTACAGCAAAACTCTCAAAACGATTAAGCTGTGCCATAAAACATCTGCCGCTGCGTGTGGAGTTTTCTTTTGAGTATGATACGCAAAAAGCAGTTGAAGCAGGAGTTTGTAAAGATCCAACCATAGTGCTTGATGGCAAGATTTTTCTTGAGGGACTTGTTCAGGCTGAAGAAATTACAGAAGCATTTGAAAAATTGATATAAAACAATTTATTATTTACAAAGATAGGAGTATAATCAGGTAAGTTCTAATTATAAATAGGGAGTAAAGATATGGCAAATATTAAATGGTTTAGTGAAGTTGGTATAGATGATGTTGCCGAAGTAGGTGGGAAAAATGCTTCACTTGGTGAGATGTATCAAAACCTCACGCAAGAAGGTGTACGTGTTCCTAATGGCTTTGCGGTTACTTCAAGTGCATATAGATATATATTAGACTTTAACAATGCATGGCAAAAGCTAAAAGCAGAACTTGATGCTATGGATGTAGATGATGTGAGTTCTTTACAAAAACACGGCAAGGCGTGTCGAGATATTGTTTATGCTTGTGAGATTCCTGATGATTTAAAAAGGGATATCTTAGATGCATATGCAAAACTCAAAGAGGAGTATGGAGAGGGGCTCTCTTTGGCTGTTCGCTCCTCTGCAACTGCCGAAGACTCTCCAGAAGCCTCTTTTGCAGGACAAAATGACACTTACTTAAATATTTCCAACGAAGATGAACTTCTTGATGCTTACAAAAGATGTCTTGCGTCAAACTTTACAGATCGTTCCATTCACTACAAATATGATAATGGTTTTGATTACTTAAAAGTCTATCTCTCTGTGGTTGTTATGAAAATGGTACGCAGCGACATAGGGGCCAGTGGTGTTATGTTCTCACTCGATACCGAAACAGGTTTTAAAGATGTTGTCTTTATAAACGCAGCCCTTGGACTTGGTGAAAATGTTGTGCAAGGAAGTATTAACCCTGACTCTTTTTATGTGCATAAACCAACCTTCAATAAAGGATTTCGAACAGTACTCAAACGCTCTCTTGGCTCAAAAGAGATGAAGATGATCTTTACCGATACCATCAACCTTGATAATATCGCCGTAGAATATACAAAAAACATACCGACAACACCAGAGGAGCGAAACCATTTTGCTATCAGTGATGATGAGGTAATGGTTCTTGCAAACTATGCTATCAAGGTAGAAAATCACTACTCCAAAAAAGCAGGATATAACAAGCCTATGGATATGGAGTGGGCAAAAGATGGTATAGATGGCAAGCTCTATATGGTTCAAGCTCGCCCTGAAACGGTACAGTCGCAGAAAAAAGGAACGACTCTTGAGGTCTATCATCTCAAAGAAAAAGGTAAACTCTTAGTACGTGGTCAGGCAATCGGTACAAAGATAGGTGTTGGAAAAGCACACTACATTAAAGATGTCAGTGAACTCGATACCTTTAAAGCCGGAGAGGTACTCGTAGCTGATACAACAACACCGGACTGGGAACCGGTGA
>JAMORG010000127.1 GCA_027063745.1 Sulfurimonas sp.
TTACTCTGAAGTGCTCACGCCTCAAATGTTTGAGTATAAACTACTCTCAATGGCACATAAAAAGAGAAAAACAATTGTGCTTCCAGAATCTTCAGATGAGCGGATCTTACGTGCTGCAGAGATTGTACTGCGTAGAGAGATAGCAGATATCATCTTGCTGGGTGAGCCAGAAGAGTTGCGTGAGCACTCTTTACGACTTGGACTCAATCTTGATGCTGCGCAGCTTATAAATCCACAAAGTTCACAATATATGCAAGAGTTTGTAGAGAAGTTTTATGAGATACGCAAACATAAAGGTCTCTCACGTAAGCAGGCTGAAGATGCCATGAGTCATAATAACTATTTTGCGACAATGATGGTGGCACTTGGTTATGCAGATGGTATGGTAAGCGGAGCTGCTCACGCAACGGCAGATACTATACGCCCAGCCTTGCAGATTATCAAAACAAAAGAGGGTGTCTCATTGGTGTCAAGTGTTTTTTTTATGTGTTTTGAGACAAAAGTGCTTGTCTATGGTGACTGCGCCATCAATGAAGATCCAAATGCACAGCAACTCGCTGATATTGCCATCGCTTCAGCTGATACGGCAAAAACATTCGGTATCACTCCAAAGGTTGCTATGCTTTCATACTCAACTGGAGAGAGTGGGCATGGGGCTGATGTAGATAAGGTGCGTGAGGCAACAGCACTCGTAAAACAGAAGCGTCCAGATCTGCTTGTAGAAGGTCCTATTCAGTATGATGCAGCCATCAACAAAGAAGTAGCACGTATAAAAATGCCAAACTCCAAGGTTGCAGGAGAGGCGACGGTCTTTATCTTTCCTGACCTTAACACCGGAAACAATACCTACAAAGCAGTTCAGCGTAGTAGCGGGGCCATAGCCATAGGTCCGATACTCCAGGGACTTAAAAAACCGGTAAATGATTTGAGTCGAGGCTGTCTTGTAGAAGATATAGTAAATACCATAGCCATTACGGCAATTCAGGCAGGAGAAGAGGAGTGAAAATAGCAGTTTTTAATGCAGGAAGCTCCTCTTTAAAGTGTAAAATCTTTGAATTTCCGGCTAAAACATTACTCTTTTGCAAAGAGATAGAAAAAATTGGAGAGAGCGGCTCAGCAATTGCATCTCACGCAGAGGCACTGGAGGCTTTAGGTATTGATTTTAGTGAGATTGACGCTATTGGGCATCGTGTTGTTCATGGCGGCGAAAAGTTACAAGAGAGTGTTTTAATAGATAATGAGGTTATAAAAACAATAAAAGAGCTGATTGTTTTAGCTCCACTGCATAATCCTGCAAATCTTCAAGGCATAGAAGTGGCACGTCAAAAAGCTCCAAATATACCTCAGGTAGCTGTTTTTGATACAGCTTTTCACGCAACACTTCCAAAAGAGGCCTATCTTTATGCACTCCCTTATGAACTCTACGAAGCAGAGGGCATAAGACGGTATGGATTTCATGGTACCTCTCATGCTTATCTTGCTAAAGAGGCAGCAAAAGAGCTTAAAAAAGAATTGCGTGAGATAAACATTATAACGCTTCATCTTGGAAACGGTGCTTCTGCCTGTGCTATTAAAAAAGGTAGAAGTATTGACACCTCCATGGGATTTACACCACTTGAAGGTCTTGTTATGGGAACTCGCACGGGTGATATAGATGCAGAGATAGTTTTATACTTGGAACGTAAACTTGCAAAAACACCAAAAGAGGTAGAACATATTTTAAATAAAGAGTCCGGTCTGCTTGGAATTTGTGGAGAAAATGATCTGCGTGAGATACTCTTGCGTGAGGATGAGCGAGCAAAGTTGGCTATTGATATAATGGTACGACGTATTCAAAAATATATAGGCGCTTATATGCTACTGCTTGAAGATGTTGATGCCATAGTATTTAGTGGTGGTATAGGAGAAAACTCTAAAGAGATACGTGATGCCGTGATGGATAATGCCTTGTTAAAAGGTATGAAAACTTTAGTGATTGCAACAGATGAAGAACTTGAGATTGCCAATGAGTGCTATCGTTTGCTTGGTTTGTAAAAGTAAATAAAATTTGGAAGTAAAATAAAAAGAGGGTATATAGGCTAAAGAGCCTATATAAAAGATTAATCGTTAAAGATTAAAGTGGAGTTACGTTCTCAGCTTGTGGGCCTTTTTGACCTTCACCGATCTCGAATGTTACTCTTTGACCTTCTGCTAAAGAAACTCTTCCACCTTGTGGGTTGTTTACCTGACGGAAATGTACGAATACATCACTCCCACCATTGTCTTGTTGAATAAAACCATAACCTTTTTCATCATTGAACCATTTAACTGATCCGTCCATTAATTGTGCCATTTTGTAGCCTTGTTGTATAAATTTGTGTAAAAATTGGAGAAGTCTTTAGGAGGTTTTAACACGGGTAGAGCAAAAAACACACTAAAGATGAATTCACGCCTCATCTTTCACTTGGCAACAGTATAGCGCAATAATTTCAAATAACCAACCTTTTTGTAAAGAATTACACAATTTGTTCAAAAGAAGCCTAAAATA
>JAMORG010000128.1 GCA_027063745.1 Sulfurimonas sp.
GTTCATGCCATATCTTGCACTTTAATGATAAAAAGATTATGATCGACTGTGGTATGTTTCAGGGTGAAGATGAAGATAAAAATGAAAAGCCTTTTGATTTTGATCCATCAAAAATTGACTATCTTTTAGTAACACATGGACACCTTGACCATGTCGGACGCATACCCAAGCTCATAAAAGAAGGCTTTAAAGGCACTATCTATGCCACGCAGGCAACTATGGATCTAGCATACATCATACTAATGGACAGTGCTAAAATCATGCGTGAAGATTATGCAACACGCTACAAAAAAGCACTCAGACAAAATCGTGCAAAGAAACTGCAAAAGCCTATCTACGCCCCACTGGATGTCGAAAAAACTTTTAATCAGATAACATGGATAAATCCTGAGTATGACAAATACTATACTCTTTGTGAAGGAGTAAGCTTTGTTTTTCGTAATGCAGGACATATTTTGGGTTCTGCATTTATTGAGCTCTCTTACACTCAAAAAGGAGTCTCTAAAAGCATCGTTTTTTCAGGTGACATTGGTAACAACAACAAACTTGTACTGCCAAACCTGCAAAGATGCTCACGGGCAAACTATCTTTATGTAGAATCAACCTATGGAGACAGAGAGCATCAAAGCATAAAAAAAACAATAAGAGAGTTTAAAAAAGTCATCATTGACACACTTGAGAAAAAAGGAAATGTACTCATCCCATCTTTTGCTATCGAGCGGACACAGGAGATTCTCTGTATTTTAAAAGATATGTATGAAAAGGATGAACTTCCAAAATGTAAGATATTTTTAGATTCACCCATGGCTGCAAAAGCAACACAAATATATAAAAAATACAGTGATGAACTGACACAAAAATGTCAAAACAACATAACAAAAGACGGTGCTATCTTTAAATTTGACGCACTTAACTATACACTGACACCCGAATCCTCTAAAAAAATAAACAATATCAAAAGCAGAGCAATTATAATTGCAGGGAGTGGAATGTGTAACGGTGGACGTATCATACACCACTTCAAACATCGCATATGGAACAAAAAAAATGCCGTAATCTTTGTTGGTTTTCAAGCAGAAGGTACACTTGGCCGTGAAATAGTAGAAGGTGCGAAATGGATAAATATCTATGGTGAAAATATCATTGTACAAGCCTCAATACACACAATAAACGGCTTTTCTGCTCACGCAGATCAAAAAGGTATTGTAAAATGGATCTCTAAAATCAAAAAGCTCAAAAAAATCTTTTTGGTTCATGGAGAAAAAGAGAGTCAGCAAAAACTAAAAATAGTTTTAGAAAAAGAGTTAAATATTGAAACCCAGATAGTTAAATATGCACAAAAAATATCTCTGTAAAAGAGATATTTTTAAAGTAAGAAGTAGTTCAATAAGAAGAGTACAAGAAGCTTTGCAAGCTCGATAGCAGAAGTTCCGATAATGTTGCCAATCTGACATGAACTACAGTTTTTATACTGCTTGCCCTCATACTGTGCGTAAAAGAAATAGACAACAACAAGACCAAGCATAGTTGCCATAATGTAGTTTTCTACACTTTTAAGTGTTGCAAGTGTCTCACCATCAACAAAAAAACCACCAACTACACCCAGTATGCCTGAAATAAAGAGTACTCTAAAAAAACGAAGGATTTTATCACGCTTAAACTCAGTCGGACAGCCGTTATCTGTAATGGCATCCGTACCAAACTCCAACTTCTGGTCAAAAAGATTACGCTCCGCTTCACTCATACGCAAACGAAAGTTCGAACCAAAGACGTAGTCCATCTTGCGCTGTAACAGTACTGCAAAGTCACCTTCTGCATCTAAATATTTTGTGTTTCCCTCTCTGTCTTCATACATCAGCTTTATCTTTTCATAACGCTTTGTTTTGGCACTCAGCCCTGGAAAGTATGCAGTTGTCTCTGTTGGTTCAATACTGCCTTCGTGTTTAATCATTCTTGGATTGATAAGTTCTAAAAAAGTCCCGTCATCTTTTTTAACAACGATTACAGAGAGGGGTGAGCCTATCTGAAATGCCGCCAAACCATCAAGCTTATTTGCTTCTATCGTATCTTTTAAATCCTGTAGCACCTCAAAGAGAGTCTCATCAAAATGCCTCACATTCCCGCCAAACTCCAAACTAGGAGTTGTCGGATATTTAATTATCTCTCTTACCATTATCTTTTTCCTTGTAATTTTTCTTTAAAACTTTTTGGGTCTAAATACTTTCCGCGTGAGACAAGTCCCATCTGCTCTTCTTCATAGACAACCTTGTTTGCCTTTGGCTGATAACGAGGTTCTCTTTTAGGTCTTTTAGCAACAGAAGGGCTACTGTACGCAGATGTTGCCTCTGCTAAATTCACCTCAGCAGGATTAACCTCTACCTTTTTCACCAAACCCTCTTTGAGATTGTTAAGCACAAGTAAAAGTGTACCTAAATTCTCTTCACTGACATCTAGTAAAACTTTTGCCAT
>JAMORG010000129.1 GCA_027063745.1 Sulfurimonas sp.
TTTGCGGTACCAGCGGTCACACGTTCGAATCGTGTCGGGCGCACCATCTACTACATATAACAATCTAAAAACTTTAACTTCATAACACAAATTCAACTTCTTACAATAAAAAGTATATTATTATATGATTAATATATTTGGGGCATTAGCTCAGCTGGGAGAGCGCTTCGCTGGCAGCGAAGAGGTCAGCGGTTCGAGCCCGCTATGCTCCACCATCTACGAAAGTACCAAATGAAACTATTTTTTCTACTTCTTTTGTCTTCTACTCTTTTTTCTTTTTCCAATAATGTAAAATTCAAAATTTTAGATATATATGAACTAAAACAACAACATGATAAAAAAACAATCAGTGAACTTTCTGCTCTTGCGTATAGAGATAAAATCCTTTATGCTCTGAGTGATAAAGGTTTGCTCTATCATTTTAAACTCAAAATTGAAGATAAAAAGATTAAAGATATAGAGCTTTTAAAAGCTTATAAACTTCGTAATAAAAAAGCAAAACGATTTTCCAAGAAAAAAAGAGATGCTGAGGGATTGGCTCTTTACAAAGATGGAGTGCTTGTCTCTTTTGAAGGTAAAAACAGAGTTCTTTTTGTCTCTTTTGAGGGCATAAAAAAAGATAAGATCACGCTTCATAAAGAGTTGAGAGACAACAGTGATTTTGTTTCATCGAACAAGGGACTTGAGAGTGTTGCTTACAGTAAAAAGTATGGTGTGCTTACAATTCCTGAACTTCCTTTAAAAAGAAGAGATGTGCACTATCACTATCTTTTTGCAAAGGATAAAGTATGGAAATTTCAAGCGAAGGGTGCAGTGACAGATATTGTAATGATGGATGATGAGCGGGTCATGGTACTTTTGCGTGAGTTTAGTTACTTTAAGCGAGGGCGTAAGAGCAGGATTGTTACTTTTAATCTTAAAGAGTGCAAAGAGGAGAACTTGTGTAAGGTAGAGACTTTAGCTCTTTTAGACAGTCAAAAGGGTGATGTTGTTGAGAATTTTGAAGGGCTTACCAAGATAACGGAGAATCTTTACCTTATGGTAAGTGACGATAATGACTCATGGTTTCAAAAAACACTCTTTGTGCTTTTTGAAATTAGGAATTGATCTGCTCTTTAATATTTTTTGCAAGTGTAGAACACTGCTCAATCTGCTGTGTGCGTGAGAGAGCGTCATTGAGTAATATGTTGATAAAAGCACTTCCTACTATTACTCCGTCTGCCCCTTTTACTTTATCTTTTGCTGTTTTTTCATTTACTCCAAAGCCAACATATACAGGTGTGTCAGTATGCTTTTTTACAGAGCTTAGAAATGGTTGCAGATCTTCTGCAGTTCCTGAACCGGTAATACCTGTGTAAGCTACCATATAGATAAATTTCTTTGCATCACTAACAATAGTTTTTATACGCTCATCTGAATCTGTCGGTGCAACAAAAGAGATATTTGCTAGATTATTGGTATCAAAGAGCTCTTTATAGAGTGCTGCTTCCTCATGTGGCATATCGGGAATGATAAGACCATTAACACCAAGCTCTTTTGCGTGAGGGAGCAGTTTGTGCATATCTTGTTGGTAAAAGCTGTTAAAATATCCCATCCATAAAGTATCTACTTTTGGTGCAACTTCCTTTGATATCTCTAAAAGGTGTTTAAATTTAAAGCCAAGCTCAAGTGCTTTATGGTTGGCACTTTCAATAGCCGGACCATCAGCAACAGGGTCAGAAAATGGAACACCAAGCTCTAGTGTATCAACACCACTCTCTCCAAGGGCCAATGCCAAATCTATCGTAAAGTTTTTCTCAGGATATCCTGATGTAATATAGGCTACAAGTTGTTTCATCGTTTTTATTTTTCCAAATCCGGGATTTTAAGTAGAGAGTATTTAATCTTACTCAAGTTATTGTCTAGTTTTAAGTCATCTTGCCAAGCTGCAAACATATCACTGATGGCTAAAAGCCAGTTGATAGTCTCTTCATTAACCGGAGGCTTTTTGTTTCGCAAAATCTCAAGCTCATCTTCTACAAAGGCTGCTAACTTGTTCATCGGTAGAATTTTAAGGTATCCGGAGGCTGATTTTATGTTATGAAAGACACGAAAAAGCTCATTGACACTGCGTTCGTACATATTTGGCTTTTGCAAATCGATAATCATAACTTCCATACTGTCAACCATCATAGAGTAGTGATCTAAAAACTCATCTACAATTTCAAAGTCAAAATTTGCATCCAAATCACTTCTAATACCCATGAAATACTCCAATTATTGTCCAAATTATAGCAATATTTAGTTAAAATACTTTTATTAATTTTTAAAGAGTTTTCTAATGACTAAAAAAATGACTATATCGTCCATAAAAAAGAGTAAAGGGGTTCGACCTCTTGTAATGATAACTGCTTATGATGCACTTTTTGCTTCTTTGTTTGAAGAGAGTGCAGATATGATTTTGGTAGGAGACAGTCTTAA
>JAMORG010000130.1 GCA_027063745.1 Sulfurimonas sp.
AGGCGACCTGTAAACTCATCAACAATGATCACTTCACCATCTTTTACAACATAATCAACATCTTTTTCAAAAAGATAGTTGGCTTTTAATGCCTGATCGAGTACATGTGGCAGTGAAGAGTTTTCTGGAGAGTAGAGGTTTTCAACTCCAAAAAGCTCTTCAGCTCTTGTAATACCCTCTTCTGTAATAAGAACAACCTTATCTTTTTCATCAACGATAAAATCTTTGTCAATTTCGAGCTCACGCGCTATGCGATTTGCACGTAAATAGTCCTGCATATTTCTATTTGTAGGGCCAGAGATAATAAGTGGTGTTCTTGCTTCATCGATTAAGATAGAGTCAACTTCATCAACGATTACAAAGTTGTGTCCACGCTGAACCATATTCTCTTTTGAGTAGCTCATATTATCACGAAGATAATCAAACCCAAACTCATTATTCGTACCATAAGTGATATCTGCATCATAGGCAGCTTTTTTCTCTTTTGGATCATGCATATCTTCAAGCAGTACACCGACTGTATAACCCAAAAACTCATAAAGAGGTCCCATCTCACGTGCATCACGAGAAGCGAGGTAATCATTTACTGTTACAAGGTGCACACCTTTACCTGTCATAGCATTAAGTGCGATTGCAAGTGTAGCAACAAGAGTTTTTCCTTCACCTGTCTTCATCTCTGCAATCTTTCCATCATGCAGTACCATACCTCCGATAAGCTGCACATCAAAGTGACGCATACCCAGTGTACGCTTTGAAGCTTCACGTGTTATGGCAAAAGAGTCATACAGCACATCATCAAGAGTTTTTTCACCCTCAACGACACTCTTTTTGAGATCCAAAAATGAATCTTTTAGCTCTTCATCACTCAAAGACTCATATTTACTCTCTAACGCATTAATCTGTTTTACTTTTTTGAAATATTTTTTTAATTGACGGTCATTTGCTGTTCCAAATACCTTACCCATGAATGCCTGTAGCATTTTCCACCTTATGATTACTATATAGTAAACTATATAATTTTATTGAAGTTGGAGCTATTTTATCACATTAATTCTGATAAATAGTATAAATCAATTATTTGCTATAATTTCTTTTAACAAGGAGCATCATGAAACGAAAAATAATACTATCACTTTTGAGTGTTTCACTTTGGGCAGATATAGGAAATATCTTCTCATTTGAAGCAGATTTTGACCAAAAAATCACAGATGATCAGAACAAAACCATAGAATACAAAGGGCATGTTATAGCAACAAAGCCTCAGTTTGCTTTGTGGAAATATACACAACCAATACAAAAAGAGGTCTATATTTCTTCTTACAAAGTCATTATGATTGAGCCTGATTTAGAACAGGTTATTATGAAAAAGATTGATTCCAAATTTGATATCTTTTCTCTGATTAAAAATGCAAAAGAGATTAAACCAAATGAGTATCTTGCACACTACAGAGATACGACATTTTTGATAAAACTTGATAACAACAAAATAAGTGAAATCTCTTACAGAGATGAATTTGACAATAAGGTAATCATAGATTTTTCTAAACAGAAACAGAATGAAAAAATTGACATGAAACGCTTTATTCCGGTAATACCTGATGATTATGATGTAATAAGAGGATAGAAGTTAAAAAAACTATAAACTTAGTTAAGTTTGGCAAAAACGGATTTAGTCCGTTTTTGCATACAGCTAGTTAAGCTTATAGTCAGGAATAAGGTTGAAGTTAAGGTATTTGTAAATATCTTCTTCTTTACCTTGGATTTTCTTCGTAAGTTCAAGATACTCTTCTTTTGTTGGGATTTTACCAAGAAGTGAACATACTGCTGCAAGCTCTGCAGAACCAAGGTAAACCTGTGCACCCTTACCAAGACGGTTGTCGAAGTTACGAGTTGAAGTTGAGAATACAATAGCATTATCAGCAACACGAGCCTGGTTACCCATACACAGTGAACATCCAGGAATCTCAGTACGAGCACCTGCTGCACCATAAATAGAGTAATAACCCTCTTCTGTCAGTTGTTTCTCATCCATTTTTGTCGGAGGACAAACCCATAGACGAGTTGGAACTGCACCCTCACCTTTAAGTACTTCACCAAGAGCACGGTAGTGACCGATGTTTGTCATACAAGAACCAACGAACACTTCATCAATTTTTGTAGGTCTGTCAGATGCAAGTACTTCTGAAAGCGTTGCAACATCATCCGGATCATTTGGACATGCTAAGATTGGCTCAGTGATTTCATTTAAGTCAATCTCAATTACTGCCGCATACTCTGCATCAGCATCTGGCTCTAAAAGTTCCGGCTTTTTAATCCACTCTTCCATTTTAGTGATACGACGAGCTAATGTTCTGTGATCTTCATAACCAGCTTCAATCATAGACTCTAAAAGTA
>JAMORG010000131.1 GCA_027063745.1 Sulfurimonas sp.
ATTAAAACTTGCTTAATGTCAAGAGATATACCCTGTCTTCATTTTTTCTTCACCACTTTGTGATAATACATTTACTAACTATTTTTAACATTTATTTCAAATTATTTTTGGAACTATTTTTGCTTATATTTTGCAATACATGTATATAAGGAGTTTACTATGAGCATTGAGATATCCAAAACCCATGAACTTTTAAGCCAAGCGATGGACTACCGTGCAGCTCGTCAAGATATGATAGCTTCTAACATTGCCAATGCTGATACTCCTTACTACAGACCAAGAGATATTCGTTTTGAGGATGCTCTTGTTGCAAAAGAACGTGAACTCTACCATGACAACTCTCATGAGTTACAAATGGCTGCTACCAATGAGAAACATCTCAAAGCAAAAGAGCAAGAGGGCTCACGCAAGCCGACAATCTACTTTCGTGACGGCCATATGGCGCGTAACGACGGCAACTCTGTTGATTTGGATGTTGAAACTACAGAGATGAGTAAAAACTCTGTTATGTTTAATGCTCTTGTGATGGCCAGCAAGAAAGATACGGCTATCTTTAAAGGTGTTATAGAAGCATCTGGAAGACTTAACTAAGGAAATAGACGATGAGTAATTTTTTAAACAGCTTTGATATCAGTGGCTATGGTCTCTCTGCGCAACGCGTGAGAGTAAACACCATCTCAAGCAACATTGCAAATGCCCAGACAACAAGAACCGAAGAGGGTGGACCATACCGCCGTAAAGAAGTAGTCTTTAAAGCAGTAAACTTTAACGATGTCTATAATGATATGCTCAATAAAGAGAGTAATTCTTTAGGATACTCAGACCCTTTGGATGAGGGTGCATTTGGAAAAAAGGCAAATCCTGCTATAATGAGCGTAATAGTTGACAAGATTTCACGTGATGACTCAAAACCACAGATGAAATATGAACCAAATCATCCAGATGCAGATGCAAATGGTTATGTTGCCTATCCAAATATTAATCCTGTTGTGGAAATGGCCGATTTAGTAGAAGCAACACGCTCTTATCAGGCAAATGTTGCAGCATTTCAGAGTGCAAAAGATATGGCAAACTCTGCTATATCTCTATTACAATAAACATGGAGTTTGACAATATGAGCAATATTAACACTATATCTTCTCCATCTACTGCAGAGCTTCTCAAACAAAAAGATACCCTTAGTGAGAAAAGTTCAGCAGGTGGAGCCAATTTTGCCGACTCACTTAAATCTGCGCTTGAAGATGTCAATGAGATACAACAGACAAGTGAGAAAGCCATTGCAGATCTGGCTACCGGGCAGGTAAAAGATCTCCATCAGGCAGCACTTGCTATTGGCAAAGCAGAGACAAGTATGAAACTTATGCTTGAGATTCGCAACAAAGCATTAAATGCTTATAAAGAAATCGGCAGAACACAACTCTAGTCTGCCCTCTTCATACTCTATGCCTACACTCCAACAACAAAACAAAAGCAAAAAGATCATCTTTTTGTATATCCTTATTCTATTTGCATTTATCGTTTTTCTTAGTGTTATGCTTGCTACAGTGCTTAAAGCCAGACATATGCCCTCACTCTATGCAAAAGAGTCCTCACGGGCACAGCGAGGCAACATCATCTCATCTGATGGCTTTCACATAGCCAGTACAAAAAAACTCTACAAAGCAGTAGTCAATACCCGATACATTGACCCACAAAAAAAAGAACTTTTCATCGAACTCTTCTCTATCTACTCAGGTATGAGTCCAAAAGATATAAAAAAACGCCTTGCAAAACGCAGAGGTGTTGTCGTTTTGAGTTACAACCTCTCACAGATTCAAGCTCAGTATCTAAAAAAACTCTCCTATGAACTGCGCCGTTTTAAAGTCTTTCTGTCATTAAAAAACCCACGTACCGGCCTTCGCTCTGTGCATGGGCTTAGTATTTTAGAGAGTGGTGAGAGTCGTGAGTACCCTTATGGAAAACTGCTCACCCCTATCATCGGCTATCCACACAAACTTGAAGATGACGGCTACACCTTTGTAAAAGGGGTCAAAGGACTTGAAAAACGTTACGATGATGAACTCTCTCCAAGACAAAATGGTCTTTTACGTGGAAAACGGGATGTTAACAGCTACATTATCCTCAACAAAGAGAGTTTTTATAAACGCAAGATCAATGGTCTTGACATTAAACTCACCATTCCTCTCTCATTTCAGATTCGCATAGAGAAGATGCTAGAGAGCATGAAAAAAGAGCTCAGAGCAAAAGAGATTATGATAGCCATTATGAACGCACATGATGGAAAAGTATATGCATTGGCCAGCTCAAACCGTTACTACCCTAAAAATATAAAACGCAGTGACTACCCATCTCTCAACTCCGGTATGATTGAGTATAGTTTTGAACCGGGAAGTGTTTTAAAGCCTGTCACCTTTGCACTCCTTTTGGAGCATCACCTTGTTAACCCGTATGATCTTGTAAACGGACATAACGGGCGTTTTAAAATAGGCCGCAAGGTTATTACTGATGAACATAAATTTGACTGGTTAAGTGCTGAAGATGTCATTGTCCACTCATCAAATGTCGGAATAGCACAACTTGCACAAAAACTCTCAGGATATGAGTTCTATGAAGGCCTGCAACGTTTTGCTTTTGCAAGTAAATCAACACCGGACCTTATCTATGAGAAAAAAGGCTCTATACCATCGGCAAAACGACTTGAAAATGAGATATACAAAGCAACCTGTGCCTACGGATACGGAATACGCGCAAATCTCATGCAGCTACTGCGAGCTTACAGTGTCTTTAACAACAACGGAAAGATGCTCACGCCAAAGATTGTCAACTCTTTTATAGATGAGTATGGACAAGAGAGCTTTACTCCTGAGTTTGAACAGCCACAGATCATTAAAAGTTCTACTGCAGCACGCATGAAAAAGATACTTATAAAAACCGTCAACAAAGGAACGGGTAAAAAAGCCATCACACCAGGAATAGAAGTCGGAGGGAAAACAGGAACGGCGCACATCGTTGAAAAAGGAAAGTATGTTCGCAAGTACAACACTGCCTTTATGGGTTTTGCCAATGACTACAGTGGACATGACTATACCATCGGTGTTATTGTCATCCAACCAAAAAAGAGCCAGTTTGCCTCACAGACTGCTGTTCCTGTCTTCAAAAAAGCAGTTGATATTATGATAGAAGAAGGATACTTAGAGCCAGATGTTATCAAGCAGCCGCGTACTTCCTACAATGGCCTCCACTAAGATAATGGTATTTCCAAGTTCTATCTCACGCAACGGTTCAAAGTCTCTGTTTACAACAGCCACATAACCTATCTCCAAAGGAGAGAGCACTTCTAACATGGCATCTTCGATCTTTGAAACACTCAGCTCACCTTTTGCTATAAGATTTGAGGCCATATAGAGTGCCTTTGGAATCTTTAGAGCCTCTTGGCGCTCCTCTTTGGAGAGATATACATTACGGCTGCTAAGAGCCAAACCATCACTGTCCCGAACGGTATCTACAGGAACAATGTTGACATCTATGAAATAGTGCTTTACCATCTGCTCTATTAGGTTTAGCTGCTGTGCATCTTTTTTACCAAAGTAGGCATTCGTGGGGCTGACAATATTAAGCAACTTCATAACAACACGTAAAACACCACTAAAATGTCCAGGACGTGTAGCACCTTCTAAAACATAACCACGAACATTTGGAGCAACAATCTTTACTTCATCATCAAAATAGAGTTCCTTTGCATTTGGCATAAACAAAACATCTACCCCGGCAAGCTCACATATCTTTTTATCAGCTTCATCACGGCGTGGATACTTCTCTAGATCTTCTCCTGCTAAAAACTGTGTAGGATTTACAAAGATAGAGACTACGACAAGCTCGTTACTCTTTCTTGCTTCACGTATCAGTGTAAGGTGTCCCTCATGCAGTGCCCCCATTGTTGGAACATAGCCTATGGTTTTGTTTTGCTCACGCAGAAGCTTTTTTAGCTCATTTGCTGATGTGATAATCTTCATATTTTGCCTTGATGTGTTATACTTTCGCAATTATACAATATCTTTGAGAGAATCTTTTGTATATCTTCACATGGCACGACAAATCCTCCCGTTGGTCTGAGCGCACCCTGCAAAGATATACAAAAGATTGACAAAATAGAAAAAGTGAAATAAAATGGATAACTACGAATATACAGAACTTTTAAAAAATGTTTCAACAAAAATGCAAAATATTACCGGTGTTGTTGAGCCCAAGAAGATCGAAGCAAGACTGCGTGAGATAGAAGAGCTTGAGAATAATCCTGAGTTTTGGAACGATGCAAAAGAGGCAGCGAAGATTCAAAAAGAAAAAACGCAACTAGAGCGTAAACTAGAAAAGTATCACGTTGCAAAATCAGCTGTAGAAGATGCAAAAGAGCTCTATGAGATGGCAAAAGAAGAAAACGATGAGGAATCACTTCAGGCACTCTATGATGATGCAGAGCAGTTAGAGGAGCAGATACGAGCCATGGAGATAGAAGTACTTCTCAGCGGTGAGAGTGATGCCAACAATGCTATTTTATCTATCCATCCTGGTGCTGGTGGAACAGAGAGCCAAGACTGGGCTGCAATGCTTTTAAGAATGTACAAGCGCTGGGCAGAGAGACATGACTTTAAAGTAGAAGTACTTGACTATCAAAATGGTGAAGAGGCCGGCATCAAAGATGCGACTATTCTTATAAAGGGTGAAAATGCCTATGGGTACTTAAAAGTTGAAAACGGTATCCACAGGCTTGTTCGAATATCTCCATTTGATTCCAATGCAAAGCGTCACACTTCTTTTAGCTCTGTTATGGTCTCACCTGAGATTGATGATGATATCGACATTGTCATCGAAGATAAAGATATACGCATTGACACCTACCGTGCCAGCGGTGCCGGTGGACAGCATGTTAATAAAACCGAATCTGCCATTCGCATCACACATATTCCTACCGGTGTTGTAGTACAGTGTCAAAACGACAGAAGTCAGCACAAAAACAAAGCAACAGCACTAAAGATGCTCAAATCACGCCTTTATGAGCTTGAACTCGAAGAACAAAAAGCAAAAGAGGCAGGTGTTGCAAAGAGTGAGATAGGCTGGGGACATCAGATACGCTCTTATGTTATGCAGCCATACCAGCAGGTAAAAGATACCCGATCCAATATAGCATATTCTAATGTGTCCGCTATTTTAGACGGAGATATAGACAAAATGATTGAAGATGTACTTATTGCAATGAACAGACAAAACTAAAGTTACTCATCTTTTTTAAAAAAACTAAAAAGTATCAAGATGCCACCTGCGAGCATAGCAAAAATTGTCAAATACTCCATCTGCTTGGCTCTTGTAGCTTTTAAAGCCTTAGCTATATGAGAAGGGTCTGCTTTTTTCTTTACCTTCTTTTGGCTGCTTCCTTGAACACTTGCTTCCATTCGTGCTACATTTGCCGCTGCCAGTTCTGACTTTGAGAGAGCTTTTTGTGGTGTTACCCAAAAGTGTATTACAAATCCTATAAGCAAAAATGCTCCACCCACTATACGAAAAATCTCTTTTTTATATTTTATAAAATATTCCAAACTGCTTCTCACTTTTTGCTACTTTTCATCTTAATTATGTCAAAATCCACGTATGAATTTACTTAAAGAGTTTTATCTTAGTGATAAGTGTTCCTACCTTGCTGAGCATAAACAAACTACCCATTATAAAGTTATAGACAACTGTTCAGCACAACAATGCCAAGAACTTATTGAAAGAGGTTATCGACGCTTTGGTAAAATGTACTTTCGTCCTATCTGTGAAGGCTGTAATGAATGTCAAAGTATTAAAATAGATGTAGAGAACTATACTTTTTCAAAATCTGCGAAACGAGTACTTAAAAAAGCACATGATATTCGTACCTTTATACAAAAGCCTACACTCACGCAAGAACATTTAGCTCTCTTTGAGAAGTATCATCTCTATATGCATGAAAAAAAAGAGTGGGCGTATGAAAAAACTACTCCGGATCATTACTACAGCTCTTTTGTTACAGGGCATGAAAGCTTTGGATATGAAGTGCTCTATTTTTATGAAAATGAACTTATTGGAGTTGACCTTATAGATATTTTAGAAGATGGCATCTCTTCTATCTACTTCTATTATGATCCTGATTTTAAAGAGTACTCTCTGGGAAGACTCTCATTATATAATCAGATACAGTACGCAAAAAAAACAAATAAAAGATGGATATATCTTGGCTACTATGTAAAAGATTGCCCTTCACTCTCATATAAAGCACAGTACAAGCCATTTTTAACCCTTGAGGGAAGACCAACTGAGACAGAACCTTTTATCTGGTCTTAGAGAGCTCTTTTTTTTGATAGGCCTGTATCTCTTTTTTCTTTTGTATTAACTCTTGTTGCAACTGTTTTTCCAGTCGCTCTTGTTCTAGTTTGTCTTTTTTGCGAATTCTCTTAATACGCTCTAACTCTCTTTGCTTCTTGGAGAGATAACGTTTACGCTGTGCCGCTCTTTTTTTACGCAGTTTTGCATCATCATCAAGATAAGACTGTATTAGACCTTCAGTTGACATCTCCCCTACATGGTCAAAGTAAAAATCCAAGATCTCTTTTTTATAACGATCAGTATCAAGCAGTCCACTGTTTATAAGCTGCTCAACAAGCTTGACATTTTTATTTTTGACTGCTTCTTCAAAACTTACCTCTACAGAACGACGAAACAAGTCGTACTCTTTTGCTAAAGTTCGAAGTCTGTTAAGATATGCTTTTTTATCTTTTTTCTTCCCTGCTTCTAATGCAAAGCCTTCCTCTTTTGCTCTTTTAACATCTCGCAGATATTTTTGAATTTTATCATTGTAAATTGAAAAGCCATCAATATTTTGAAGTTTTTGTACTTTATCTGCATTATCATATATGACATCACCTAAAGCTGCAAAAGGATAAGGGTTTTTTGCTTCAAGAGCTACAAAAAGCAAAAGCATTGAGAGAATAATTTTATACATTTTCATACCTGTTTTTAAGGTATTATAGCAAAAAAATGATTTTTAAAAGAAAATAGAGGAGAAAAATTGACAGTGCGTGATGCACTGTCAAAAAAAGAGTTATCCGTTACGTTTTTTGATAATCTCTTCAGATACGTTTTTAGGAACTTCTTCATAGTGATCAAATTCCATAGAGTACGTTGCACGACCCTGAGTATTTGAACGAAGGTCAGTTGAGTATCCGAACATTTCAGATAATGGAACGAATGCATCAACAATTTTGTTACCAGCACGATCGCTCATGTTGTTAACTTGTCCACGACGACGGTTAAGGTCACCGATAACATCTCCCATATACTCTTCAGGAACTTCAACTTCAACTTTCATTACAGGCTCAAGAATTGTAGGGTTTGCTTTTTTAGCAGCCTCTTTAAATCCCATAGATGCAGCAAGTTTAAATGCCATCTCATTCGAGTCAACATCATGATAAGTACCATCATAAAGAGTAATCTCAACATCTTCGATTGGATAACCAGCAAGTACACCGCCTTGCATTGCTTCTTCGAAACCTTTTTCAACTGCAGGGATGTATTCTCTAGGAATTGCACCACCTTTAATGTCATTGTTAAACACAAGACCAGCACCGCTTTCAGCAGGTTTCATTCTAAATACAACGTGACCATACTGTCCACGACCACCAGACTGTTTAGCATATTTGTAGTTCTCATCAACTTCATTTTTGATAGCTTCACGGTAAGATACCTGTGGTGCACCAACTTCAGCTTCAACTTTGAACTCACGCTTCATACGATCAACAATAATCTCAAGGTGAAGCTCACCCATACCAGAAATAATTGTCTGACCAGTCTCTTCGTCAGTATGTACTCTAAATGATGGATCCTCTGCAGCAAGTTTGCTAAGAGCGATACCCATTTTCTCTTGGTCAGCTTTTGTTTTAGGCTCAACCGCAACAGAGATAACCGGATCTGGGAAGTCCATTCTTTCAAGAACAACTTTCTCTTCTGGATCACATAAAGTATCCCCAGTTGTAGTATATTTAAGACCAACAACTGCACCGATTTCACCAGCGTAAATCTCTTTGATCTCTTCACGTTTGATAGCATGCATCTTCATGATACGACCAATACGCTCTTTTTTATCTTTTGTAGAGTTGTGAACATAAGAACCAGACTCTAAGCTACCACGATATACACGAATAAATGTAAGCTGTCCAACAAATGGGTCAGTCATAATTTTAAACGCAAGTGATGCAAATGGACCCTCATCAGTTGATTCAACTACAACTTCTTTCGTCTCATCATCCATAAGTGTACCAGTGATTGGTGGTGCTTCAACCGGTGAAGGAAGATAATCAACAACTGCGTCAAGTAGAGTCTGAACACCTTTGTTTTTAAATGCAGTACCACAAGTCATAGGAACGATTGCCATACCGATAGTTGCTGCTTTGATAGCTGCCATGATCTCTTCTTCAGTGATCTCTTCACCTTCTAAAAATTTCATAGCAAATTCATCATTACCTTCAACATCAGCAAGAGTCTCAAGCATCTTTTCTCTATACTCATCAGCTTTGTCTTGAAGTTCCGGACGGATATCTTGAACATGGTAGTTAGATCCCATAGCAGCATCTTCATCCCAAACAATCTCTTTCATCTTAACAAGGTCAATTACACCCTCGAACTTATCCTCTGCACCAATTGGTAGTTGGAAAGGCATTGGGTTACCTTTAAGACGCTCTTTGATTTGTTTTTCAACTTCGTAGAAATCTGCACCAGTTCTATCCATTTTGTTAACAAAAACAATAGATGGAACTTTATAACGGTTACGTTGTCTCCATACAGTTTCAGACTGTGGTTGAACCCCACCAACAGCACAGAAAACAGAAACAGCACCATCTAGTACACGCATAGAACGCTCAACTTCAATAGTGAAGTCAACGTGTCCCGGAGTATCGATGATATTGATCTGTTTACCTTTCCACTCACAAGTAGTAGCAGCAGAAGTAATTGTAATACCACGCTCTTGCTCTTGTTCCATCCAGTCCATAGTAGCAGCACCATCGTGAACTTCACCGATTTTGTGCTCTACACCTGTATAGAAAAGAATTCTCTCTGTTGTTGTAGTTTTACCAGCATCAATGTGCGCAGCAATACCGATATTTCTTACATCTTCTAATTTATGACTTCTTGGCATATGTTTATCCTATTACCATCTATAATGAGCAAACGCTTTATTAGCTTCTGCCATTTTATATGTATCTTCTTTCTTCTTAAATGCTGCACCTTTATCGCTTGCTGCATCCATAAACTCGTTAGCTAATCTCTCAGCCATTGTTCTTTCATTTCTCTTACGAGCAGCATCTACTAACCATCTAATAGCTAAAGATTGCTGACGTACCGGGCGTACTTCTACTGGAACTTGATAAGTAGCACCACCAACACGGCGACTTTTAACCTCAATTACAGGTTTGATATTCTCAATAGCATCATTAAATGTTTCAATACCAGATTTTTCACCTTTTGCACTGATGATATCAAGTGCAGAGTAGATGATTTTTTCTGCTGTAGACTTCTTACCGTCTAACATTACTTTGTTAATAAATTTCGTTAAAATTTTGCTTCCATAAATTGGATCTGGCATAATTTCACGAACGGGAGCTTTTCTTCTTCTCATTTGTTATTTTCCTTGTCTTCAATTTTTTCAAATTTACTCAAAACTTACGTAAAATAAATCGTGTAAGTCCTGTAGCTATTTTGAATATTGTTTAAAATAGTCTAAAACTATTTTTTAGGTTTCTTAGTTCCGTATTTAGAACGAGAAACAGTTCTGTTTGCAACACCAGCAGTATCAAGTGCACCACGAACGATGTGATACTTAACACCAGGTAAATCTTTTACACGACCACCACGTACAAGTACGATAGAGTGTTCTTGAAGGTTGTGACCCTCACCACCGATGTATGAAATAACTTCAAATCCAGAAGTTAAACGAACTTTTGCAACTTTTCTTAAAGCCGAGTTTGGTTTTTTAGGTGTAGTTGTGTAAACACGAGTACAAACACCACGACGCTGTGGACAAGCGAGTAAAGCAGCAGATTTTGATTTCTTAACTACTTTTTTACGCTCTTTACGAATCAATTGATTGATTGTAGGCATATATTTCCTTTTTACTTAATTTTCCAGTAGAATGTAATTCCTAACTTTTAGAATAAAAATTAGAGAATTATAGACACGGAATAATACAGAAAATCTATTTAAAGTAAGCTTATTTTAAGTGAAGAGAAAGAATTAATGGAGAATTGATCAAGAAGAAGTGTAAAAACTTCTTCTTTAACAAGAAGATTTAGTCTTCTTGCACTTCAAAGACAACATCTTTATCTTTGTAGATACCTGTACCAACTGGTATCGTACGACCGATAATAACATTCTCTTTTAGGTTTTCTAAGTTATCAACTTTTGCACTTACTGCAGCTTCAGTAAGTACTTTTGTTGTATCTTGGAATGATGCAGCTGAGATAATACTATCAGCAGATACCGCAGCACGTGTAATACCAACCAAGAACGGCTCAGCAATCGCAGGGCGACCACCAAGACGAATGATCTTCTCATTCTCTTGAGCAAATTTTGTTTTTGATACAAGGTCACCTTCAATGAACTTTGTATCTCCAGATTTAACAATCTTGACCTGACGTAACATCTGAGTAAAGATAACCTCGATATGTTTATCAGCGATGTTAACCCCTTGAGAACGATAAACCTGCTGTACTTCAGATACGAGGTAGTTATAAAGTGCTTTAACACCCATAATTCTAAGCAGCTCGTGTGAAGATACAATACCAGTAGTCAGACGCTCACCGGCATGAACGAAATCACCTGGATTTACAACCGGCTCATGAGACTTATCTACAAAGTACTCTTTAATGATGCCGCTCTCTGCATTACTTACAATGATACGGATCTTACCACGAAGTGGTTTACCGAAGCTTACAACACCATCTATTTCAGAGATAAGTGCAGTAGCTTTTGGACGACGACCTTCAAAGAGTTCAGATACACGTGGAAGACCCCCGGTAATATCTGATGATTTTTGAAGTGCTTTTGGTGTTTTTGCCAAGATATCAGCAATTTTCACTTCTGCGCCATCTGTAACAAAGATAGAAGACTTAGGCTCGATCGCATAACGTAAAAGCTCACCATCTTCTGTTGCAAGCACGATAGTCGGCTTGTACTCAGAAGAGATGTGGTCATTAATCATCAGACGTGTTTTACCAGTAAGCTCATCAAGTTGCTCACTAGCAGTAGTTCCAACGATGATATCTTCGAACTTAACAACACCGTTTGCTTCAGAGATAATCGGATTAGAGTATGGATCCCACTCTGCAATTACCACTGACTCATCAGATGATGGCTTAGCGATCAGTGTCTGTGCATCAACAGCCTCATCATCATCAGTAACAATAACTGAACCACGAGCGATATAGTGACGAACAGCCTCACGGTTGTTTTTGTCAATAATAGCTGCAAAAAGACCTTTTTCTACTACTTCGTACCCAGACTTAAGCCCTTCAAATCTCTCTAAGTAGTCACCTTTTAGTAAGAAGTACTTAACAGTTCCCTCTTCTTTAGCATAGATTTTTTGTGTAACTGGTGCACCATTGTCAACTAATAGCTCCGATGCATATGGAATACGTGAAGGGACATTCCAGCCATCTTTGATAGTCTCAACAATAGAGTCTTCTGCTTCTACTTTTGTACCACTCTCATGTGGGAAGTAATATTTTCCTTCGATTTGTCCACTAACACCTGCAAGCTCATTTGGCTTAGCAATCTCATTTTTACGTAATGAGTAACGAGTAACATCACCATTTTCAGCTGTAACAGCAATGATAACTTCATCATGAACTGTTTGAACATCAACAGTACCAGCATATGGTGCTTTGATTTTTGGCTCAACAAGAAGGACTGCTGCATTACGGCGGTTAGCCACAATGTTTTTGCCCTCTTTGTTTCTATACGTTTTAAGGTTATAGTAACGGATAAACCCTTCTTTTTCAGCAATAACCTGACGCTCTTGAGCTGTACTTGATGCAGTACCCCCAACGTGGAACGTTCTAAGTGTAAGCTGCGTACCTGGCTCACCAATTGACTGAGCAGCGATAATACCAACAGCTTCACCAGGGCGCACAATGTGTCCTGTTGCAAGGTTAACACCATAACAAAGTGCACAAATACCATCTTCACTTTTACAAGTTGTCGGTGTTCTGATGTATGCTGTTTTAATTCCTGCTTCTGCAATAACTTTTGCAGATACTTCATCAAGAAGTGTACCCTCAGCATATAGAATCTCATTTGAGATAGGATCAATTACATCATCAGCAAGAACACGGCCGTTAAGTCTGTCTTCTAAAGACTCGATCAAAGTATTTTGATCAGAGATGTCTGAGATTTCAATACCTTCGTGAGTATGACAATCGTGTTCAACGATCTTAACATTTTGTGCAACATCAACAAGCTTACGAGTAAGATAACCCGCATTTGCAGTTTTAAGTGCTGTATCGGCAAGACCTTTACGAGCACCGTGAGTTGAAATGAAGTACTCGATTACGTTTAGACCCTCTTTAAAGTTTGAGATAATCGGTGTTTCGATAATATCTCCAGAAGGTTTTGCCATAAGACCACGCATACCAGCAAGCTGACGAATCTGTGCTGCTGAACCACGAGCCCCAGAATCAGCCATCATATGAATAGAGTTAAATCCATCTTTGTCATTTTGAACAAGATCCATCATCTCTGCTGCAAGAGTATTGTTTGTATCTGTCCAAACATCAATGATTTTATTGTAACGCTCTTGCTCAGTTAAAAGACCAGCTTCAAACTGTTTTTGAATCTCAATAACACGTGCTTTTGACTCTGCAATTTTTGCAGGCTTCATTGCTGGTACACGTATATCATCAGCAGAGATCGATACACCAGCTTCAGTTGCATGTTTGAAACCAAGATCTTTCAGGCGGTCAAGGAATGATGCAGTAACACCGATACCACCATGTTTTTGCACATAATCAACGATTTCATTAATTGCTTTTTTCTTCATAACCTTGTTCCAAAGTTCTGCCGGAACGAAGTCTGGAAGAATAGCTTTGATCAAAAGACGACCAGCAGTTGTATGAATAATGCGACCATCAACTCTTGTTCTTACTTTTGCGTGAAGATCAAGTGCACCGTTTTCAAGTGCAATACGAATCTCATCAACATTTGCAAAAAGTTTGTTACTTCCTTTTACTCCATTTTTCTCTAATGAGATGTAGTAGATACCAAGGACCATATCCTGTGAAGGAGTAGCGATTGCTTTCCCTGATGCCGGAAGCAAGATGTTCATAGATGCAAGCATCAATACTTTTGCTTCTGCAATAGCAGCAGAGCTCAGTGGTACGTGAACAGCCATCTGGTCACCATCGAAGTCGGCATTGAAAGCCGCACAAACGAGTGGATGCAACTGAATTGCTTTACCATCTATTAGTCTTGGGTGGAAAGCCTGAATAGATAGTTTGTGAAGTGTCGGTGCACGGTTAAGCATAATTGGATAACCATCAACAATCTCAGCAAGACATTCCCAAACTTCATTTGTTTTATCTTCGATCATCTTCTTCGCAGCTTTAACAGTTGTTGCGTAGCCTTTCTCTTCAAGTTTTGCAATCAAATGCGGCTTAAAGAGTTC